>DATJWN010000335.1:0-5810 GCA_035501235.1 Reyranella sp.
GTCACCGGGCTGGTGCCCTTGAGCGAGTGCACGCCGTCCTCCCAGTACTTGGAGAGCTCGGCCGAGCGCTGGAACAGGCTCTCGTTCTTGTAGATGTCGAGCACCGCCGACGCCGCGGCGCAGGCCAGCGGATGAGCCGAGTAGGTATAGCCGTGGAACAGCTCGATCACGTTCTCCGGGCCGTTCATCAGGCCGTCGTAGATGTGCTTGCGCACGAACACGCCGCCCATCGGCACAGTGGCGTTGGAGATGCCCTTGGCCACGGTCATCAGGTCGGGGATGACGCCGAACTTCTCGGCAGCGAAGGAGGCGCCGAGACGGCCGAAGCCGGTGATGACCTCGTCGAAGATCAGCAGGATGCCGTGCTTGTCGCAGATCTCGCGCAGGCGCTTCAGGTAGCCCTTGGGCGGCGGCAGGTAGCCGGTCGATCCCGCGCAGGGCTCGACGATGACGGCAGCGATGTTCGAGGCATCGTGCAGGCCGACGATCTTCTCGAGCTCGTCGGCGAGATGCGCGCCCTTCTCCGGCTCGCCCTTGGAGAAGGCATTCTCCGGCAGGTGCGTGTGCGGCAGGTGATCGACGCCGGCCAGCAAGGTGAACCATTTGCGGTTGTTGACCATGCCGCCGACCGAGATACCGCCGAAGCCGACGCCATGATAGCCGCGCTCGCGGCCGATGAAGCGGGTGCGCGTGCCCTGGCCGGCGGCACGGTGATAGGCGAGCGCGATCTTGAGCGCCGAATCGACCGCTTCCGAGCCCGAGTTGCAATAGAAGGCGTGGTTCAGGTCGCCCGGCAGGAGGGCCGCATGACGCGCGGCGAGCTCGAAGGACTTCGGATGGCCCATCTGGAAGCTGGGCGCGTAGTCCATCTCCTCGAGCTGCTGGGCGATCGCCGCCTTGATCTCCTCGCGGCCGTGGCCGGCATTCACGCACCACAGGCCCGCGGTGCCGTCGATGATCTTGCGGCCTTCCGGCGTCCAGTAGTGGATGCCCTTGGCCTTCGCCAGCAGGCGCGGGTTCTTCTTGAACTGCCGGTTCGCGGTGAACGGCATGAAGAAGGCGTCCATGTTGTTGGCCACGGGCGCTGATTTCGGCGGAGTCATGCGGGGTCCCTACGTAAAATGCAAAAACGGCGTCGTCCCGAGCGCGGGGCATCCAGACGCGCCTTCAGCGCGGGACGACAGATCGGTCAACCTATCATTTGTTCACGTCGACAACCACGCGGCCACGTACCTCTCCTTTGAGGATTTTTGGGGCCAGTCCCATCAGATCCCCGAGGCCTGCCTCACTCACCGTGCTGTCGAGCCTGTCGAGCGGCAGGTCGGCGCCGAGCCGCTTCCACGCCTCCTCGCGCGGTGCCTTGGGCAGCATCACCGAATCGATGCCGTAGACCGACACGCCGCGCAGAATGAACGGGAGGATCGAGCCCGGGAACGCCGGCCCGCCCGCGAGGCCGCAGACCGCGGCGGCACCACCATATTTCAGCTGCGCAAGCGCACGCGCGAACATCACGCCCGAGACCGTGTCGACGACTCCGGCATAGCGCTCCGACAGCAGCGGCCGGTCGGGCGCTTCGGTCAGCTCCTTGCGATCGAGAATGGTCGCGGCGCCGAGCCCCTTCAGATAGTCGCCTTCCTGCGGTCGGCCGGTCGCGGCCACGACCTGGTAGCCGAGCTTCGCCAGGATCGCGACGGCAACGGAGCCCACGCCGCCCGCTGCGCCCGTCACCAACACCTCGCCCGATTCGGGCCGCACGCCATGCTTCTGCAAGGCCATGATGCAAAGCAACGACGTGTAACCGGCGGTGCCGATCGCCATGGCGCGCTTCGGCGACATCGAGCCCGGCAGCTTGACCAGCCAATCGCCCTTCACCCGCGCCTTGGTCGCATAGCCGCCCCAATGCAGCTCGCCCACCCTCCAGCCGTTCAGCACGACCTTGTCGCCCGGCTTGAACGAGGCGTTGTCGCTCGTCTCGACGGTTCCCGCGAAATCGATGCCGCCGACATGCGGCCAGGTCTTCACGAGCCCGCCGCCCGACGTGAGGACCAGCCCGTCCTTGTAGTTCAAGGTCGAATAGTCGATCGCGACCGTGACGTCGCCCGCCGGCAGCCTGCTTTCGTCGAGCGTCTCGATCGAGCCGCTCACCTTGCGGTCGGCTCCTTGAGTGAGCACCAGCGCGCGGAATGACATTTGTTCCTCCCTTATTTGCATCTTGATATCAGACATCGCGCGCGATCGCCCGCGCCAGAGCCTGCATCCGCTTTCCGAAACGCTGGGCGGCCACTTCCTCGGTCATCGCCGAACGAGGGAAGCGCATCGACAGGCTGCCCAGCATGCGCGCGTCGCGCTGGATCGCGACGGCCATGCCGTGCAGCCGCGTCGGCCGCGGCGGCTGGGTGAAGGCGACGCCGTCCCGCCGTACGCGCTCCAGCACGAGGTCAAGCGCCGCCTCCTGCCGGCGCGTGAGGCCGCCGATATCGCGCAGGATGGCGCGGCGCTCCTCCTCCGGGCAGTAGGCGAGCCAGGCGCGGCCGAGCGCGCTGATCAGCACCGGCCGGCGCAGGTTGAGGCCCGCGCCCTCGAACGCCATCGGCGATTCGGGCGCGGTCGAATGGCGGATGACGATCGCGCCGTGACTGATCGTGGCAAGATAGAGCGGCCATCCATGTTCCTCGGTGAAGCGGCGCATGTGCGGGATGGCGGCATCGACCAGATGATCGACGAAGCGGATCGATTCGGCGAGGCCGAGCACGCGGTCGGTCAGCCGGTAGCCCTGCTCGCGCGAGACATGGGCCGCATAGCCCAGCGCGATCAGCGTGTGCAGCAGTCGCACCACGGTGGGCCGCGGCAGGCCGGTCTCGCCGGTCAGCAGCGAGAGCGTCGTGCTGCGCCGGCGGCTCAGCGCCTCCAGCACCGCGAGGCTGCGGCGGACCGGCTCGATGACGGCTTCGGCCATGGCGGCGACCCTAGTCCGTAATACGGACTTCGTCCACTTCCCGCAGGCGCCGCGCATTGGCCGGCGTAGGGTGCGGGCAACGGAGGAAACGACCCATGGGCTACCAGACCATCGAAGTGCGCAAGCTCACGCCCGTAATCGGCGCGGAAATCTATGGCGTCGATCTCGCCAAGCCGCTCGGCAACCAGCAGTTCCAGGAGGTGCACGATGCGCTGATGGACAACCTGGTGATCTTCTTCCGTGACCAGAAGATGAGCATCGAGCAGCACAAGGATTTCGGCCGCCGATTCGGCCCGCTGCACGTCCATCCCAACGCCCCAATCACCTTTCCCGAGCATCCCGAGATCCTGGTCATCAAGGCCGACGAAAAGTCCAAGCGCGTCGCGGGCGAGGAATGGCATTCCGACGTCTCGTGCGATGCCGAGCCGCCGATGGGCTCGATCCTCCATCTCACCGAGGTGCCGCCCGACGGCGGTGGTGACACGCTGTTCGCCAACATGTACCGCGCCTACGAGACGCTGTCGGAGCCGATCAAGAAACTGCTGCAGGGCCTGACCGCGACGCACGACAGTTCCAAGGCGCACTATTACCGCGTCAAGGCGACCGACCGCGACAACATCCAGTTCCCCAATGCCGAGCATCCGGTCGTGCGCACCCATCCGGTGACCGGTCGGCAGTCGCTCTACGTCAATCGCGGCTTCACGCTGCGCATCCCGCAGCTCAGGAAGAACGAAAGCGACGCGCTGCTCGAGATGCTCTATCGCCACCTCGAGACGCCGGAGTTCCAGTGCCGCTTCAAGTGGCGGCCGAACTCGGTGGCCTTCTGGGACAATCGCTGCGCCCAGCATCATGCGATGTTCGACTACTTCCCGCACCGCCGCTACGGCCATCGCGTGACGGTGTGCGGCGACAAGCCGTTCTATCGCGCCAACTGACATGCTGTCCCGCAGACTGCTGCTGGGTGCGGCCCTTGCCGCGCCCTTCCCCACGCGCGCCGACAACTATCCGAGCAAGCCGATCCGCGTGGTGCTGCCTGGACCGGCCGGCGGCCTGATCGATGTCGGCAGCCGCTCGATATCGGACGCGATGCAACGCGAGCTCGGCCAGCTCTGGGTGATCGATCCGCGGCCGGGCGCCAACGGCATCGTCGCCGGCCAGCTCGTGCTGAGCGCCGCGCCCGACGGCTACACGCTCTTCCAGACGGTGTCGGGCCATGTCGCGCTCAACTTCCTGATGAAGGCGCCGTTCGACGCCATGGCCGACTTCCAGCCGATCGCCATGATCGGCGTCAGCACCGCGCTGATCTGCGTGCCGCCCGATTCGCCGGCCAACGACATCGCGAGCTTCGTGGCCCATGCGAAGAAGAATCCGGGCAAGCTCAACTACCTGAACTCGGGCAACGGCACCGGCGCGCACCTCGTGCCGGAGCTCCTGAAGATCAGGTTCGGGCTCGACGTCGCGGCCATCAACTACAAGGGACTGCCGCCCGGCATCCAGGACCTGCTGGCGAGCCGCCTCGATCTCGGCATGATCAGCACGACGCTGGTGATGGCGCACGTCAAGGCCGGCCGCCTGAAGGCGCTGGCCGTGGTCGGCCCCAAGCGGCTCGAGGAGCTGCCCAACGTCGCCACCATGGCCGAGCAGGGCGTCGGCGACGCCGAGATCCGCTCCTCGCTGCCGCTCTTCGGCCAGAAGACCCTGCCGCGCCCGATCATCGACAAGGTGAACAAGGCGATGGCCGTGGCATTGACCGATTCGGAAACCGTGAAACGTCTCGAAGCGGCCTACATCACGCCCTTGCCGATGACGCCCGAGGAGCTCGGTGCGGCGATGCAGGCCGAGCACGAGCGGCTCGGCAAGCTGATCGCCCAGCTCGGCATCAAGGCCGACGGCGGTTCCTGATCGGATTGAAGCCAGGGCTGCCCGCTCCTACGATGGTTGGCGGAAAACCGTTCACGAGGAACCCCATGATCAAGTTCTACTACAATCTCGCTCCCAACCCGACCAAGGTCGCGCTCGCCCTCGAAGAGATGGGTCTGCCGTACGAGTTGATCCCCGTCGACACGCGCAAGGGCGAGCAGCACAAGCCTGCTTTTCTCGCGGTCAATCCCAACGCCAAGCTGCCGGCGATCGTCGACGGCGATGCGACGGTCTTCGACAGCAACGCAATCCTGCTCTATCTCGCCGAGAAGACCGGCAAGTTCCTCCCGGCCAAGACCGACAAGGCGCGCGGCGAGCTGCTCTCGTGGCTGATGTTCGTGGCCTCGGGCATCGGCCCCTATTCCGGCCAGGCCGTGCACTTCCGCAACTTCGCGCCGGAGCCCAAGGACTACGCCGTCACGCGCTACACTTTCGAGGCGCGCCGTCACTGGAACATCCTGAACGAGCGGCTCGGCACGCAGCGCTACATGGTGGGCACCGAGTACGGCATCGTCGACATGGCCGTCTGGGGCTGGTCGCGCCTGGTGCCGAACGTGCTCGGCCCCGAGGCGATGGCCACGCTGCCCAATCTCAAGCGCCATCTCGAAGAGATCTCGGCCCGCCCCGCCGCGCAGAAGGCGCTGGCGCTGAAGGACAAGCACGCGTTCAAGACCGAGATGGACGACGAGGCGCGGATCGCGATGTTCCCGCACCTCAAGAAGGCGAGCTAGCTAGCTCGCCCGACGGCGTCGCCACCACCAGGTCCACAGCGACGCCGCGATCAGCAGCCCGAAGGCAATGGGACCGTGCGGGCTGGCGTGGCTGGTGTAGAGCTGCCAGCCGAAGCCCAGCAGCAGGATCAGCGCGGGCCACGGCGCGCGCTTGGCGAGCGCGAGCGACGCGGCGATGAAGATCGACGCGAGCAGCACGGCCC
>DATJWN010000336.1:0-8230 GCA_035501235.1 Reyranella sp.
GCCTCGTCAAAGGCAAGCTGATCAGCCTCGACGCCCACATGGACCGCCTGTTCGAGGGGGCGCGCACCATCGATCTCGACATCGGCCTCGACCGCAAGGGCGTGATCAAGGCGGTGCGGGACACGCTCGACCGGAACGGCATGACGGACGGCGCGCACATCCGCCTGATGATCACGCGCGGCGTCAAGAAGACGCCCAACCAGGACCCGCGCTTCGCTTTAGGCAAGCCCACCATGGTGATCGTGGCCGAGTACAAGACGCCGCTGCCCGAGGCCAAGGAGAAGGGCTACGCGCTCTTCACCTCGACCTTCCGAACGACGCAGCCCGACCAGTTCGACCTCCGCCTCAACTCGCACAGCCGCCTGAACCTGATCCAGGCGCTGATCCAGGCGATCAAGGCCGGTGCCGACGAGGCGCTGATGCTCGATCCGCGCGGCTTCGTCGCCTCCTGCAACTCGACCAACTTCTTCATCGTCCGCGGCCGCGAGCTCTGGACCTCGACCAGCCTCTACAGCTTCAAGGGCATCACCCAGCAGAACGTGATCGACGCCTGGCGCGGCGCGGGCAATGTCGCGAAGGAATGCGACTTCACCCTGGCGCAGGTCTATTCGGCCGACGAAGCCTTCGTGACGGGCACGCTCGGCGGCGTGACGGCGGTGACGAAGATCGACGGCCGCACGATCGGCGGCGGAAAGGCCGGAAAGGTCACGAAGGAAGCGAGCGACCTCTATCTGAAGTCGGTGGGTGCGCTTTAGATAAGGGCCTTGCGCCCTAACAAGAGAATGAAGAGGAAAGCATTTTTGCCAGAGGCTAGGAGACGGGTTACTCCGCCGCCAGCTTCCTCGCGCTCCTGGGATCGCGCGTGAGGAGGCCGTCGGCGAGGTCGCGATCGATCAGGGAGTCGGGGCGCTCGGAGACGCGGCCGAAGCCGGCGCCGCCGCCCACGAACATCTCGACGATGTCGCCTTTCGCCAGATCAACGGCGGCTTTGCTCTTCAGGTCTTCCGTCACGCCTGACGCGCGCAGCACGCGACAGTAGCCGCGCTGGCCGGGCTCGCCGCCTAAAAGGCCCTCGGGGGCGAGGCGGAAGCGGTCGGAGTAGATGGCGAGCTGGACGTCGTCGCGCAGGATCTCGCAGCGGCGGAAGAAGCCCGCGCCGCCGCGCCGCGCGCCGAGGCCGAAGGAGTCGGGCGCGAGCTCGTAGCCGACGATGCGGAAGAAGTCGTAATCGATGTCGAGCGATTCGACGGGAGCGTTCGAGCAGTTGCTGAGCGGGCTGTCGACGGCATCGCAGCCGTCGGCGCCCTTCGAGGCGCCGTAGCCGCCGCCGAAGATCTCGAGATAGACGCTGTAGCCCTTCTCGCCCAGGTGGGAGAGACAGAAGGCCGTCGTGCAGTCGAAGCCCGTGGCGATCACCTTGTCGGGCAGGGCCTGCGCCATCGCCTTCATCACCGCGTTGAACACGCGATAGGCCGGGATCATGCGCGCGCGCACCGGCGCGGGCGGGCGTGGATTCAGGAGAGAACCGTAGGGCACCTTGATGCGGATCGGCCGGGCCATGCCCTCGTTGTAGGGAATGTCCGGGCTGGTCAGCACCGACTTCACGCACGACAGCGCCGCCGACAAGGTGCTGGAGTAGGGGCAGTTGAGGTTGCGCTTCACCTGCGGGCAGGTGCCCTCGAAATCGATCTCGACGCTGTCGTCGGCGATGGTGACCTTGGCCTTGATGACCAGCGGATCGTCCGAGAGGCCGTCATCGTCGATCGCGTCCTCGCCATGGAAGGTGCCCTTGGGCGCCTGGGCGATGGCCGCGCGCACGCGACGCTCGGAATAGTCCTGCATCTCCGCCATCGCGGCTTCGACCTTGTCGACGCCGTAGCGCTCGCAGAGCTGCTTCACCCGCAGCACACCGATCGCGTTGGCCGCGAACTGCGCGTTGAAGTCGCCGATGGTGAGATCGGGCACGCGCACGTTCGCCGTGACCAGCCGCTCGAAAGAGCCGCCGTTCCAGTCCTGGTGGAAGTTGTACCTGCTGGGCGGGAAGCGGATGCCTTCCTGGTAGACATCCGAGGCATGGATGTTGAGGCCAGGCGCGCCGCCGCCGAGATCGAGGTGATGCGCTACACTGGCGCCGAAGCCCACGACGCGACCTTCCACGAAGATCGGCGTGAAGATGAACACGTCGGGGATGTGCTGGCCGCCCTCGAACGGGTCGTTGTTGATCAGGAAGTCGCCTTCCTCGAGCGTCTCGATGGGATGGCGCCTGAGGCACGCGCGCAAGGTCTCGCCGATCGGCCCGAGCTGCATGGGAATGAGCTCGGCCTGTGCCACCGTGTTGCCGTGGCGATCCATCAGGCCGGCCGATCCGTCGCGCGCCTCGCGCAGGATGGTCGAATAGGCCGAGCGGATCAGCTTCACGCCCATCTCGCGAGCGCCCGCGATCAGCGCCTGGCTGATGACGGCGTAGTCGATCGGTCCCAAGGCAGTCATATCGATCTCCCGTCATGCTCATGCGGACCGCGAGCCTCCGGCTCGCTCATGAGTCCGAGCGAGCCGGAGGCTCGCGGTCCGGAAGAGCACATCACGTCCTCCGCAGGATCAGATTGTCCGCCGGATCGAGCGCGGCCGTCCAGCCGGGTGGCACCCAGGTCGTGGCGGTGTGGCCCTCGATCACGGCCGGTCCGGCGATCTTCTGGCCGGCGCTCAGCGCCTCGGCGGTGTAGCGCGCGCAGTCGAGCCACGCTTCGCCGTGGAAGATGCGCGCCTGGTCGGGCGCTTTCGCGGCCAAGGTCTCGCGGTCGAGCTTCGGCGCCGCGCCGATCGGCAAGGTGGCGCCGACACGGAGGGTCACGATCTCGACCGGCCGGTCGAGCTTGGCGCCGTGCATGAAGGTGCGATGGTGCGCGTCGGCGAACAGGCCGGAGATATAGGCGGCATCGAGCGAGGCGATCTTGTCCGCGGGGATCTCGACACCGACCTCGAAGGCCTGGCCGACGAAGCGCATGTCGAGCGTGTGCGTATAGACCAGCTCACCCGGCAGTTTCATGTCGGCGAACTGCGCGGCGAGCCGCTTGCGCATCTCGTCGAACGTCTTGCTCGCCTCTTTGGCGGCTGCCTCATCGAGCTTCATCTTGCGCGTGACGGCGTCGAACTTGGTGTAGTCGCTCGCGACCAGCCCATAGGCCGAGATCACGCCGGCATTGGGCGGCACGACGATGGTCGAGATGCCGAGCTCCTCGGCGATGCGCGCGGCATGCAGCGGGCCCGCGCCGCCGAACGGCACCAGCGCGTAATCGCGCGGATCGCGGCCACGTTCGGTCGAGACGAGCTGGATGGCGCGCACGATGTTGGCGTCGGCGAGCTGCAGCGCCGAGGAGGCGGCCTGCTCGACCGACAGCGAGAAGCGCTGCGCGACAGGCTCGAACACGCGGCGGGCCGCGTCGCCGTCGAGCTTCATCCGGCCGCCAAGGAACGCCTCGGGCCGGATGGTGCCGATCACGATGTGTGCGTCGGTGATGGCGGGCTCCGTGCCGCCCTTGCCGTAGCAGGCGGGACCGGGATCGGCGCCGGCGCTTTGCGGACCGACCCGCAGCATGCCGCCATCGTCGACCCAGGCAAGCGAGCCGCCGCCCGCGCCGACCGACACGATGTCGAGCACCGGCGTGCGGATGGGCAGGCCGTCGATCTCGCTCTCGGAGGCGAGCGAGGGCCGGCCGTCCTGCACCAGGCAGACATCGGTCGAGGTGCCGCCCATGTCGAAGGTGATCAGGTCCTTGAAGCTCGAGCGCGCGGCCTGGCGCGTCGCGCCCACCACACCGGCGGCCGGGCCCGAGTAGAGCGCGGTGATGGCGCTGGTGCGCATCGCCTCGGCCGGCAGCCGCCCGCCATTGCTCTGCATCACCGTAAAGCGGCCCTTGAAGCCCGCCTCCGCGAGCTTGCCCTCGAAGCGATGGAGATAGCCGTCGATCACCGGCTGCACATAGGCCGAGAGCAGCGTCGTCGAGGCGCGCTCGAATTCGCGGAATTCGCGTGCGACCTGATGGCTGCAGGTGACCAGCACGCCGGGCAGGGCTTCGGTGATCGCCGCTGCCAGTGCCTGCTCGTGCGCCGGATTGGCGTAGGCGTTCAACAGGCAGATGGCGACGGCGCGATAGCCGCCGGCCTTCAGCGCCGGGATCAGCTCAATGCTTACATTTGCGCTGTCTAGGGGGGTCTCGACTGATCCGTCCGCACGCAGCCTTTCCGGCGCCTCGAAGCAGTCCTTGCGGCGCACCGGCGGTGCGGGTTTGGCATAGAAAAGGTCGTAGATATTGCGCCGGTCGTGGCGCTGCATGAACAGCAGGTCGCGGAAACCCTCCGTCGTGACGAAGGCGACGGCGGCGCCCTTGCGCTCCAGCACGGCATTGGTGGCGACCGTCGAGCCGTGCCCCAGATCCTCGATGCGCGCGAGATCGATGCCGGAAGCGGTCAGCGCATCGAAGGCGCCGATATCCGGCGAACGCGGCGTGCTCGGCACCTTGGTGACGACGACCCGCCCATCCTCGACCGCGACGAGATCGGTGAAGGTGCCTCCTACTTCAACGCCGACGCGCATTCTTTCCTCTTCCGGACCGCGGGCCTCCAGGCCCGCTCATGATGCGGGCCTGGAGGCCCGCGGTCCAAAATGATCTATGGAAGCTTCGCCTGCAGCTCGGCGATCTGCTTCCTGAGCTCCTCGTTCTCCTCGCGCGCCTTGGCGGCCATGGCCTTGACGGCCTCGAACTCGTCGCGGCGCGGAATGTCCATGCCGTCGAGGTACTTGGCGATCTGGTCGCGGATCTTGTTCTCGACCTCGTCCTTGACGCCGGTGAGGGCGCCCATGGCGCTGTTGGCCACCTTGCTGAGATCGTCGAAGAAGGGATTGCGGGTCTGCATGGCGTGACTCCTGATGCGACGAGTATGGGCGGCTGCTACCCTCCGGACAAGAACGCCGGAGGATCAAGACGTGGGCCTGGTTACAGTCGAATCAAGCGAGGGCATCACCACCATCACCATGGCGCGGCCGGAGAAGCGCAACGCGCTGACTCAGGAGCTGTGCGACGGCCTGTACGACGCCTATCGCGCCTTCGAAGCGGGCGACGACCAGGTCGCGGTCCTGCAGGCCGATGGTCCGGCCTTCTGCGTCGGCGCCGATCTGAAGGAACCGCCGGCGGCCATGTGGAAGGCCGTGCCCGACGTCTCCTACAAGCTCACCAAGCCGGTGGTCGCCGCGACGCAAGGCTGGGTGATCGGCGGCGGCATCTGCCTCGTCATGACCTGCGATCTCATGGTCTCGGCCGACACAACCAAGTTCATGTATCCCGAGGCCAAGGTCGGCGTGTTCGGCGGGCTGATGCCGGGCATCGTCTCGCGCATGCCGCACAAGGTCGCGATGGAATTGCTGCTGTTGGGCGAGGAGATCTCCGCCAAGCGCGCCTATGACGTGGGCTTCGTGAACAAGGTCGTGCCGCTCGGCGAGGAACGGAAAGAGGCGCGCCGCATGGCCAAGGTGATCGCGGGCTCCGCGCCTTTGGTCATTCGCACCCTGCGCGACTTCGCGAACCAGACGCTGCCCAAGGGTCCGGCCGAGATCTTCGTGCCGGAGCGCTACAAGCTCGAAAAGATCGCGACCTCCGACGACCGCAAGGAGGGCAGCGCCGCCTTCCGCGAAAAGCGGCCGGCGAAGTTCAAGGGACGCTGACCATGACCAAGCTCCTGCTGGTCGGTTGCGGCAAGATGGGCGGCGCCATGCTCGACGGCTGGCTGCAGCGCGGACTGGCCGCTTCCGATGCCATCGTCGCCGAGCCGGTCGAGGCGTTGCGGCCGAAGAAGGTGCGCGGCGTTGCCGCCTCGAACGAGGTCAAGGAGACGCCGGAGATCGTCGTGCTGGCGGTGAAACCGCAGAGCATGGATTCGGTGATGCCGGACTTGAAGCGTTTCGCCGATGCGGGCTCGGTGTTCCTGTCGATCGCGGCGGGCAAGACGCTGAAATACTTCGCTGGGCACCTTGGCGCGAAGGCCAAGGTCGTGCGCGCCATGCCCAACACGCCGGCGGCCGTGCGCCAGGGCATCACCGTCGCCTGCGCGGCGTCCGGCGTGTCCGATGCGGAGAAGAAGCGCTGCCAGGAATTGCTCGAAGCGGTCGGCCAGGCGCTGTGGGTGTCGGACGAGGCGCTGATGGATCCGGTGACGGCTCTCTCGGGCAGCGGCCCGGCCTATGTCTTCCTGCTGGTCGAGGCGATGGCCGCGGCGGGTGCCAAGCTCGGTCTCGACGCGGACATGGCCATGCAGCTCGCGCGCGCGACCGTCTCGGGCAGCGGCGAGCTCTTGCGTCAGTCGACCGAGCCGGCGTCACAATTGCGCGTCAACGTGACCAGTCCCGGCGGCACCACCGCGGAGGCATTGAAGGTCCTGATGGCGGCGGACGGCATCCAACCCGTGTTCGACAAGGCGCTGGCGGCGGCCTCGCGGCGCTCGAAGGAACTCGCGGGATGAGCGAGGCTTCCACCGCCGCTGCTCCGCAGGCCCTCGACGCCTTCCTGCGCCTGATCGGCGAGCGCGGCTATGCCGGGGTGACGCTTGCCGATGTCGCCGAAGCGGCCGGGCTCGGCATGGCCGAGCTGCATCGTCTCCATCGCGACAAGGTCGCGTTGATCGTGGCCTTCCTGGAGCGCATCGACGAGGAGGTGCTGGCGGGCACGCCCCGCACTCGCGATCCGGAGGAGACGGCGCGCGATCGGCTGTTCGACGTCATGATGCGCCGCTACGACGCGCTCCGTCCGTACAAGTCGCCGCTCGCCGAGTTGCGCCGGGCGACGATGAGAGATCCGATTCTGGGCCTGGCGCTGGCGCCGGCCCTGCAGCGCTCGATGGCCGCGACCCTGGAAGCCGCCGGGATCGCGAGCGACGGCCTGGCTGGTGCAGTGCGGTGCCAGGCGCTGCTGGCGATCCACTACGCCGTGTCGCGGGTTTTCGATAAGGACGAGAGCGGCGATCTCTCCCAGACCATGGCTGCCCTGGACGGCCGTCTCAAAACTGCCGAGAGATGGTCACAAACCCTTGATAAATTTGCCAATTCCGGCTGGCCGCGTCGGCCCCAGCGGGCCGAACAGGCGCCCGAAGCGTGAATATTTTGTGCGCTGCACAAAAACTCCTTGACTTGTAGGGGCTCATCCCTAAATTCCGGACTGTCGTTGCTGCACCGCAGCAAAACGGGTGCAGCCCGGAATTTCAACGCCACTACGGTCCCTTCAGGAGAGTTCCATGACCTACGCCAACGGTGCCTTCAAGAATCCCTTCGCCGACTTCGACTTCAGCAAGATCGCGGGCGAGTTCCATGTCCCGACCATGAGCGTCGAGAGCGTCGTCGAGAGCGGCCGCAAGAATTTCGCCGTCATGACCACCGCGTCGACCGCCGCCGTCGAGACGATCAAGTCGATCGCGCAGCGCCAGGGCGACATGATCCGCTCGGCCATGGAAGACTTCTCCAAGCACGGCAGCGAAGTGCTGGCCGCCGCGACCATCGAGGAGAAGGCGACCAAGCAGATCGACTTCGCCAAGAAGAGCTACGACGCCGCCCTCGCCAACGCGCAGGAGCTGGCCGGCATGTACACCAAGAGCCAGAACGAGGCGCTGGTCGCGCTCAACGCGCGCATCGCCGAGCTGACCGAAGAGGTCAAGGCCGCCTTCGCGAAGAAGTAATTCGATTGGGTAGAGTGGCGTAAGCGTAAGCGTTCCCTGAACGAAGGGGCCGTCTCCGACGAGGGGGCGGCCCTTTTGTTTTGTCCGTGGTAGGGGAAGCCCATGACGCAGATCACCTACGACGATTTCGCCAGGGTCGACATCCGTGTCGGCACCATTCGCGCCGCGCAGCCGCTGGAGGGCGCGCGCAAGCCGGCGCTGCGGCTGGAGATCGATTTCGGGCCGGAGATCGGCATCAAGAAATCGTCCGCCCAGATCACGGTGCACTACACGCCGGAATGTTTGATCGGCCGCCAGGTCGCGGCCGTGGTGAACTTCCCGCCGCGCCAGATCGGCAAGTTCATGTCGGAGGTCCTGACGCTCGGCTTCCCCGATGCCGACGGCGCCGTGGTCCTGATGGCCCCCGACCGCGTCGTGCCCGACGGCGGCAAGATGTTTTAGCAACGTCTTTTCCTCCCCATTCGAATGGGGAGGTGGCCCGGAGGGCCGGAGGGGTCGGACTGCGGGCCGT
>DATJWN010000337.1:0-5795 GCA_035501235.1 Reyranella sp.
CGCGATATGACCCCATCGCCCCCGTAAGACGGGGGCACTTCCCCATATGAATGAGGAAGCTGAAGAACGCTGCGTTACTCCGCCGCCTGCTTCTTCGCGGGCTCGCGGAACGCGGTGCGGTAGCGGTCCCATTCGGCGGCGCCGTTGAGGTTGAAGCCTTGTTGCGGCGTGATGTCGGACGCAGGCACAGGATGGCGGCCCTGCGCCTTGACCTCGGCCAGGGCGGCATCGCACGCGCCGACGATCGTGCGCGTCAGGACACCGGGCAGGATCATGAAGGCGTAGTTGAGCTTGGCCGCTTCCGCCATCGAGAGGTCCGGCGTCTTGCCGCGCCACACCATGTTCAGCATGCACGGGCCCTTGACCAGCTTGGGCACGGCGGCGGTCTCCTCGAGCGTCTGCGGCGCCTCGACGAAGGCCATGTCGGCGCCGGCCTCGAGCGCGGCGTTGGCGCGGCGGACCGCTTCCTCGAAGCCCAGCACGGCGCGCGAGTCGGTGCGCGCGATGATCAGGAAATCGGGATCGACCTTGGCGCTGACCGCGGCGCGGATCTTGGCGACATAGTCGTCGAGCGGCACGATCACCTTGTTTTCGAGATGGCCGCACTTCTTGGGGAAGTCCTGGTCCTCGATATGGATGCCGGCGACGCCGCGCTTCTCGTACTCGCGCACGGTGCGGATGGCGTTGAGCTCGTTGCCGTAGGCGGTGTCGGCATCGGCGATCACCGGCAGCTTGATGGCGGCGGCGATGCGGCCGGCATTGTCGGCCATCTCCGACATCGTCACCAGCCCGTAGTCGGGATAGCCCAGCGTGGCCGCGGTGCCGGCGCCGGTCATGTAGGCCGCCTCGAAGCCTGCCCGCTCGATCGCACGGGCGCCGATGCATTCGAAGCAGCCGGGCGCGGTCACCATGCCGCGCTTGAGTGCGTCACGGAAAACCTTGCCCTTGGACATGCTCGCTCTCCCTGAAGCTGCCTCATGGTCTTCCGGACCGCGGGCCTCCAGGCCCGCTCAAGCTCATGAGCGGGCCTGGAGGCCCGCGGTCCGCATGAATCAGAAAACCCGGTGAACCCACTTGTGCGGATCGGGCGCTTTGCTGCGCTGGATGCTGGTGAGCGCGGCCTTCAGCTCCTCGGTGCGCGTGCCGGGGCCGCCGTTGCCGATCTTGAACTCGCCCTCGGGCGCGCGGACGGTGCCGATCGGCGTCACCACGGCGGCGGTGCCGCAGGCGAAGGCCTCGCGCAGCTTTCCGGAATGGGCGTCGGCCTTCCAGTCGGCGTAGGAGTATTTCTCCTCGCGCACGGTGATGCCCTTGTCCTTGGCCAGGGTCAGCAGCGAGGAGCGCGTGACGCCGGGCAGGATCGTGCCGGAAAGCGGCGGCGTCGACATCGTGCCGTCGTTGAACACGAAGAACACGTTCATGCCGCCCAGCTCCTCGATCCACTTGCGCTCGACGGCGTCGAGGAACACGACCTGGTCGCAGCCATGCTTGGTCGCCTCGGCCTGGGCGAGCAGGCTCGCCGCATAATTGCCGCCGCACTTGGCGGCACCCGTGCCGCCGGGCGCGGCGCGCGTGAACTCCTGGCTGACCCAGACGGAGACGGCATCGGCGCCCGACTTGAAGTAGGAGCCGACCGAGGAGGCGATGACGCTGAACAGATAGTTCGACGAGGGCTTCACGCCGAGGAAGATCTCGTTGGCGAACATGAAGGGCCGGATATAGAGGCTGCCGTCGCCGTCGGGGATCCAGTCGCGATCGACGTCGACCAGCAGGTTGCAGGCCTCGAGGAAGAGCTTCTCCGGCAGCTCGGGCATGGCAAGGCGCTTCGCCGAGTCCTGGAAGCGCCTGGCGTTCTGCTCGGGGCGGAACAGCGTGGCGCCGCCGTCGGCGGTCCTGTAGGCCTTCAGCCCCTCGAAGATCTCCTGCGCGTAGTGCAGCACGGCGGCTGCCGGATCCATCGGGATCTGGCCGCGCGGCTCGATCCGGGCGTCGTGCCAGCCCTCGGCGTCGCTGTACTTGATGGTGACCATGTGGTCGCTGAACACGCGGCCGAAGCCCGGGTTCTTCAGCAGCTCGGCGCGCTTGGCGGCCGGCGTCGGCGAGGGGTGCTTGATGCGGGTGAATTTCAGGTCGGACATTTTCTCTCTCGATTTGACGCGGGCAGTTTTAGACCAAGGCGTCTCAGATGGGTATCCGGACCGTCACGCGCAGCCCGCCCAGCGGAGCGGCGCCCAGGGTGACGTCGCCGCCATGGGAGCGGGCGATGTCGCGGGCGATGGTGAGGCCGAGGCCCACGCCGCCGGTATCGACATTGCGCGATTCGTCCAGCCGGAAGAAGGGCCGGAACACGTCCTCGCGGCGCTCCTCGGGGATGCCGGGCCCGTCATCGTCGACGGTGATCTCGACCGAGGTCTTGCCGCGCGTGGCGTGCAGCTCGGCGCGGGTGCCGTGGCGCAGCGCGTTGGAGACGAGGTTGGTGAGGCAGCGTTTCATGGCGAGCGGCCTGAGCTCGAGCTCCATGTCGCCGGTCCAGCCGACCTCGACATTGGCATTGTCGCGCCGGGCATTCGCGGCCACGTCCTGCAGGATCTCGCCGAGGTCCGAGGGCATCGGCTCCTCGTCGCCCTCGCCGCGGGCGAAGGCGAGATAGCCCTCGATCATGCGTTCCATGTCGGCCACGTCGTCGCCGAGCTCCTTGCTCTCGGGCGAATCGGGGAGCAGCGCCAGCGAGAGCTTCATGCGCGTGAGCGGCGTGCGGAGATCGTGGGAGACGCCGGCCAGCATCTCGGTGCGCTGCTGGATCGAGCGACCCAAGCGTATCTTCATGGTCTGGAAAGCCGTCGCGGCATTGCGCACCTCGCGCGTGCCGCCGGAGAAGGCGAAGTCGGGCACGTCGCGCCCCTTGCCCAGCGCATCGGCCGCGACCCCGAGATGCTCGATCGGCACCAGCTCGCGGCGCATGAAGAGGATGGCGAGCCCGAACAGCACCAGGGCGAGACCGAGCTGCGCCAGCACGTAGGCGAAGCTCGAGCCGAAAGTCAGGCGCACATGCGGCACCAGCGCCTCCAGCACGTCGCCGTCGGCGAGCTGGATCTGGACCAGGAGCTGGTCGTTGCCCACGTCGTTGTCCAGGAAGTAGGGCCGCTTGATGTCGGCATCCATCGCGCCCTGCACCTCGCGCGCCACGATGTCGAAATATTCCGGCGCCTTGAACTTCGGCACGATGCCCTTGTGGAAGCTCACGTCCATCAGCATGTCCTGGCGGGCATGGTTGATGATCCAGGCGCGGTGCGCCTCGTCGGGAAAATCGGCGTGCAGGTTCATCAGGGTGCGCAGATCGCGCACCAGCAGCAGCGCCAGCCGGTTGGTCACGTTGTCGCCGCGCTGGCTGTAGAACCACCAGGCCGACAGCGCCTGCAGGAGCAGCATCGGCACGATGATGATGATCAGCGCCCGGGCGAACAGGGTCTGCGGCGAATGGCGGTCGGCCCAGCGCGCGACGGTCTCGAAAAGCTCGCCGAAGGACTTCACGCGTTGACCAGCCTGTAGCCCTGGCCGCGCACGGTGCGGAGATAGCGCGGGAATCCGGGATCGGGCTCGATCTTGCGGCGCAGACGCGTCACCTGCACGTCGATGGCGCGCTCGTTCAGGCCGCCGCCCACGCTCCTGCACAGCGCCTCGCGGCTCAGCACCTCGCCGAGCTTGCCGGCCAGCGCGCGAAGCAGCGCGATCTCGGTATCGGTGAGCGGCACGCGCTTGCCCTTCTGCGCCAGCTCGCCCAGCGCCAGGTCGAACTGGAAGGGGCCGAAGGTGATCCTGCCGGGCTCGGCCACCTCCGTCGGCCGGCCGCGGCGCAGCACGCTCTGGATGCGCAGCAAGAGCTCGCGCGGCTCGAAGGGCTTGCCGAGATAGTCGTCGACGCCCTTCTCGAGGCCGGCGATGCGGTCCTTCGGATCGCCCATCGCCGTCAGCATCAGGATGGGCACGTCGTTCGTCTTGCGCAGCTCGCCCGCGAAATCGAGGCCGGTCTGCCCCGGCATCATCACGTCCAGCACGATCAGGTCGAAGTCGAAGGCGCCGAGATGCTGGCGCGCCTCGGCGGCGTTCTTCGCCATGCTGACGCGGAAGTCGTTGCGCGACAGGAAGTTCTTCAGGAGCTCGCGCAGGCGCGTGTCGTCATCGACGACCAGGACGTGAGGCTTGTCGGCGGCGTCCATCCGTCAGCGGTTGCGGACGCGCTTGTCGACCACGGCGCGTTCCGGCGGATCGAGCAGGCCCAGCAGCACCTTGCGGAAGCCCTCGACCGATTCGGCGCCGGTCTCGCGATAGGCGCGCGCGAAGCGCTGGCTCTGGCGGTCGGTCAGCTCGTGCTCGAGCTTCACGCCCTTCTCGGTGAGCCACAGCCGCCGCTCGCGGCGATCGCGCGGGCCGCTCTTCTGCTCGACATATTCCTGCTCGAGCAAATCCTTCAGCACGCGGCTGATCGACTGCTTGGTGACCTTCAGGATCGAGAGCAGGTGGCCGACCGTCTGGCCGGGATGGCGGCCGATGAAATAGAGCGCGCGATGATGCGCGCGGCCCAGGTGATAGCGCTTGAGCTGCTGGTCCGATTCGAACGTGAAGTCGCGATAGGCATAGAACATCAGCTCGATGCCCTGGCGCAGCTCCTCGTCGCGCAGGAATAGCGGATTGGCGGGGGAACGGGTCTCGACCATGGCGCACTGAAGGGAACGGCTGAAGGCGGCGAATATAGAGCGCGGTCGCGTCGATGCCAGCGCGCGATGGCCCAACTGCCTGATTTCACGACATAAGGTCAGTTATATTGACAAGGACAGCATTATTGTCCTATATAGACAGAAGGTTGCTATTCAGAACGTCCAAACGAACGGTTTGGAATCATGGCGGAGGAGATCTGGCAATGTCCTTAAGCATGGCGGATCGCGACGGTTTCATCTGGCTCGATGGCGAACTCACCCCCTGGCGCGAGGCCAGGGCACATGTGCTGACCCACGCGCTGCATTACGGCTCGGCCGTCATCGAGGGCGAGCGCATCTATGAGGGCCGGGTCTTCCGTCTTTCGGCGCACAGCGCGCGCCTGATCCAGTCGGCGCGGCTGCTCGACTACGAGTTGCCCTGGACGCGCGAAGAGATCGACGAGGCGACGCGCGCCGTCGTGAAGGCCAACAATCTCCAGAGCGGCTACATCCGGCCCATTGCCTGGCGCGGCTCGGAAGTGATGGGCGTGTCGTCGATCGGCGCCAAGGTGCACCTCGCGATCGCGCCGTGGGCGCAGGAGGGACGGCTGTCGGTGCTGGCCAAGCCGGGCGGCATCAGCATGACGATGGCCCAATACCGCCGGCCCTCGCCCGCCTCGGCGCCGGGCCAGGCCAAGGCGGCCGGCCTCTATCTGATCTGCGGCATCGAGAAGGACCGTGCGCTCAAGGCGGGCTTCGACGATGCGCTGATGCTCGACTGGCAGGGCCGGGTCGCTGAAGCCACGGGCGCCAATCTCTTCCTGGCGCGCGACGGCAAGCTGGTGACGCCCAGGCCCGAGAACTTCCTCGACGGCATCACCCGTCGCGCCGTGATCGGCATCGCCGGTCGCCGCGGCTGGCAGGTCGAGGAGCGCGCCGTGATGCCGGAGGAGCTGGACGAGGCTTCCGAGGTGTTCCTCTGCGCGACGGCGGCCGAGATCGTGCCCGTGGGTTCGATCGATCACCGCCACTATCAGGTGGGGCCCATGAGCCGCGCCCTCATCGAGGACTATGCGCGCCTGGTCCGCCAGCCCGACTGCG
>DATJWN010000338.1:0-3437 GCA_035501235.1 Reyranella sp.
CGCTGGCGCGGGCCATCCAGGAACCGTTCCAGAAGGCGATCGGGCAGACCGTGGTGATCGACAATCGCGGGGGCGGCGGTGGCAGCATCGGCCACGAGATCGTCGCCAAGGCGGCGCCCGACGGCTACTCGATCCTGATGAGCAGCAACAACCAGATGCTGCTGCCCTATCTCATTGCCCATCTCAGCTTCGATCCCGCGAGCTTCGTGCCGATCGGCTTCGCGGCCAAACAGGAGTCGGTTTTCGTCGGCAGCGCCGATGCGCCGTGGAAGGATCTCGCGGCGATCACCGAGGCGGCGCGCAAGGCGCCGGGCGACGTGCAGTACGGCACGGCGGGCATATCGACGCCCATGCATCTCTCGACCGAACGCTATGCCATGCTGAACAAGATCAAGCTGACGCACGTGCCGTTCCGCGGCACCGGTCCGCTGGTCACCGACATGCTGGGCGGCCACATCAAGCTCGGCATGTCGAGCCTGACCAGCGTCGCGCAATATATCGGCAACGGAAAGCTCAAGGCCTACGGCATGGCCTCGCCCGGGCGCGCGCAGTCGGCGCCCGAGATCAAGACCTTCAAGGAGCAGGGTCTGGGCGACGTTGACGGCACGATCGTCTACACGCTGATCGCGCCGCCCGGCACGCCGCAGCCCATCGTCGCCAAGCTGAACCAAGCGCTGAACGCCTCGGTCGCGACGCCCGAGATGCGCGAGGACCTGAAGCAGCGCGGCTTCGTCGCCATGGGCGGCAAGCCCGAGGAGCTCGCCGCCTGGACCAAGGAACAGGCGCCTCTGTGGGGCCCGGTGCTGCAGGCGGCCGGCGTGAAGCCGGAGTAGTCAGTGCTGCAGGGCGGAGATCGTCTCCTCCGCCTGGAACATCTTGGTCGCGCTGTGGCCGACATTGGGCACCTCGACCGCCTTCCAGCGGAAGGTCCAGCCGTGGCTTTCGGCGGTCTTCTTCGCGAGCGCATAGGCGTTGCGGCCGCGCGCCAGCCGGTACGGACCCTGCGCCATAGCGGGGGGCGAGACGTCCAGTTCGGCGCTGCCGGTGTCGGCGCCGCCGAGATCGACGAGGATCGGCAGCGCGAGATAGGCCTGAAGCGCCTTCTCGGGATCGGGCCAGCCGGCAAAGCCGAAGGGCACTGAAGTGTCGGTGCCCGGCATCACCCAAGTCGACGGATTGGCGAGCACGATGCGCACCGCGTCGGGCGTCGTGTAGGCCGCGACCCTTCCGAGGAACTGCGAGCCGGCGGAATGGCCGATCAGCATGTACGGCATCTTCTTCTCGCCGGCCGCCTCGCGCGCCCAGGCGACGAGCGGCGCCACCAGGTCGATCGTGCGATCGAACGTGACGAGCCGGCCGTGATCGGTCACGCCGCCATACTGATAGAGATCGCGCGGAAAGCGCTGCTTGTCGAACAGGGGCGCCACGATCACGGCGCACAGCCTGTTTGCGATCGGCTTGGCGTGATCGCGATAGGGGCCGGCGTCGCGGCTCACGCCGTGGAAGACCATCAGCAGCAAGTGCGGCGTGCAGGAGGAAGGGCGATAGGTGAAGACGTCGAACGCCTTGCCGGACACGATAGCCGATTGCTGTCCGTCGCCCGCTTCGATCGGCGCTGCTTCGACACTGGCGGACGACAGCACCAGCACGACAGCGAGAACAAAAGCCTTCATCTGGCGACCGTATCAGAACCAGATGTTCATCGGCAGGCCGTGACTGTCGCGCAGCTTGGCGGGGCCGAGACGGGTGGCGTCGCCTGACGCGATCAGCATTGCCGTGCGGCAGACGGCGATGGCATCGAGGATGTCGTCGCGCGCGGCGCCGGATAGGCGGTCGATCCTGGTCTTGAAGCCATGTTTGGCGAGCAATTTCAGCCGCTCGGCATAGCCGTCGGGTTGGCGTTTCTTGCTGAGCACGGGCTTGCCGCCGTTCATGCGCGCGAAGGCGAGCTCCGGATGCGCTTCGTGGACGACGCGGCGGAGTTTCCTGTTGGCGCGCAGGAGATCGTCGACCTCGTTCATCTTCTTGAAGAGATGGAATGTCTGCTGATTGATGCCGACGCCGAGCTTCTTGCTGATGGCGTTCGCCTCGGCGTGCGTGGTCGCGGCGAGGGCCGGGCGGCAGGGTGTGGGGAAGACCGAGCTTGCCTTGCCGGGCAGGAGCTTGCGCGCCTCGACCTCGCAGGCGCGCGGCGGGCGAGGGTGATCGACGAAGCCGATCGGCATGTCGACCGCCAGCAGGGAAAGACCCTCGCAGGCTTCCGCGAGAGTCTTCACGACCCGGATGTCGAGCGTGCCGTCGGGCGCGCGCCGGCAGACGACCCAGCCGGTGCGGCAACCGTCGGCTCCTCCGACTACCACGCGGCCATCTTGGCCTTGAGGTTGGCGTCCAGCGCCGCCAGGAAATCCTCGGTCGTCAGGAAGGGCTGGTCCCGGTCGATCAGGAGTGCCAGGTCCTTGGTCATCTTGCCGCTCTCGACCGTCTCGACGCAGACCTTCTCCAGCGCCTCGGCGAATTTCTCGACATCCGGTGTGCCGTCGAACCTGCCGCGATACTTCAGCCCCTGCGTCCAGGCGAAGATCGAGGCGATCGGATTGGTCGAGGTCTTGTTGCCCTTCTGGTGCTCGCGGTAGTGACGGGTCACGGTGCCATGCGCTGCCTCGGCCTCGATGGTCTTGCCGTCCGGCGTCATCAGCACCGAGGTCATGAGGCCGAGCGAGCCGAAGCCCTGGGCCACCGTGTCGGACTGCACGTCGCCGTCGTAGTTCTTGCAGGCCCACACGAAGCCGCCTTCCCACTTCAGCGCCGAGGCGACCATGTCGTCGATCAGGCGATGCTCGTAGGTGATGCCCTTGGCCTTGAACTTGTCCCTGAACTCCTCGTCGAACACCTTCTGGAACAGCTCCATGAAGCGGCCGTCGTAGCGCTTCAGGATGGTGTTCTTGGTCGAGAGATAGACCGGCCAGCCGCGCATCAGGCCGTAGTTGAAGGCGCTGCGCGCGAAGCCGATGATCGAGTCGTCGACGTTGTACATCGACAGCGCCACACCGCTGCCGGGGAAGCTGAAGACCTCGTGCTCGATGACCCGGCCGTCCTCGCCCTCGAACCTGACGGTGAGCTTGCCCTTGCCCGGCACGACGAAGTCGGTGGCGCGGTACTGATCGCCGAAGGCGTGCCGGCCGATCACGATCGGCTTGGTCCAGTGCGGCACCAGCCGCGGCACGTTCCTGCAGACGATCGGCTCGCGGAAGATCGTGCCGCCGATGATGTTGCGGATGGTGCCGTTGGGCGAGCGCCACATCTCCTTGAGGTGGAACTCCTTCACGCGGCCCTCGTCCGCGGTGATGGTCGCGCACTTCACGGCGACGCCGTACTTCTTCGTCGCCTCCGCCGAATCGATCGTCACCTGGTCGTTGGTCTTGTCGCGATATTCGATG
>DATJWN010000339.1:0-10649 GCA_035501235.1 Reyranella sp.
GTGATCGCCGCCGTCAGCGACGTCTTCCCATGGTCGACGTGGCCAATCGTCCCGATGTTGCAGTGCGGCTTGTTCCGCTCAAACTTCGCCTTCGTCATGGTGTCACGATCCTCGAGCTGCTTCCGATCCTACGAACACGTCAAACTGGAGCGGGTGAAGGGAATCGAACCCTCGTCATAAGCTTGGAAGGCTTCTGCTCTACCATTGAGCTACACCCGCAACTCCCGAACAGAGCCCGTCCCGACGCTGAAGGCCGATGGTGGAGGGGGAAGGATTCGAACCTTCGTAGACGCGAAGTCGGCAGATTTACAGTCTGCTGCCATTGACCGCTCGGCCACCCCTCCGAACCTGCGGCACAGAGCGCGAGAAAGAGCCTGTTCGACCCGCCAAAACGGGCGCGCGTAGCTCGCAAATCCAATGAGTTACGTCAAGGGGCAAATCCCCTATACAGGCGCCATGCGACCCCGTCCGCACCGAACCGCCCGCCCGAACCGCGGCGAGTCCCGCGGCGGCGGCCACCAGCCGGTGTGGCTCTACGGCCGCCATCCCGTTCTGGCCGCCTTGGCCAACCCCGAGCGCCAGATACAGCGCCTGCTGGCCACCAAGGAGGCCGCGGACCGCCACGCCCAGGAGTTCAAGGGCCATCCGCTGCAGATCGCGAGCCGCGAGGAGCTGGCCCAGCGCCTGCCGGCCGGCGCCGTGCATCAGGGCTTGGCCCTGCTCGCCGCACCGCTGGAAGAGCCGGTGCTGGAGGACATTCTTGCGCGCGCCGGCGATCACGCGCTGGTGCTGGTGCTCGATCAGGTGACCGATCCGCACAATGTGGGCGCCATCCTGCGCAGCGCCGCCGCCTTCGGCGTCGCGGGCGTGATCGTGACCGAGCGTCACGCGCCGGCCGATACAGGCGTGCTGGCCAAGGCCGCGTCCGGCGGCCTCGAGCTCGTGCCGCTGGTGCGCGCCGTGAACCTCGCGCGCACACTCGAGCAACTGAAGGACGCGGGCTTCTGGCTCTACGGCTTCGACGAGCGTGGCGATGCCGCCATCGCCAGCCTCGACCTCGCCGGCAAGGTCTGCTTCGTGCTGGGCGCCGAGGGCGAAGGCCTGCGGCGACTGACAGCCGAGAGATGCGATCGGCTGGTGACGATTCCGACGCAACAAGCGCTGGCCGCGCTCAACGTGTCGAACGCGGCGGCCGTTGCTGCTTATGAATGGGCGCGGCGACGCCTCGCATAGCCCTCTACTATAGATTGTGTTAAGGGTTCCCTTCGCACTCGGGGGAGACAGCGATGCGCACGCTCGGAAATATTCTCTGGCACTTTCCGTTTCTCGGATTCGTGACGGCCATATTCTATTTTCTGCTCGGCGGCTTGCTGACGATCACCGTGATCGCCGCTCCCATCGGGCTCGGTCTCATGGAATTCGGAAAGTTCCTGTTCGTTCCGTTCGGCCACGCCATGGTCAGCAAGGACGCGCTGCAGATCGAGCAAAACCCGGTTTGGAAGACCTATTCCACGATCGTGATGATCATCTATCTGCCGTTTGGCATCCTCTTCGCGATCATCAACGCGCTGCAGGTCGTCGCTCTTTGCCTGACAATCATTGGCATACCGGTGGCCCTGGTCATCGCAAAGTCGCTGGGGACGATTCTCAATCCGGTCAACAAGAAGTGCGTGCCTGCCGCCGTCGCCGACGAGCTCGAGCGCCGGAAAGCTCAACAGCAGATCGACAAGCACGTGCGCGCGTAGGGCGCCTTCAGGCAGCTTTGGCTTTCGCGGCTCCCAGCGTGCATCCCGCGGCCGCGACGACGACGCCACAGATGCCGAGCCATTGGCGCACCGCCAGTTGCTCGCCCAGCACGATGTAGCTCATCGCGGCACCCACCGCCGGAACGCCGCCGGCAATGACGCCGTAGAGGGTGCGCGGCAATTGCCGCATCGCCAGCATCTGCAGGAAATACGGCAGCGCGCTGGTGAGGATCGCGACGCCGAGACCCAGTGCCAGCGACTCCGGATTGAACATGGCCTTGCCCGAAGCGACGGCGCCGAGCGGCAGGACGAAGGTCGAGGCGAGCAAGGCGCCCGCCGCGACGACCTTGCCGCTGCCCACCCGGGCCAGGCGCGTACCGAAGACGATATAGCCCGCCCAGCAGGTGGCCGAGCAGCAGGCGAAGCCGATGCCCACCATGCTGAGCGGAGGGATCCCAGCGCTCGGATAGAGCACCAGCGCGAGGCCGGCGACCGTGCCGGCGAGCCACAGGAAGTCGCTCGCGCGGCGCGAGCCCAGGATCACGAGCGTCAGCGGCCCCGTCACCTCGATCGCCATGCCGATGCCGATCGGGATGCGCGAGAAAGCCTGATAGGCGACCGAGTTCATCACGCCGAGACAGATTCCGTAGCCTGCGAGATTGCCCCAATGCTCGCGCGGCAGCCTGAGCCGCCACACGCCCATCACGACGCCCAGCAGTACCGCGCTGAAGCCGATGCGCAGCGCCACGACGCCTTCGGGCCCCATGACCGGAAACAGCGACTTCGCCCATGCCGCGCCCACGCCGTTGGACACCTGGCCGACGAGAACCGCGAGGGCTGCGAGAACCGTGCGATCCGACGCGCGAAGATCGATCATCCGCCCGTCATCGCCCGCGAGGTGGACGCTCGCCATACGGAAAAGGTATTTTGGCCACGCGCCGGCTTAGCACAGTGGTAGTGCAGCGGTTTTGTAAACCGAAGGTCGGGGGTTCAAATCCCTCAGCCGGCACCAGCCCGCCCTCCGAAGCCTTGGTGAAGGAGGGCTTCCATTGATCAGAATGCCCGTTGGATCGAAATCGGGACTATTCTCCGCGAGAACGTCGGAGACCCGGATCCAGGACTTTTTGTCGAAGCGCGGGGGCCGCGGGAGACGCTGCACGGTGGGGCAGATCGAGCGCGGTAGCAGAAGGGTTCCCCATAGAGGGCCCTTTAATTTTTCCCTTTCAAAAGGGTTACCGAACGGGAACTACCACTCGGTCTTGTCGTCCGGGCAGGAGGAAGGTTGGAGCGTGGCCAGATGGCCGGTACGGTCGATCTCACCGTCAGATTCGATACGTTTGACGGTAACTATTCGTAACCATCCCGGTTAGCGGAGTTGGCGGCGATGCGGCGGTCCAAGAGATGGCAGGGGCCGCTTATTCCAGCGAGGGGGGGTGGTGAGACTCTGAGACTCGGGGGCTAAAAGCCTTTGGCCATCGCCATCGAACCAGTCTCACACCCCTGAGACTCGTGGTTCACGCCCCTGAGACCTGCGACTCCGGTCTCATCCGGACGGCCGCGCCCTCACTTCGACAGCCGCCGATCCAGCAGCTCCAACGCGATCAGCACCTCGGCGAGCAGGCGCTGGAAGGCGTAGAACCAGCCGGCCGGGCCGTCGAGGATCGCGCGCTTGGCGAACAGCACGTAGAGGAAGACCAGGATCGGCGCGGGCCAGCCCATGCGGCGGACGCGGTCGGCGCGCGACAGGGTCTCGCGCGGCGCGTCGAGCAGATGTGCCGCCTCGCGGGCAGCATAGCGGAGCTGGGAGCCCAGCCAGCGCGACAGGGGCTTGCGGTCGTCGTGATAGATGACGCCTCTGAGGTCCGCGACCTCGCCCGTGAGGCGGATGCGATGGCCGTGGCCCTCGTTCTCGTACGCGGCACCGGCCACGCGATAGACGACGGTGCGCGGCGGATAGAGCGTGCCGCTCAAGGGCCGGCCGTGGATGCGATAGACGAAGGCCGCGCGGAAGCCCGATTGCCGCTCGGTCGGCTGCAGCGCGGCAAGCTCCGTGACCAGGCCGTCGCTCAGCTCGTAGTCGGCGTCGAGCGACATCACCCATTGCGTGCGGATCTGGCCGAGGCCGAAGTTGCACTGCTCGGCGAAGCTGTCGAACGTCCGCGGGATCACTTCGATGCGCGGGTCCTTCGCCAGCACATCGAGCGTGCCGTCGGTGCTGCCGCTGTCGATCACGACGATGCGCTGGGCCCAGCCGAGCTTCGAAAGCGTGCGCTCGATGTTGGCGATCTCGTCGTACGTGATCAGCAGCGGCGTGATGTCGTCGAGGAAGGCCATCAGCGCGCTTTTTCCGTCATCGCCTGCGTCCGGCGCTCGTTGATCCAGCGCCAGGCGGTGTCGACGATCTCGTCGAGGCCGGAATGCTGCGCGCGCCAGCCGAGCGCCGTCGTCGCCGACGAGGCATCGGCGACCAGCTTGGGCGGATCGCCCGGGCGGCGGCCCTCGACCTTGGCCACGATCGTCCTGCGCGTGATCTGGCGGGCGAGGCCCACCACCTCGTTGATGCTGGAGCCCGCGCCGGTGCCGAGATTGTAGGCGGCGAACCTGCCCGGCGTGCAGGCCGACAGGGCCGCGACGTGGGCGGTGGCGAGGTCGGTCACGTGGATATAGTCGCGGATGCAGGTGCCGTCGGGTGTCGGATAGTCGCTGCCGAAGACGGAGATGTGCGGGCGCGTTCCTTGCGCCGCCTGCAGCACCAGCGGGATGAGATGCGTCTCGGGATCGTGCTCCTCGCCCAGCTCGCCCTCGGGATCGGCGCCGGCGGCGTTGAAGTAACGCAGCGCCACGGCACCCAGGCCGTGCGCGGCACAGGCGTCACGCAGGATCATCTCGCCCATCAGCTTTGAGCGGCCATAGGGGCTGATCGGCTCCTGCCGCGCCGTCTCCACGATCGGCACCTTGTCCGGGACGCCGTAGACGGTGCAGCTCGAGGAGAAGACCATGGCCCCGATGTCGTGCGCCCGCATGGTCTCGATGAGGGCGATCAGGCCCGCGACGTTGTTGCGGTAGTAGAGCGTGGGCTCGCTGTTGGACTCGCCGACATAGGCCAGCGCCGCGAAGTTGATGACCGCCTCGGGCTTGTGCTTGGCGAACGTTGCCGCGAGCGCCGCCTTGTCGTTGAGATCGCCACGCTCGAACGGTCCCCACTTCACGGCCCATTCGTGGCCGGTGTGCAGGTTGTCGTAGACGACGGGCGTATGGCCCGCGCGGGCGAGCGCCTTGCAGGTGTGGGAGCCGATATATCCGGCGCCGCCAGCGACGAGTACGCGCATCGTCAGGTCCCGATCATCTCTGGATCAGCGTATCACCCAGCACCAGCACGTCCATCTTTGTGCGCAGGAAGCAGTCGATCGCCTCCTCGGGCTTGCAGACGACGGGCTCGTTCTCGTTGAAGCTGGTGTTGAGCACGATGGGCACGCCGGTCAGCTTGCCGAAGGCCTCGATCAGGCGGGCATAGCGCTCGTTGCCCTTCTCCGTGACGGTCTGCAGGCGGCCCGAGCCGTCGACATGGGTGACGGCCGGGATCTGCGGGCGCTTCTCGGGGCGGATCTTGAAGACCTGCATCATGAAGGGCACGTCGTCGTCGGTCTCGAACCAGTCCTTCACCGCGCCGCGCAGGATCGAGGGCGCGAAGGGCCGGAAGGATTCGCGGCGCTTGATCTTGAGGTTGAGGATGTCCTTCATGTCGGCGCGCCTTGGATCGCCCAGGA
This sequence comes from Reyranella sp., assembly GCA_035501235.1. GTDB lineage: Bacteria > Pseudomonadota > Alphaproteobacteria > Reyranellales > Reyranellaceae > Reyranella. The sequence goes on from DATJWN010000339.1 coordinate 5,513, forward strand.
TCGAGCGGTTGCCCAGAGCGCGCGGGCCCCATTCGAGCCGGCCCTGGAACCAGCCGATGACCTTGCCCTCGGAGATCGCTTGCGCGGTGCGCCGGCAGAGCTCGGCCTCGTCGGCGACCTGCTCGATGGTGCAGCGTTCGGAGTCGAAGTCGGCCTGGCGCGCGGCGACCGCCGTCGCGATCTCCTGTGGCGTCGCCGAGGGCCCCCAATAGGCGTGATCCATCACGAAGTGGCGGCGGGCCTTCTCGCCGTCGACCTTGTGCCAGGTCGCGAAGGCCGCGCCGATCGCACCGCCGGCATCGCCGCCGGCCGACTGGATGTAGACATGCTTGAAGGGCGAGCGGTCGAAGACCTTGCCGTTGGCGACGGAGTTGTAGGCGCAGCCGCCGGCCAGCACGATCGAGTCGTTGCCGTAGCGCTGGTGGAGCGCGCGCAGGAGATTGAAGAAAGCGTTCTCGTAGGTCGCCTGTGCCGAGCGGGCGATGTCGCGATGGCGATCTTCCAGGGGCGCCGCCGGATCGCGCGGCGGGCCCAACAACTCGGTAAGCGCGTCGCTCCACAGCCGACCACCCGAAGGAATGCCCTCCTTCACCGAATAGCTCGCGCCCTCGCCCGAGGCGTGGCGGAAGTAGCGGAGATCGAGGGCGAAGCGGCCGTCGTTGCTGAGCTTCACCAGCTTGCTCATCTGCTCGACGAACTTGGGCTCGCCGTAGGGCGCGAGGCCCATCACCTTGTACTCGTCGCCGTAATGGGGAAAGCCGATGAACTGCGTCATCGCCTCGTAGAAGACGCCGAGCGAATGGGGGAAGTAGACGCGGCCGTCGACCGGGACGCTGCCGCCCTGCCCCAGGCCCCACGCCGCCGAGGAGAAGTCGCCGAAGCCGTCGACCGATACGGCGACGGCCTTGTCGTAGGGCGAGACGAGGAAGGCCGAGGCGAGATGGCAGAGGTGATGCTCGACCGGATGGACGGTGCCGCGGAACTCCTGGTCCGGCAGCGTGCGCTTCAGGTTCCCCGCGACATCGGCGCGGTCGCCGCGATGGCGCAGCCGGCTCAGCACGTAGCCGGGCGAGACGCCCGAGGTGAGCACATAGGCAAGCTTGCGCCAGCGGTTGGCCGCGTTGTCGCTGTTCACCGCGACGTGGCCGACATCGGCCAGCGAGATGCCGGCCTCCTTCAGGCAATAGCGGATCGATTCGCTCGGGAAGCCGCCCCAGTGCTTGATCCGGCGGAAGCGCTCCTCCTCGACGGCGGCGACCAGGTCGCCGTCCTTCACCAGGCAGGCCGCGGCGTCGGCGTGATAGGCATTGAGGCCCAGGACGTACGTCATTTCAGCTCCCGGTTATCGCACTTGGGGCGCAATATTGCCGTGACAAATCCGCCATCACGACTTGACGGTCGGGCTTGGGGCGAGCAAACGGGCTCCCGAACGCGGCAGGGCCGGGATCTTGGTCCCCAGGAAAGCTGCAAGCCATTGAAAAGTCAGGTAAACACCCCTCTCGGTGGAATGAAAGGCCGTTTCTGATGTCGAAGGATGATCTCGTCGTTGTCACGGGTGCCGGTGGTTTCATCGGTGGCCATCTGGTCCGGGTGCTCCAGGAGCGTGGCCACAAGAAGATCCGCGCCGTCGACGTGAAGCCGCTCGCCGAGTGGTACCAGAAGCATCCCGGCGTCGAGAACCAGGTGGGCGACCTCGCCCTGCTCGAGCCCTGCCGCGCCGCCGCCAAGGGCGCCAAGATGATCTACAACCTCGCCGCCGACATGGGCGGCATGGGTTTCATCGAGACCCACAAGGCCGAGTGCATGCTGTCGGTGCTGATCAGCACCCACATGCTGGTCGCCGCCAAGGAAGCCGGCACCGAGCGCTTCTTCTATTCGTCGTCGGCCTGCGTCTACAACGGCGACAAGCAGACCCGCACCGACGTCACCGCCCTCAAGGAAGAGGACGCCTATCCCGCGATGCCGGAAGACGGCTATGGCTGGGAGAAGCTCTTCAGCGAGCGCATGGCGCGGCACTATCGCGAGGATTACGGCATCGCGACCCGCGTCGCGCGCTACCACAACGTCTACGGCCCCGAGGGCACCTATGACGGCGGCCGCGAGAAGGCCCCGGCCGCGATCTGCCGCAAGGTCATCGCCGCCAAGCTCTCGGGCAAGCACGAGATCGAGATCTGGGGCGACGGCGAGCAGACCCGCTCCTTCATGTACATCGACGACTGCACCGAGGGCACGATCAAGCTCGCCCAGAGCGAGATCATCGAGCCCTTGAACATCGGCTCGGACGAGCTGGTGAGCATCAACCGCCTGGTCGACATCGTCGAGAAGATCGCCGGCGTGAAGCTCAAGCGCTCCTACAAGCTCGACGCGCCCAAGGGCGTGCGCGGCCGCAACAGCGACAACGACCTGATCAAGAAGCTGCTGAAGTGGGCGCCCTCCATCCGTCTCGAGGACGGCATGGAGAAGACCTACAAGTGGATCTACGACGAGATGACGTCGGGCAAGGCCTCGGTCGTGAACGCGCTGCCGAAGCAGGCCCTCGCCGCCCAATAAGGAGCCAGGCTAGCGGCCGATGGCGGCGACGCCTCGGTTGCTCTTCAGCAGGTTGTCGAAGTAGGCGACCGTCTTGGCGAGCCCCTGGTCGAGATCGACCTTGGGCTCCCATTTGAGTTCCTTGCGCGCCAGCGTGATATCGGGACAGCGCTGCAGCGGATCGTCGATCGGCAGCGGCTGCGTGTGCACGATCTTCGACTTGCCGTTCACGATCTTCACGATCCTCTCGGCCAGCGCCTTGACCGGGATCTCGACGGGATTGCCCAGATTGACCGGGCCGGTGAACTCGTCCGGCGTGTGGTCCATCAGGCGCAGCCAGCCGTCGATCTGATCGTCGACGTAGCAGAAGGCGCGGGTCTGCATGCCGTCGCCGTAGAGCGTGATGTCCTCGCCCTTCAGCGCCTGGACGATGAAGTTCGACACCACGCGGCCGTCGTTGGGATGCATGCGCGGCCCGTAGGTGTTGAAGATGCGCGCCACCTTGATGCGCAGCTTGTGCTGGCGCCAATAGTCGAAGAACAGCGTCTCGGCGCAGCGCTTGCCTTCGTCATAGCAGGCGCGGGGCCCGAGCGGATTGACGTTGCCGCGATAGCTCTCGACCTGCGGATGCACCGTCGGATCGCCGTAGACCTCGCTGGTCGACGACTGGAAGATCTTGGCGCGCACCCTCTTCGCCAGGCCCAGCATGTTGATGGCGCCATGGACGGAGGTCTTGGTCGTCTGCACCGGGTCGTGCTGGTAGTGCACCGGGGAGGCGGGACAGGCGAGATTGTAGATCTCGTCGACCTCGACATAGAGTGGAAAGGTCACGTCGTGACGCATCAGCTCGAAGTGCGGGTTGCCGAGGCACGCGGCGACATTGTCCTTGGTGCCGGTGAAGTAGTTGTCGACGCACAGCACGTCGTGGCCGGCTGCCAGCAGGCGTTCGCAGAGATGCGAGCCCAGGAAGCCTGCGCCGCCGGTCACCAGAATTCGCTTGCCCATGATGTCCCTTGAAAGACCCCCGATTCGCTTTAGACACTAGGCGAACAGGGAGTTGAAATAAACAATGCCGATCGAGATTGCAGGCCTTGCAGATATCGTGCGTACCCACGCAACCGAGCGGCCCGACGTCGCAGCCCTCGTCTATCGCGGCCACACGACGACCTACGGCGACCTCGACCGCGCCTCGAGCAAGGTGGCGCAAGGACTGATCGCTGCGGGCCTCCGGCCGCAGGCGCGGGTCGCCCATCTCGACAAGTCGAGCGACCTTTTCTTCGAGCTGCTGTTCGGCACGGTGAAGGCCAATGCCGTGATGGTCTCGGTCAACTGGCGCCTGGCACCGCCCGAGGTGCTGCATATCGTGAACGACGCCGAAGCCGAGATCCTGTTCGTCGGCGAGGAATTCTTCCCGGTGATCGAAAAGATCCGCGGTGAGCTCAAGGCCGTGCGCCGCATCGTGGCGATGGATGGCCATCATCCGGAATGGAACTCCTTTGAGGGCTGGCGCGACCGCCATCCGGCGACCGATCCGAAGCTGCCTTCCAGGCCGTCGGACACGGCCGTGCAGTTCTATACCTCGGGCACGACGGGACTCCCGAAGGGCGCGGAGCTCACCAACGCCAACTTCGCCTGGATGATGCCCGTGTGGACCGCGACCTGGCTTCTCGCGCCGGCGGTGCCCAATCTCGTGTGCTTGCCGATGTTCCATATCGGCGGTGCGGGCTGGGGCATCGCGGGGCTCTTCTCCGGCGCCACCAACCATGTCGCACGCGAATTCGTGCCGGCGGAGATCCTCGAGACCATCCAGCGCGAGCGCCTGCAGGTGATGCTGCTGGTGCCGGCCATGATCCTGTTCCTGGTGCAGGCGCCGCAGATCCGCGAGACCGATCTCTCGAGCCTGAAGCTGATCGTCTACGGCGCCGCGCCCATTCCCGCCGAGCTTCTGAAGCAGGCGATGGCGATCTTTCCCTGCGGCTTCCAGCAGGTCTATGGCCTCACCGAGACGACGGGCGCGATCACGCTGCTGCCGCCCGGCGATCACGATCCCAACGACGCAGCCAAGCTCCTGTCGTGCGGCTACGCACAGCAGGGCGTCGAGCTGCGCATCGTGGGCGACGACGGCAGCGACCTGCCGGCCGGCAAGGTGGGCGAAATCGCCGTGCGCTCGCCGCAGGTCATGGGCGGCTATTGGCGGCTGCCCGAGGCGACGGAGCGCGCCGTGAAGGGTGACTGGTTCTTCACCGGCGACGCGGGCTATCTCGACGACAAGGGCTATCTCTACATCTACGATCGCGTGAAGGACATGATCGTGTCCGGCGGCGAGAACATCTATCCCGCCGAGGTCGAAAGCGCATTGTTCGGCCATCCCGCCGTGGCCGACGTCGCCGTGATCGGCGTTCCCGACGAGCGCTGGGGCGAGGCGGTGAAGGCGGTCGTCGTGACGAAGGCGGACGCCGCGGTGACGCCGGGCGAGCTGATCAACTGGGCGCGCGAGCGCATCGCGGGCTACAAGCTGCCGAAGTCCATCGACTTCATCGAGGTGTTGCCACGCAATCCCACGGGCAAGATCCTGAAGCGCGAGCTGCGCAAAGCCTACTGGTCGGGC
>DATJWN010000340.1:0-12192 GCA_035501235.1 Reyranella sp.
ACGGTGCTTCTTGAGCTGACCTTCGGCGTCGATCCACATCTCCGCCACCAGCACCGGACGATCCTCGCGCGGCACCAGTGAGCACCAGCCGTTGGAGAGCTGCTCGGGCAACATGGGCACGACGCGGTCGGGGAAATAGACCGAGGTGCCGCGGCGGTAGGCGGCGCGGTCGAGCGGCTTGTCGGGGCGCACGTACCAGGAGACGTCGGCGATGGCGACCAGCAGGCGCCAGCCGCCGGGATGATCCTTGTCGGGCTCGGCGAAGACTGCATCGTCAAAATCGCGCGCATCCTCGCCGTCGATCGTGACCAGCGGCACCTTGCGCAGGTCGAGCCGGTCGCCGAGCGGGGCGGCGCGCGCGTTCTCCGCTTCCTTCTTGGCCGCTTCCGGGAACTCGACCGGGATGTCGTTGGCCGCGATCGAGATCAGGCTGACCGTGCGCGGGTCGCTCATCGGCCCGATGCGCTCGATCACCTTGGCGCGGCGCGAGAGCTCGCCACCGGCCTCCTCGATCCACACGATGTCGCCGGGCAGCGCGCCGTTCTTGTCGGCCGGCCGCACGTCGAACTCGCGTCGGAGCTTGCGGTCGGTCGGCGTCACCAGGCCGAGGCCGTTGCGGCCGGGCGGTTCCTCGTAGAGGCCGAGGATCTTCTTGGGCCCGCTGCCGAGACGGCGGATGATGCGGGCCTGATAGGTGTTCTTGCCGCGGCGCTTCAGCGAGGCCAGCACACGGTCGCCGACGGCGGGGGCCTGTCCGCCCCGCGCACCGTGCGGATCGATCTCGATGCGCGGCACCGGGCCGTCGGTTTCTTCGTCATGTCGTCGCGGCACGGCCAGCAGGTGGCCGTCGCCGTCGACCCTGGTGATTTCCAGGATAGTAATATCAGTCAATGCTTTTGGATCCTTGAATGTCTTCGCGCGGTCGGCGGCGATATCGCCGCTGTCGCGCAGGTCGCGCAGCAGAGCCTTGAGCTCGATGCGCTGGTCGCCCTTGATCCCCCAGGCTCGCGCGATCTCGCGCTTGCCGACCGGGGTGGCGCTGTCCTTGATGAATGCCAGCAGTTCGTCGCGCGTGGGGACCCGGCCCTTAGCCATCGGTTCCGGTACGCGGCGGCGGTTCTTCCGTTTTTGCCTTCGCCTTCTTCTTGGGCGCCGATTTCTTCTTGGCGGCCGTCTTTTTCGCGGGCTTCTCGCCCGCATCGTTGGCCGCGGCGGGCGCGGCCTTCTTCTTCGTCGCCTTGGGCTTCTTTCCGCCACCCTTGGCGGCGCGCTCGGCCAGCAGCGACACGGCCTGGTCGACCGTCAGCTCCTCGGGCTTCAGGTCGCGCGGCACGGTGGCGTTGATGCCGCCATGCTTCACGTACATGCCGTAGCGGCCGTCGTAGAGCTCGATGGGTGCTTCGTCATTGGGATGATTGCCGACGATGCGGATGGGCTTCACGGCGGCGCGGCCGCGGCTCGCTCCCTTGGCTTCCGCCAGAAGGGCGACGGCGCGGTTCATGCCGATCTCCAGCACGCTCTCATCGGCCGGGATCGATTTGTACTTGGGGCCGTGCTTCACATAAGGCCCGAAGCGGCCGACGCCGGCCAGCACCGGCTGTTGGTCTTCCGGATGCGGCCCCAGTTCGCGCGGCAGTGACAGCAGCAGCAGCGCCTTCTCCAGCGTGACGTCGTCAGGCGTCATGCCCTTGAGCAGCGATTGCCGCTTGGGCTTCTCCTTGCCCTCGGGCTCGCCGAGTTGCACGTAGAGACCGTACGGCCCGTTGCGCAAGGTCACGACCTTGCCGGTGACGGGATCGGTGCCGAGGATCTTGGGTCCATCGAGATTGGCGCCGGAGGCTGCGTCCGCTGCGGCATCGACGATGCCGAGCTTGCGGGTGAAACGGCATTCCGGATAGTTCGAGCAGCCGATGAAGGCGCCGAACTTGCCGAGCTTGAGGCCGAGGCGGCCGTTCGCACAAGACGGGCAGTCGCGCGGGCTCTTGCCGCCATTGTCGTTGGCCGGGAAGAAGTGCGGACCCAACTCCTCGTCGAGCTTGTCGAGCACTTCCTTGACGCGGAGGTCCTTGGTCTCGCCGACGGCGCCGGAGAATTCCTTCCAGAAGTCGCGCAGCACCTGGCGCCAGTCGACCTTGCCGTCGGAGATGTCGTCCAGCTCTTCCTCGAGATGGGCGGTGAAGTTGTATTCGACGTAGCGGGGGAAATAGGTCTGCAGGAAGGCCGTCACGATGCGGCCGCGATCTTCGGGAATGAAGCGCTTGCGGTCGAGCTTCACATAGTTACGGCGCTGCAGGACTTCAATGATCGAGGCATAGGTCGAGGGCCGGCCGATGCCGAGCTCCTCGAGCTTCTTGACCAGGCTCGCCTCCGAATAGCGCGGCGGCGGCTCGGTGAAATGCTGTTCCGGCACGACCTCGCGGCGCTCCAGCCCCTCGCTCTCCGCCACGTCGGGCAGGATGGAATTGCCTTCCTCGTCGGTCGCGTCCTCGTCCTTGCCCTCGTCGTAGAGGGTGAGGAAGCCGTTGAACTTCACGACCGAGCCGGTGGCGCGGAGCTGAACGCTCTTGTCGGCGCTCGCGATATCGACTGTCACCTGGTCGAGCACGGCCGATTCCATCTGGCTGGCCACGGTGCGCTTCCAGATCAGCTCGTAGAGGGCGAGCTGGTCTTTATCGAGATAGGCGGCCACGTCCTGCGGCAGGCGGAAGAGGTCGGTCGGGCGGATCGCCTCGTGCGCTTCCTGGGCGTTCTTGGCTTTCGACGTGTAGACGCGCGGGCTGCCCGGCAGATAGTTCTGGCCGTAACGCTCCTCGATCAGGCGGCGGGTCTGGCCGACCGCCTCGGGCGCGAGCTGCACGCCGTCGGTACGCATATAGGTGATGAGGCCGACCGTCTCGCCGCCGATATCGACGCCCTCGTAGAGCTTCTGGGCGATGCGCATGGCGGTGGCGGCGCCGATGCCGAGCTTGCGCGAGACTTCCTGCTGCAGCGTCGAGGTGATGAAGGGCGGCGGCGGGTTGCGGCGAACCTGGCGACGCTCGATCGACGCGACGGAAAAGGCGCGGCGCTCGATCTCGCGCACGGCCGACTCGGCCTGTTCCTTGGTCGCGAGGTCGAACTTGTCGAGCTTGCGGCCGTCGAGATGGGTGAGGCGGGCCTTCAGCGTCTGTTTCTTGGCCGTCCCGAAGAGGGCGTCGACCGTCCAGTATTCGCGGCTCTTGAAGACCTCGATCTCCGACTCGCGCTCGCAGATCAGGCGCAGCGCCACGGACTGCACCCTGCCGGCCGAGCGGCTGCCCGGCAGCTTGCGCCACAGGACGGGCGACAGGGTGAAGCCCACGAGATAGTCGAGCGCACGGCGGGCGAGGTAGGCATCGATCAGCGGCTGGTCGAGGTCGCGCGGATGGGCGACGGCGTCGAGCACCGACTGTTTGGTGATGGCGTTGAAGGTGACGCGCTTCACGTCGACGCCCTGCAGCGCCTTCTTGCGCGACAGGATGTCGAGCACATGCCAGGAGATGGCCTCGCCCTCGCGATCCGGGTCGGTGGCGAGCAGGAGCTTGCCGCCCTTGGTGATGGCCTTGGCGATGGCGTCCACGCGCTTCTGGGAGGAGGAGTCGACCTCCCAGTCCATGGCGAAATCCTCGTCCGGACGGACCGAGCCGTCCTTGGGCGGCAGGTCGCGGACGTGACCGTAGGAGGCCAGCACGGTGTAGCCGGGGCCGAGATATTTGCCGATGGTCTTGGCCTTGGCGGGCGACTCGACGACCAACACATCCATGGTCGAAACAAGCTCCAGTAAAAACTTAGGATCCGGAGCTAGATCACTGATTTACATCAGAGATACGCGGTTACCCCGGTGCCTTTCCAGGCGGCCTTCCAGCTCTAGGGCCAGCAGGACCTCCGCCACGGTGGCGGCGGACACTTGGCATCGACGTACCAGTTCGTCAACCGCGGTGGGGGTCGGACCCAGCGCCTCCAGCACCTTTGCAGTGTCTGTGTCGTCCGAAATTTGTGCTGTTTTCACAGTGGGTTGGGTGACGGAGTGCGGCAAACCGAACACACTTATAATATCGTTCGCGTTACGGGTCAGAATGGCCCCATCTCGGATAAGGTCATTTGATCCGGCGTACCTGGGATCGGCCGGCGAGCCCGGGACGACGAAGACCTCGCGGCCCTGCTCGGCGGCCCGATGGGCGGTGATCAAGGTGCCAGATTTGGCCGCCGCTTCGACCACCACGACGCCTGCCGACAGGCCGCTGACGATGCGGTTGCGGCGGGGAAAGGACCGGGCCACCGGCGGCGTGCCCCAGGGCTGCTCGGCCAGCAGGAGGCCTTGGCTGGCGATGGCGGCCTGAAGGTTGGCGTGCTCGGGCGGGTAGATCTGATCGATGCCGCCGGCCAGCACCGCGACGGTGCCGGTGGCGAGGGCGGCTTCGTGGGCGGCGGCATCGATCCCGCGCGCCAGCCCTGAAACGATGGTGAAGCCCGCAGCGCCGAGCTCGCGAGCGAGGCCTGACGCAAAACGCCGGCCGGCCAGCGAGGCATCGCGTGCGCCGACAATGGCCACCGTCCGGAGGGCGAGCAAAGCCGTGTCACCGATCACCGACAGGATGGGCGGCGCGTCGGGCAGGCTTGCCAGGGCGGCGGGATAGGCCGGATCGCCGAAAACGAGAAAGCTTCCGCCGCACGCCGCGAGCTTTTCCTCCTCGCGCGCGATCACGGCATCGGAGACGGTGGCGATCTCCCGGCAGGCGGCGCGCGCCGACCCGAAATGCTGCAGCGCTTCGTGGAAGCGGACCGGCCCGATGCGGGGACTGCGCGCTAGCCTCAGCCGCGCCCGGCGCTCCGCCGCATCGAGCCCGAGCGAAAGGGGACCGTCGAACATGCCGGCGATCCTATCGCGCGAGTTATTCCCTGTAAAACAACCATAAGTAGAATTCAGCGCCTTGCATGTTGGCGACAGGCGAGCGCGCCCAAGGTGCCGATGACGCCGAGAGCGGCGCCCAGCGGACCGAAGCCTTCGAAGCCCACGGTGGAGAAGGCGACACCGCCCAACGCGGCGGCGGCGATCCAGCCGAGACTGGCGAAGGCGCCGTTGAGGCCGAGCACGGTGCCGCGGATCTCCGCCGGCACGGCGGCGAGCGAGGCCATGTAGGACGGCCGGCCCAGAGCGTTCAGCAGCACATAGAGGAAGCCCAACGCGACGCTGACGGCGAGCCCGGGGTGCCAGAGGAAAAGGACGAGCGACGCGCCGCCCGATAGAGCGAGCGTCACGGCGAAGGTGAGCAGGCGGTCGTGCAGCCGGTCGGCCAGCTGCCCGCCCAGAATCGTGCCGGCAATGTTGCCCAGGGCGAACAGGCCGAGGGGGATGGCGATCTCGGCGAGCGTGAGGTGATAAACCGTCAGCAGGAAGGTGGCGAAGTAGATGGCCGCGAGCCCATAACAGGTGCGCTCGGCGATGCCGGTGAAGAGCAGGGCGACCACGCGTCCCGGCAACTTGCGCATGACGGCCGGCCGGCGGCCGGCCGCGGCCACGGTGCCGGCGCCGCCGCTCACCGTTGCCAGCAGGCTGAGACAGGCGACGAAGGCCAGGGCGGCGGTGCAATGCATCCAGCCGCGCCAGCCGATCGCCGAGCCGACCCAGGCGGCAAGCGGCACGCCGATCACGAGGGTGAGCGATTGGCCGCTCATCACCCAGCCCAGCGCGCGGCCGCGCTGGCCGTCCTCGACGCGGGCCGAGACCTCGGCGAAGACCACGCCGGAATAGGTGCCCGAGCAGGCGCCGGCCAGCGCGGCGAAGACCGCGACCCAGAGGAAGCTGCCGGCGAAGCCTTGCGCCACCATCATCGCCGAGAGGGCGAACAACCCGCCGACCAGCAGCAGGCGGCGGCCCAGCAGCTCCGACAGATAGCCGCCCAGCGCCGAGGCGACGCCCCAGGTGATCGACGTGAGCGACACGATATTGGCGACCAGCGAGACGTCGACCGCGAGATCGCGCGACATGTCGATCAGGAAGGGCGCGCGTGTCGTGCCGCTCGAGGTGGCGGCGAACGATCCCAGGCAAGCGGCGCCGATCAGGGCCCAAGGCAGCGCGCGAGAAGCCGTCATTGTGCCCGTATGGGGCTTACTTGCCCTGGCCGATCTTGGGCTCGGTGCCCTTGAGCAGGCGGCTGAGATTCTGGTGATGGCGATACCAGACCAACGGCACCATCAAGGTGATGGCGAGTGCCATCGGCCAGGCGTCGAAATACCAGGCCGCGGCGGCGCCGATGGCGGTGCAGAGCAACGAGGCGAGCGAGGAATAGCGGAAGACCGCGGCGACCAGCAGCCAGGCGACCGAGCTGATCAGGCCGATCGGCCAGGAGAGCGCCCACAGCACACCGAGCTTGGTCGCCACGCCCTTGCCGCCCTTGAAGCCCAGCCACACCGGGAACATGTGGCCGAGAAGGGCGCCCCAGGCGGCGGCAATGGCGGGATAAGGTCCCCACATCGCCGCGATCATCACCGCTGCGAAGCCCTTCAGCATGTCGAGCACCAGCACCGCGGCGGCAAGCTTCTTGTTGCCGGTGCGCAGCACATTGGTCGCGCCTATGTTGCCTGAGCCAATAGAGCGGATGTCGCCCAGCCCTACTGCTTTGGTCAGCAGCAGGCCGAAAGGTATGGAGCCCAGAAGATAACCTCCCACCGCGGCGGCGAGGATGGCGATGGTCGAGGACGGCATCTCGATCCTTAGGGTGCCAGCATCCGGCAGTTGGTCGAATCGACATAGGCCGTGGTCGGCGGGCCGACCAGGTCGGTCGAGATCTGCTCGCCCGGCGAGAGCGCCACGGGGCCGAGATAGGCGTCGCCCTGAGAGCGTCCGCCATTCAGGAAGCTGCACTGGACCTGGGCGTTGACCGTGTTGGGCGTGTTCGAGACGATCACGACCGAGACCTGCCAGTAGCCCGACGCACCGGTGAGGTTGCTGGCGCGCAAGGTCACCAGCGGCATGGGCTGGGAGAAGACCGGCAGCGGACGCGGCCCGGTACGGACCAGGTTGGGCTGCGGCTTGGGCGTCACGATGTCGGGCGGATGATAAGTGGCCGTCCGTGGATCGAAGGCGCGATCCTGATCCGGGGGCGGCTGGGTGCCGGGAGCGGCGCCGAGGGTGGCGTTGCCGCCGCCGGGCACGCTGAGCGGCGGCGGTGCGAGCGGCCGGCCGGCGAAGCCGCCGCCGCCGGATGTCGTTCCCGGCGGGGGCATGTTGGCGGCAGGTGGCGGGCTCTGCGTGAGCGGGGTGGGTTGCGGCGTTGCGGGCGGCGCGTAACCGACCTGCGTCTGCAGCTTGTCGTAGCAGGCAAGCCGCGACTGCGAATCGCTCATTTCGGAGCAGATCTGGATATGCCGCGTCAGCGCGTCGAGCAGATCCTCGCGCGAGCTGGGACGCGGCTGGGCCGATACGGCGCTCGCGGCCGTGGCGAGCGCCGCGCCGAGAAGGAGGGGATGTCGAAGCATGGTCTCGGGCCTCGTTATGCTTGAGGGGCGACCATAGCAGACCAGATGGCCGTTTCGAGGCAGTTAAGGTGCGCTTTAGGCGGCCGCCGCCGCCGGCGCGAAGTTGTCGTGACAGTAGATCGTGCGGCCGCCGACGATGGTGGCCATAACCAGGCCCTGAACGGGCCGCTCGTCGAACGGCGAGTTCTTGGTCTTGCTCCAGATGTCGCTGCGATCGATCTTCCAGGCATAGTCGGAATCGAACAGCACGAGATCGGCAGGCGCGCCCTTGGCGAGCCGCCCGCCGGGCAGGTTGAACAGTCGTGCGGGCGTGCTGGCCAGGCGCTGAAAGAGCTGCGGCAGGGTGATCTCGCCATTGTGTACCAGCTCGAGCGACACCGGCAGCAGGGTCTCGAGGCCGATGCCGCCGGGCTCCGCCTGGGCGAAGGGCACGCGCTTGCTGTCCTGGTCCTGCGGGCGGTGATCGGAGACGATGCAGTCGATCGTGCCTTCCTTGAGGCCTTCGACGATCGCCTGGCGATCCTTTTCCGAACGCAGCGGCGGCACCAGCTTGCCGAACGTGCGGTAGTCGCCGACCGCTATGTCATTCAGCGCGAAATAGGGCGGAGCGGTGTCGCAGGTGACCCTGAGCCCGCGCGCCTTGGCGGCAGCGATCACCTTCACCGATTCGGCGGTCGATATCTTGGAGAGATGCAGGCGTCCGCCGGTCATCTCGACCAGGCGGATGTCGCGCTCGACCAACATCACCTCGGCTAGTGGCGGGCTGCCGGAGAGACCGAGGCGTGTCGCCATCTCGCCGCTGGTCATGGTGCCGCCCGACAAGGTCGGTTCCTGTGGCAGGTGCACGATCAGCGCGTCGAAGGCCTTGGCGTAGTAGAGCGCGCGGCGCAGCACTTGGGCGTTGCCCACGGCATGGTCCGCATCCGTGAAGGCGACGGCGCCCGCCTCGGCCAGCAGGCCCATCTCGGCCAGCTCCTTGCCCTCCAGGCCCACCGTCAGCGCGCCGTAGGCGTACATGTTGGTGAGCTTGATCTGCCGCGCGCGGCGGGCCACGAACTCGATCAGCGAGGCGTCGTCGAACGGCGGCTCGTTGTCGGGCAGCAGTACCATCGAGGTGATGCCGCCTACGGCCGCCGCGATGCCGGCGCTCTCCAGGGTTTCCTTGTGCTCCTCGCCCGGCTCGCCGGTGTGGGCGCGCGTGTCGACCAGGCCGGGCGCGAGATGGAGGCCGCGGCAATCGACCGACTGGATGCCGTAGGGCGCGCCCGACGCGAACAAGTTGGGGCCGAAGTCGGCGATCTTGCCGTCGCTGATCAGCACCGCGCCGGCATAGACCCGGTCCGCGGTGGGATCGATGATGTGGGCGTTGATGTAGGCGGTGGATCCGGCGTGCGGCGGCGTCCCGCGCAGGATGTTGCCGCTTGTCATGCCGCGGCTCCGATGGCGTTGCGTCGGCCGCCGATCAGGGCCTCGAGGCAGGCCATGCGGACGGCGACGCCCATCTCGACCTGCTCGTGGATGACGGAGCGGTCGAGATCGTCGGCGACCTCGGAGTCGATCTCGACGCCGCGATTCATCGGGCCGGGATGCATCACCAGCACGTCGGGCTTGGCGATCTTGAGTTTCTCGTGATCGAGGCCGTAGAAGCGGAAGTATTCGCTGACCGAAGGCACGAACGAGCCCTGCATGCGCTCGGTCTGCAGCCGCAGCATCATCACGATGTCGACGTCCTTGAGGCCCGTGCGCATGTTGTAGTGGACCTCCACGCCCATGCGGTCGATGTCGGTCGGCATCAGGGTCGGCGGGCCGACCACGCGCACGCGGGCGCCCATGATCTGCAGCAGGTGGATGTTCGAGCGCGCGACGCGGCTGTGCATGATGTCGCCGCAGATCGCGACCAGCAGGCCCTGCAGGCTGCCGCGTCGTCGCCGGATGGTGAGCGCGTCGAGCAGCGCCTGCGTCGGGTGCTCGTGCTGGCCGTCGCCGGCATTGATGACGGTGCAGTTCACCTTCTGCGACAGGAGATTGACCGCGCCCGATTCCGAATGCCGCACGACGATCGCGTCGGGCCGCATGGCGTTCAAGGTCATCGCCGTGTCGAGCAGCGTCTCGCCTTTCTTCACGGAGGAGGTGGCGACATCCATGTTGATGACGTCGGCGCCCAGCCGCTTGGCCGCGACCTCGAAGGAGGTGCGGGTGCGCGTCGAATTCTCGAAGAACAGGTTGATCACGGTGCGGCCCGAGAGCAGGTCGCGCCGTTTGTCGATGGATCGGTTCTGGTCGATGTAGCTTTCGGAAAGGTCCAGGAGGCCCGAAATGGTTTCAGGCGACAGACCTTCTATGCCGAGCAAGTGGGGCAACCTCGGCACGCCCGCGCGTTTCTTTGTCACTAAAGCGCTGCTTTAACCACGCGACCGGTACAGCCGCAAGACGCTCACGTGGATAAAAGCACTTCGCTGCACAGGCAGATGCGTGCCGGCCCCTTGGGTGCCAGGAAATCGGCCCAGATGGCGTTGTGATGGGCAATGATCTGGACGGCCGAGAGGTGCGGGCGGTCGGCCGTGGTGTGACCATCCGAGGGCACGATCGTCGGCCAGCCGCGGGCCAGTGCCGTTCGCACCGTGGTGTCGACGCAGTAGTCGGTGGCGCAGCCCGTGACGATCAGTCGGTCGACGCCGTTCTCGCGCAGCACCTGATCGAGCGTCGTGTCGAGGAAGGCATCGCAGGATGTCTTGCGCACGATCGTGTCGTCGGGCCGGACCTCGAGCGCCGCCAGAAGGTGCCAGCCGGGCGCCTCGGGATGGTGCGGATCGCCCGGCGGGCCGTCATGCTGGATGAAGATCACGGCGCCGCCATCGGCGCGGACCGCGCGCGCCAGCTTGTTCACGCGGGCGACCAGGCCTTGCGCGTCATGGCGTGGGCTGTCGGAGCCGAACGAGCCCTGCTGCATGTCGATCACGATCAGGGCGTCGGTCATGGGACACCTCACATCGCCGGTCGCGGACCCGTATACCGCGCCCGGGGACGGATCAAGCCACCGTTTGCAGCCTGCTCGAGCGCATGCGCGATCCAGCCGACCGTGCGGCCCAGCAGGAAGAGCGCGAGGGCGGATTCCTGTGGCAGGCCGAGCGTCCGTTCGATGACCACGGTGGCGAAATCGATGTTGGGCGCCGCGCGCGTGAGCCGCCCGGCGGCCTCGGCGACCCGCATGGCGAAGGCCAACTCCGGCGCGTCGGGCGCGACCTCGCGCAGCATCGCGAGAAGGGTCGCCGCGCGCACGTCGCCGTCGGGATAGAGCGGATGGCCGAAGCCCGGCAGGCGGCCGGTGCGCTTGGTGAGCGCGGCATCGAGATCGCCCGCGTCCTTGAGTTCGTCGAGCAGGCTCGTCACATGCCGGGTGAGGCCGCCATGGCGCGGTCCGTTGATCGCGGCCAATCCGGCCTGTACCGCGCCGTAGAGCGTGGCGCCGGTCGAAGTGACGACGCGCGCGGCAAAGGACGAGGTGTTGAACTCGTGGTCGGCCGAAAGCACCAATGCGGCGCGGATGACCGGCACCTGTTCCGCCGGCACGTTCCACGCGGCGGCGAGCTGCTGATGCACCGGCGCGGCGGACATCGGCTCGCGGGTCGCCGCCGCCGTCAGCAGGCGCAGGATGCGCACGCCCGTCTCGAGCATGGCGCCGCGGTCCTCGATCCAGCTCGGATGATCCCAGCGCGCGGCCGCCGGCAGGAGGAGGAGACAGCGATCGACGGTCGCGAGGGTCGGCGTCGCGGCCCAGGCGGCGCGCAGCGCGGCGGACATCGGCGGCAGGTTGCCCGCCTCGAACGGACGATCGTCGCACTCCCAGAGGAGCTGCGCGACCTGCTCCAGGGAGGAGCCACGCGCCAGCCGTGTCGCATCGTGGCCGCGATAGAAGAGGTGGCCGCCTTCGATCAGTGTCAGCGACGATTCCAGCACCGGCGTGCCGAAGTCGAGGGCGTGGGCGGCAATCGACTCCGCCTTGCGGCCGACGTCGCGTTGCCGTTTCAGCCGCGAGACATCGTCGGCGCGGTAGCGCCGCTCGCGCCGCCCGGTCGTGCCCTCGGACCGCAGCAGGCCGCGGCTCACATAGGCGTAAAGAGTGGCGGCCGAGACGCCCAGCCGACGGGCGGCTTCGGCCGAACTGATCCAATCGGAGCTCATTTCTTAATATTGATCGAAGTGATCAATATTGACAATACATACGTCTGACCCCTCTTTTCCTTCGAACAACTGAGGGGATTTTCGATGCTGCAGACACGGGTGAATGCCGGGCTGGACGGGGTGGTCGTGGCCGACACGATCATGAGCGAGGTCGATGGGGAGGAGGGCCGGCTGGTCGTGCGCGGCCATGCCTTGCAAGAGCTGGTGGCGACGCGCGGCTATGAAGGCGTCGCGGCGCTGCTTTGGGAAGGCTACGGCGAGGGCGGCGGTAACGAGACCGCCGTGCGCGACGGGCTGGCGGCGGCGCGCGTGCGCGCCTTTGCCTTGGTTCCGAAGCTGCTGAGCGCCGCCGAAGGACTGACACCGGTCGAAGGCTTGCGAGTCGGGCTCGGCATGCTGCCCGATTCCGATCCGATCCCGCATCATTATCTGGTCTGCGGCGCATTGCCGGTTTTCCTGGCGGCGCTGCTCAATGCGCACAAAGGGCTGTCGGCCATCGCGCCCGATCCATCG
>DATJWN010000341.1:0-47407 GCA_035501235.1 Reyranella sp.
GAACCAGGCGTCCACGTTGCTGCCGGCCACCACGGTTGCGGTCACCGAGCCGCGTTCGATGAGCGCCATCTCGCCGAACATGTCGCCGTCGCCGAACTGCGCCACGCTGAGCGTGCCGCCGCCCGGCAGCGCCACGAGCGCCTCCGCCCGGCCCTTGCGGATCAGGAAGGCACCGCGCGAGGCCTCGCCCTGGCGCACGAGCTCCGCGCCCTTCATGAACGAGACTTCGCGCGCCACGCCGAGCAGGTGCGCGAACGGATTGCCCGTCGCCATGCCACCCCCTTGCGGCAGTCTACCCGCGCTAAACTGCTGCGCAACCCATGGCCTGCGACCTGCTCATCAAAAACGGCCTGCTGGCGGACGGCACCGGCGCGCCGGCCGCGCGCGCCGACCTCGCGGTCGCGGACGGAAAGATCCTTTCCATGGGAAAGAATCTTCGCGAAACATCGAAAAGAACCATCGACGCCGACGGCCTCGTCGTCGCGCCGGGCTTCATCGACCCGCACACGCACTACGACGCGCAGATCTGCTGGGACGGCGCGGTCACGCCCTCGTCGTGGCACGGCGTCACCAGCGTGGTGATGGGCAATTGCGGCGTCGGCATCGCGCCCTGCAAGCCCGCGACGCGCGAGATCGCCATGAAGGACCTGGTGAACGTCGAGGGCATTCCGTTCGACGTGCTGAACAAGGGCATCACCTGGGATTGGGAGACCTTCCCCGAGTTCATGGACGCCGCGGCCGCCCGCCAGCCGTCGCTGAACCTGGCCTTCATCGCGCCGCTCACGCCCTTCCGTCACTTCGTGATGGGCGAGGCCTCGATGGAGCGCGCGGCCACGCCCGAGGAGACGGCGAAGATCGCGGCCCTCATCGGCGAGGCGATGGACAAGGGTGCGCTGGGCTGGTCGTCGACCACGCTCAACCAGCACATGGGCTTCGAAGGCAAGCCGCTCGCCTGCCGCAACGCCAGCCGCGAGGAGCTGTCGGCCTATTCGAAGGAACTGAAGAAGCGTCAGAAGGGCGCGATCGAAATCGCGCTCACGCGCCAGGTCGGCGTGCTGGAGCAGGATCAGTGCGACCTGCTCGACTTCCTGCTGACCGAAAGCGGAAGGCCCGTGACCTTCATCGCCCTGTTCGATCGCGACGATATTCCCGAGGCGGTGCGCAACACGCTGCGGCTCGCGGCACCGCAGATCGCCAAGGGTGCCCGGCCGCAGACCTCGCCGCTGCCGCTCACGCGCGAATGCACGATGGAGAACCCGTTCGCGTTCGCGGCCTTCCCGTCGTGGAAGCGCGTCTTCGCCGACACCGACAAGGAGGCGCAGAAGAAGGTCTACGCCGATCCTGCCTTCCGCAACGCCTTCCGCCACGACCTCAAGAACCCGACGGGCTTCAGCGACTGGCGCCGCATCGTGGTGCATGACGTCAAGAAGCCCGAGCTGAAGCATCTCGAGCGCAAGTCGATCGCCGAAGTGGCGACCCTCCAAGGCAAGGACGCCGTCGACGCCTTCCTCGACCTGGTGCTGGCCGACAATCTCAATGTCGAGTTCACCATCTCCTCGTGGAACAGCCGCGAGGACCGCATGCGCGAGCTCTTGAACAACAAGTCGATCCTGATGGCGCTGGGCGACGGCGGCGCGCATGTCGACATGCTGTGCGACGCGGGCTACCCGACCTACCTGCTCGGCACCTGGGTGCGCGAGAAGCAGGCGGTGACCCTGGAGGAGGCCGTGCGCCGCCTCACTTCCGATCCGGCCGATCTGTTCGGCCTGAAGGATCGCGGGCGTCTCGCCAAGGGCGTGCCGGCCGATGTCGCGATCTTCGATCCGACGCGCATCGGCTCGACCAACCACGGCGAGCGCCGCTTCGACCTGCCGGGCAATGCCAAGCGCATCGTGATGCCGTCGAAGGGCGTCGAGTACACGATCGTCAACGGCGCCGTCACCTGGGAGCAGGGCAGGCTCACCGAGGCCAAGGCCGGCAAGGTGCTGCGCGGATAGATGCTTCTGAAGGTCGCAAAGATGCTGGCGTTCGCCGTCATCGGCGGACTGCTGTCGGCCGTTGGCGGGGCGTGGGCGCAGATCGGCCGCGAGCCGATCGACTGGGCCACGGTGTCGATCGAGTCGATCGGCGGCGAGAAGCTCGACACGGCCGAGCTCAAGGGCAAGATCGTCCTGCTGGTCAATACGGCGTCGTTCTGCGGCTTCACCGGCCAGTACAAAGACCTCGAGGCGCTCTATCGGCGCTACGAGGACAAGGGCCTGGTCGTGCTGGGCGTGCCGTCGAACGATTTCGGCGAGCAGGAACCGGGCAGCAATGCCGAGATCAAGAAATTCTGCGAGGCCACCTACGAAGTGACCTTTCCGCTCGCCGACAAGCAGGTCGTATCGGGCGACAAGGCGCATCCTCTCTATCGCTGGGCCGCCCGGCAGACGGGGCCGCTCGGCGCGCCGAACTGGAACTTCCACAAGATCCTGATCGGCCGCGACGGCCGCATCGTCGATTGGTTCACGGCGCTGAGCGGTGTCGGGCCCAAGCTCGATCGTGCCATCCAGGCGGCGCTCTCCGTGCAAACCTGATAGCGTGAAGGCACCATGACCCAGACCATCACGGCGAAAGACCACGAGAAGGCGATGAAGGACTATGGCCGCGCCGCCGAGGCGCGCGCCCACGCACTCGGCAATCGCGGTCCGATCCGCTTCACGGCGGACGGCAAGCTCGATCCGGCGATCCTCGACTCCTATTGGACGCACGGCTTCTACGTGCTGCAAGGCGTGGTCGGGCCTGAGGAACTCGCCGAGTTGCGCGCGGCTGTCGACCGTACGATCGATCGTGCGCCGGCGACGCCGGACGCCAAGCTCGACAAGCATGGCCGGCCGGCGCTGGGCGAGGGCATCCTCAAGGCGCCCTATCGCTGGGCCAAGCCGTTGAGCGATCCTCTCGGCGGCACCGGCCTGTACAACGGCCGGCATCCCTCGCAGATGCTGCAGCCGAAGCTCGGTGACGACGCGCCGGACCTGACCATCGAACGCTTCGACGGTAATCTCCACCTGATGGACGAGTGCCTCAGGCTCTACGGCCATCCCGGCCTGCTGGCCGTTGCCGCCGCGATCCTGGGCGACGATTTCGTGCCCTACAACGAGGTGGCGTTCATCAAGGAGCCGGGCCTCGGACCGTCGGTCGCCTGGCACCGGGATGGCATGACGCACTGGAACGCGCCCGACTGGGAGATGGGCGCGCACGGCTTCAACTTCATGACCCAGCTCTATCCCAGCACGGCCGGCAACGGCGTCTGGGTGATCCCCGGCACCCATCGCGACAAGGTGGCGGACATCAAGAAGCTGATGGCCGATGCCGGTTCCGATCGCCTGCCGAACGCCGTGCCGCTGCTCTGCGACGCCGGCGACACGATCGTCACCAATCGCCAGCTCGTGCACGGGTCGTTCGCCAATTCCTCACCCGATCGCCGTGTCACGCTCAATGCCGGCTTCTTTCCGCGCAAGCGCGTGCTCGGCGTGACCGCGAAGCGTCTGCACGGCACCGTCGAGACCTATGACGAATCCCGCGTCGTCGAGCGCTCGCGCATCATCCAGCTCGGCATCGACGCGCGGCGGCAACGCTTTCCGAACGAGAAGAGCTACGTCTACAAGCCGATGGTCGGCCGTGAGGACGAGAACCGCTGGACCGAGGCGGCCCGCGAGTCGCTGCTGAAGAACTACAATCAGCGCGACATGTTCATCTAGAGACGACCTCATCCTTCGAGACGCGCCTCTACGCGGCGCTCCTCAGGATGAGGCCTTTGTCTTAACCGTCCAAAATCCACTCGGCGTTCGAGTGGCGGGCGACATCCTTCACTTTCGCCAATAGTCCCGGACCGACCGGAATGCCGGTCTCGCGGCGCTGGGCGGCGATCTTGCGCTCGGGATCGCCCGCCACCATCACGGGCTTCGCCGGATCGGCGGGCTTGGTGGCGCGCAGCACGTCGCAGAACGCCGCGACATCGGCGCGGAAATCGGCGACGTCGCGGAACAGGCCGGGATCGATCGCCATCATGAAGTGGCCGATCATGCCGTTCTTTCCGGCGCGATCAGGGTCCGTGACCATGAAGCCGCCGGACAGCGCCGACGACAGGATGTTCACCATGGCGGCAAGCCCGTAGCCCTTGTGGCTCGAGCCCTCGGGCGTGCCGCCGAGCGGCGTCATAAAGCCGCCCTTGCTCACCTCGTGCGGATCGGTGCTGGGCTTGCCGTCCTTCGTCACCAGCCAGCCAGTCGGCGTCTGCAGCTTCTCGTTGGCCTTGTTGCGGATCTTGCCGGCGGCGACGGTCGTGGTCGCCATGTCGAGCAGGAAGGGCTGGCCCGGCGCGCCAGGGGCGCCGAAGGCGATGGGATCGGTGCCGAGCCTGGCCTGCGCGCCGTTGGTCGGCGACACCTGGATACCGGCGGCCGACGTCGTCACCATGCCGATCAGGCCGGCCTCGACCGCCATAAGCGCGTAGAAGCCGCAGGCGCCGAAATGCGCCGAGTTGTGCACCGGCACGATGCCGACGCCGATCTTCTTCGCCTTGTCGATGGCGATGTTCATGGCGAGCCGTGCCGCGGGATGGCCGAGCCCGCCATTGCCGTCGACCAGCGCCGAGACCGGCGTGTCGCGCGTCACCTTGGGCAGCGCGCTCATGTTGGCCGTGCCGTTACGGCGCCGCTCGTCGTAGGGCGGGATCATCGAGATGCCGTGCGTGTCGATGCCGTGCAGGTCGGCCCAGCTCATGATCTCTGCAGTCTCGCCGGCCGTCTTCCCGTCCATGCCCCAGGCGCCGAGGATCAGCTCGAGCTGGCGGCGGTGTTTTTCGTAAGGCGCGGGCATGGTGCGTTTCTTCCTTCGCTGGATTTGAGTCAGAATAACGGAAATGGACGACGACTGCCGTACTCGAACGGGAGATGCCGTTGCAGACCATGGTCGAAGACCGCCGCTTGCCGGCTGATATCGAGGCCCAACCGGTGGTCCGGGCGGCCGCCGCGCTCCAGCCGATGGTGCGGCGCTACCAGGACCAGATCGAACGCGAGCAGCGGCTCGCGCCCGAGCTCGTCGAGCAGATGCACGCGGCGGGCTTTTACCGCCTCACGTTGCCGCGATCGCTGGGCGGCCTGCAGGCCGATCCGCTGACCTATATCCGGGTCATCGAGCTTCTGGCCGAAGGCGCGGGCTCGGTCGGCTGGAACGTCGCCAACAACGGCGTCGCCACGCTGGTCTCGCTCGGTCTCCCCGCGGACGGCGTGCAGGAGATCTTCCCGACGGGCCATCGCAACGTGATCGCCGGAACAGCGGTGCAGGGCGGCGGTCAGGCGGTGCAGGTTCCGGGCGGCTATCGCGTCAGCGGGCGCTGGACCTTCGGCACGGGCTGCCACGAAGCCGCGTGGATGCTCGGCAGTTTCCAGATCCTCGACGATGGCCAGCCGCGCCGCCGCAATGATGGCGGCCTGTTCTGGCGCGGCCTGTTCCCGCGCGCCGAGGTCGAGGTCATTCCCGACAGCTGGGACGTGAGCGGACTGCGCGGCACCGGCAGCTTCGACTGGACGGTGAAGGATTTCTTCCTGCCGGACCGACGCACGATGATCCATGCCGGCGTGCCGCTCGACAATCAGTGGGGCCATTGGCCGGGCATGACCTACGCCCTGCCCGCACAGGCCTGGGTCGGGCCGCACCAGTGCGCGGTGATCACCGGGCTCGCGCGCGCCGGCATCAACGCGCTCATCGCGCTTGCGGCCGAGAAGACGCCGCGCGGCCGCACCGGCAGGCTGTGCGACAATCCGCAGGTGCAGGATGCGGTCGGGCGCGCCGATGCGATCCTCAATGCCGGACGGACTTATCGAAACGCGATGATCGCCGATCTGTGGAACACGCTCGCCGACGGCTGCGAGACCACGCTCGAGCAGCGCGCCCGCTGCCGTCTCGCCGCGGTGCATGCCGCCGACTGCGCGCGCCAGGCGATGGACCTGATGTACCGGCACGGCGGCAGCACCTCGTTCAAGACGGGGAGCAGGTTGGCCGAGGTATGGCGCGACCTGCAGGTTGTGGGCCAGGCGGCGACGCTTGCACCGGAATGGTATCCGATCGGCGGCCGCGCCTTCCTGGGCCTCGACCCCGGGCCGCGCTTGAGCTAATCGGCTGCGCGTACGGTGGCGGTGCGGTTGATCTCGGCGTCCCACGGACCGGGAAAGCGACCGGTCCCGGTCTTCTCGCGCGTGAAGACGTTGTAGTCGACCGGCCACTCGGCGCGCGGCAGCTCGTAGAAAACCTCGACGCCGTTGCCATCGGGATCGCGCAGGTAGATGCCGAGCGAGATGCCGTGGTCGACGATGCGCTCGATCGGCTGCCCGTCGGCTTTGATCTTGCCGTAGAACTCCTTGAGGTCGTCGAGACTTTCGAGTCGCCACGCCATGTGGTTCAGGCCCACCTGAGGCTTCGACTGCAGCGGCGCCTCCTCGCCCACCTGCATCAGCGCGATCTCGTGCGATTGCTCCTCATCGGCGCTCAAGAAGGCGGCCCAGCCCGGCCTGTATTCGTAGACGTGCAGGCCCAGCAGGTTTTCGTACCACCGCTTCGACCGCTCGACGTTGCGGACGTAGACATTGACGTGCTGCAGATACATCGGGCGTTTCGCCATGTCGTCCTCCCGTTGCCGGCATGAATGATAGCAATATTCGAGGTGCCCTTCACATGGCTGTCATCCCGCCATCCACGAACAGCAGGGCGCCGGTGACGTAGGAGGCATCGTCGGAGGCCAGGAACAGGATGGCCGCGGCCACCTCCTCGGCCCGTCCCGGGCGCTTCATCATGGTGCCTCGGGCGGCCTGGGCATTGTATTGCTCGACGGTCTCGCCGGCCGCGGCGATACGGCGTGCATGGAACGGCGTGAAGATCGGGCCGGGACCCACCGCGTTCACGCGAATGCCCTCCGACGAGTGATCGGCGGCGAGCCCCCGTGTCAGGCCGGCGATGGCGGCCTTGGTCGTGTCGTACTGCAGGTTGCCGCCGCCCGCGACGACGGACCGGACCGAGGCGACGTTGACGATGGCGCCGCCCTTGCCGGCGCGCATCAGCGGCACGGCCGCCTTGGCGCAGGCGACGTAGCTCATCAGGTTGACGCTCAGGATCTCGTTCCAGCTCGCGACACTCGCCTGGTCGACCTTCTCGTATTTCCGGATGCCGGCATTGTTGACCAGGATGTCGAGGCGTCCGAACTGCTGTGCGGCACCGTTGACGAAGGCGAGGCAGGCGGCCTCGGTGCCGACGTCGGCCTGCGTGAAGGCGACCTTGGCGCCCGCGGCCTCGAGCTCGGCCGCCACGCTCCGGCCGCGATCGCCGTCGCGATCGCAGAACGCCACGCGCGCGCCCTCGGCGACGAAACGCCTGACCGTCGCCTCGCCGATCCCCGATGCCCCACCCGTCACCGCCGCGACCTTGCCGTCGAGCCTTGCCATGTTCGCCGCCTTTCGTTTCCTGGGCTACGATAGCGCGGCAAATACGAAGTGCCCACGGGTGAGGAGACGCGAGCGATGCGCACCAGCTTTTCCGTCAACGACATGACCATCCACCGCATCGTCGAGCAGGAGGCAGGCTTCACGCCGATGCTCGACTTCCTGCCGACCCTGTCGAAGGAAACCCTCGATGAGAACCTCTCCTGGCTGGCGCCGGGCGGCTACGACAAGACGACAGGGAATGTCGTGCTGTGCTTCCAGTCCTACGTCGTGAAGACTCCGCATCACAACATCCTGGTCGACGCTTGCATCGGCAATCACAAGAACTTCCCGAACCGGCCGACGTGGAACAAGAAGAACGACAGCAACTGGATGAATGCGCTGAAGGCGGCCGGCCTCGGCGTCGAGGACATTGATTTCGTGATGTGCAGCCATCTGCACGGCGACCATGTCGGGTGGAACACCAAGCTGGAGAATGGCCGCTGGGTCCCGACCTTCCCGAAGGCGCGCTACCTGTTCTCGAAGAAGGAATACACCTACTGGAGCGAGATCCATCGGAAGACGCCGCTCGACCAGATCACCGACAGCGTGCTGCCCATCATCGAGGCCAACCGGGCCGAGCTGGTCTCCAGCGATCACGCGCTCAACGACCATATCCGATTGAACCCGACGCCGGGCCACACGCCCGACCATTTCGCGGTTTCGGCCGGCAAGGGCCGTGACGCCGCGGTGTTCACCGGCGATCTGATCCATTCGCCGATCCAGGCCCGCTATCCCGAGCTGGTCATGCGCGTCGACACCGACCGCGACCAGGGCGTGCGGACACGTCGCAATTTCCTCGAGCGCTACTGCGACACCGATACCCTGTGCTGCACGATGCACTTCCCGTCGCCCTCGGTCGGCCACATCAAGCGCTGGGGCGACGGCTTCAAGATGGACTACGCCTTCTAGTAGGGGCGGTCACCGCGGACCAGCATCCGGTAGAGGCGGCGATGCTGGTCGGGATCGTAGTCGAAGCCTGCCTTATGCAGTGAGGCGCGATCGTCGATGATCAGCAGATCGCCCTTCTGGTATTGGTGCGCGTAGCAGAATTGCGGCTGCGTGATCCTGTCGGTCAGATCCTGCAGGAAGTCCTGGGTCTCTTCGGGCGACATGCCGGTGACCTTCTCGGTCTTGCCCTTGTGGAACCACACGGCCTTGGTGCCGGTCTCCGGATGGGTGCGGACCAGAGGATGCACCGTCGGCGGCTTGGTCGATTCACGCTGCGCCTTCACGATGTCGGGATTGCCCGTCTTCATGCGTGCGCTGCTGATCAGCGTGTTCTCGGTCTTCACGTCGGCGATCTTCGACTTCACCGCGTCCGGCAGCGCTTCGTAGGCCGCGCGCGAATTGCAGACCTGCGTGGCGCCGCCTTTGTCCGGCACCGCCACCGCATAGAGCATGGTGAACTTCGGCGGCAGTTCCTGGTTGGTGTGGTCGGTGTGCCAGGTGGCGTTGCCGCCGACCTTCGCGGGCTGGCCCTTGCTGTCGAGGTGCCGGTTGTCGAGCACGCTGATCAACGGGAAGCCGTCGACCAGGTAGAGCCGGTTCTGGTCCTCCATCAGCTCGCCGAACATCTCCGCGGCGGCTTGCAGTTGGCCGGGGGTGAGGTGCTCCTGCCCCCGGATCACCAGGACCACGTTGTCGACGGCGGCGTCGTAGAGCTTCTTCCGCGCCGCGGCGTCGATGGGCCGCGCGAGATCGACGCCCGTGACAATGGCGCCGATATGTTCCTTGACCTTCTCGATCTTCATGGTCCGGCTCCTATCGCCAGCAGGATCGGCCGAATGATCGCCTCTATCAAGTAGCGGCCGATGGCTCCAGAATAGCGCCAATGGACCACGACTTCATCGTTGTCGGTGCGGGTTCTGCCGGCGCGGCCGTTGCCTATCGCCTGTCAGCCGATGCGCGAAACAAGGTGTTGCTGCTCGAAGCGGGGCTGCCGGACAATCCATGGACGCGCCTGCCTGTCGGCTCGGCGCGCATGCTCACCAATCCCGCCGCCAACTGGCTCTATTCGGCCGAGCCTGAGGCCAACACCAAGGGCCGCCGCATTCCGGTGCCGCGCGGCAAGCTGCTGGGTGGGTCGAGCGCGATCAACGGCATGGCCTTCGTGCGCGGCCAGGCGCAGGACTTCGATACCTGGGCGCAGATGGGCAACACGGGCTGGGCCTATCGCGATGTGCTGCCCTTCTTCAAGCGCATCGAGAGCTATCGCGGCGGCGGCGACGATGAGTATCGCGGCCGCGACGGACCGCTCACGGTCACCGATCCGCCGCCGACCGAACCGATCTTCCAGGCGCTGATCGCGGCCGCCGCCGAAGTCGGCATCCGGCACAACCCGGACTACAACGGTGCCACCCAGGACGGCATCGTCATGAGCCAGGCGAGCATCTTCCGCGGCCAGCGCGTCAGCACCGCGCGGGCCTATCTCGATCCGGCCCGCAAACGCGCCAATTTGCAAATCGTGACCGGAGCGGCGGCCGATGCGCTCCTGTTCGAAGGAAAGCGCTGCACGGGCGTGCGCTACTCGGTCGGCTCGCAGACCCATGAAGCGAGAGCCACGCGTGAGGTGATCGTCTGCGGCGGCACGATCAACTCGCCGCAGCTCCTCGAGCTTTCGGGCATCGGCCAGCCGGAACGTCTGAAGGCGCTGGGCATCGACGTGCGGCAGGCCCTGCCGGGCGTGGGCGAGAACCTGCGCGATCACTATGCGCCGCGCACACGCTGGGCCGTCGGCGCCAAGGGCTACACCTACAACGACACGGGCCGCGGCCTTGCGCTGGTCGGGCAGGCGCTGCGCTGGGCACTGACTCGCAAGGGCATGCTGGCCTCGGTGGGCGCCCCGATGCGCGCCTTCGTGCGCTCGCGCGAGGGGCTTGCCGCGCCCGACCTGCTGTTGGGCTGGGTGATGATGTACACGGAGTCCGGCCCGCGCGGACCCGTGGTCGCCGCGAAGTCGGGCGTGACCTGCTACGCCCATCCGATGCGGCCCGAGAGCAAGGGCCACATCCACATCGCCTCGAGTGATCCGCGCCAGCCGCCCGCCATCAACTTCAATTTCCTCTCCGCGCCCGTCGACGCCGAGCTCACGGTGCGCGCCATCCAGATCGCGCGCTCGATCATGACCGCCAAGGCGCTGGCGCCGTTGCAGGTGAGCGAGGAGGAGCCGGGCAAGGGCCGGCAAACCGACGAGGAGATCATCGACTGGGTGAAGGAGACCGCCACGACGACCTATCATCCCGTCGGCACCTGTAGGATGGGCAAGGATCCGATGGCCGTCGTCGATCCCGGGCTGCGCGTTCATGGCATCGCGGGCCTTCGTGTCGCCGATGCGTCGATCATGCCGACGCTCACCTCGGGAAACACCAATGCGCCGTCGATCATGATCGGCGAGAAGGCGGCTGATCTCGTGCTCAACGCAACTCGAAGATAGGTCAATGCTGCTGCATTGACGCGGGTACAGCTTCGGGTGTTGGCTGCTGCCATCGTCGTCGTGTCACGGAGGTTTAGATGCTTCCACCGGGCCAACGATCCGCGATGATTGCCGGCGCACGCCATCGGGCGCCAGCATAGCGGAACCCCACGATCGGACACGCCGGGGCGGCCATCATGGGCCGCATCAGTCGGGCTAGACCCTTCCTCTGGCCGCCCCTGACGTGCTCTCCTCAATCCGGAATTGAGGAGGAATACATGCCCGACCTGTTCGAGATCATGGAAAATTGCCGCGCCATGCGGCGTCTCAAGCCCGATCCGGTGCCGGACGAGCTGATCGCCAGGATCCTGCACGCGGGAACTTGCGCGCCGTCGGGCGGCAATGCGCAGAAGTGGCGCTTCCTGGTGATCAAGGACCGCAAGATCAAGGAGGCGGCCGCGGTCTGGTACAAGAAGGCCTACGACGAGATCATCGGCCCGCGCTACAGCACCGTGGCGCCGCCGCCCGGCGTCAGCCCGGAGAAGTTCAAGCGCCAGCACGATGCGGTAGGCTATCTCACCGATCACTTCGCCGAGGCGCCCGTGTGGATCGTGGCCTGCCTCGAGGGGTCGGGGAATCCCCCCGGTCCCGGCGCCGGCGCTTCGGTCTATCCGGCGGTGCAGAACATGGTGCTGGCCTGCCGCGCCGTCGGCCTCGGCACGACGCTGACCAACCGCCACATGTTCTATCAAAAGGAAGTCGACAAGGCGCTCGGCCTGCCCGAGGGCGTGCTCTCCTACGCGATCCTTCCCATCGGCTACCCGATGGGCAAGTTCGGCCCGGTCAAGCGCGCGCCGCTCTCCGCCGTCGTCTACCAGGACAAGTGGGGCCAGGCGTATGCCGGCTAAGGCCATGAAGCTCGGCCTCTACATGGCGACGCAATGGCGGCAGGGCGCGGATCTTGCGCCCGAGCTCGCCAACCTGATCGAGCAGACACGGGTCGCCAAGGCGAGCGGACTCACCTCGTTGATGGTCGGCCAGCATTTCGTGTCGAGTCCGTTGCAGATGTTCCAGGCGATGCCGCTGCTCGCGCGCCTGGCCGCGGAGGCCGAGGGCATGCGGCTGGGACCGGGTCTCTTGCTCCTGCCGCTGCTCAATCCGGTGATCGTGGCCGAGGAGACGGCCACGCTCGACTGGCTGACCGGCGGCAACGCCATCATCGGTCTGGGGCTGGGCTATCGCGCGGAAGAATTCGCCTCGATCGGCGTGCCGTTCAAGGAACGCGTGCCGCGCTTCGTCGAGGGCGTCGAGGTGATCCGCAAGATGTGGCGCGACGACACCGTCGAGTTTAAGGGCCGCTTCCACACGATCAGCAACGTGCAGACCAGCATCAAGCCGCAGCAGAAGGGCGGCCCGCCGATCTGGATGGCGGGCGATGTCGAGGCCGCCGTGAAGCGCGCGGCGAAGATCGGCGATGCCTGGATGCCCTCGCCGATGGTGAGCGAGGAGAATGTCGCCAAGCTGAACGCGCTTTTCCGCGAGACGCGCGCGGCGGCCGGCCTGCCGGCGGCCAAGGAGTACCCGGTGATCCGCGAGGCCCATGTCGGCACGATGGACGAGGTGCGTGAGCCGCTGTCGTTCAAGTACGAGGCCTATGCCAGCTGGAGCGGCGATTCGGGCTTCGTGCCGCAGGAAGGCATCCGCTCGAACTTCGACAAGTTTGCCGCCCAACGCTTCCTGATCGGCTCGGAAAGCCAGCTCGTCGACCAGATCGGCCGCTACGGCGAAAGCACCGGCACGGACCACATTCTGCTCCGTGTGCAGTGGCCGGGCCTGGGACAGAAGATGGTCGTGCGCACCCTGGAGCGGCTGGGCCGCGTGGTCGAGCAGCTCAAGTAGCCTTCAGCAGGTCCGCCATCTTCTCGGCGATCATGACGGTGGTAAAATGCGTGTTGGCGCGCACCACCGTCGGCATCACCGAGGCGTCGATCACGCGGAGCCCCGTGCAGCCGATGACCCGGCAGTCGGGATCGACGACCGAGCGCGGATCGTCCGAAGCGCCCATGCGGCAGGTGCCGCTCGCATGCTGGGCGTCGGAGCATTCGTCGAACATCCAGTCGTCGAAGGTCGTGCCGTCGAACGGCGCCTCGATCGAGCGTCCCGTCGAGCCGTATTCGACGCGCGTGGAGATGGCGCGCACGGCCTCGTGGCGGCAGATGTCGACCAGGCGTCGCACGCCGTCGCGCAGGCGCACGAGGTTGCTCTCGTGGCTCAGCATGCGCTCGTTCACCTCGGGGTCGATGGCGGGATCGCGTGTGGCGATGCGCACCGTGCCCTCGCTCAGCGCCTCGAAGGCCGAGACCGCGAGCCGCGCGCGCGACGTGCCGCCTTCGCCCTCGGGCCGCAGATTGCCCGCGATCATGATCATGTCGTTGATGCCTGAGCCCGCGAGGCCCGAGGAGTAGCGCACGCAGCAATTGGTGTGGCGATGGGCGAGCGTGCTGGCGCGCGCCTCGGGCCTTATGTCGAGCAGGCAGCTCAGGATCGGATGGTCGAGCAGATGCTCGCCCACCGGCTTGTCGGCCAGCACCTTGATGCCGAGCCGTTCCAGCACGGCGCGCGGGCCGATGCCCGAACGCTGCAGCACCGCCGGCGAATGGATGGCGCCGGCGCACAGCAGCACCTCGCGCCGCGTCCGCACGTTCCTGGTCTCGCCGCCCAGGCGCACCGTCACGCCGTTGGCATGGGCGCGATTGCCCTCGAAGGAGAGCGTATCGACCACGGCGTTGCCGACGATGGTGAGGTTGGCGCGGCCGCGGGCCGGTTCGAGATAGCCGTCGTTGGTCGAGACGCGCAGCCCCTGCCGGCTGTTGATCGCATAGGGCGAGGCGCCGGTGCCTTCGGGCGCGTTGTGGTCGGGACACCAGCCGTAGCCGAGCCCGATGGCGGCATCCTTCAGGGCGCGGTCGACATGGCCCCACGCCTCGACCGGCGCACGATAGACCGGGATCGGCCCGCCCTTGCCGTGATAGGGCGCGTCGCCGAAATCGACGTCGTCCTCGAGCTTGCGGAAATAGGGCAGCACGTCGGCCCAACCCCAGCCCCTGGCGCCGAGGCGCTCCCAGTCGGCGAAATCGTCGGGAATGCCGCGGATGGCGATCTGGCCGTTGATGGTCGAGCTGCCGCCGATCGCACGGCCGCGCCACAGCAGTTTCGGTTCCTGCCGCTCGGTGCGGCGGGCCAGCAGCTTGGGGTAACGGTAATTGTCGTCGGCGATGGCGCGCAGCGGATTGGGGATGCGGATGTGCTCGGGCGTCTCGGCGGTGCGGAAGTCGCGGCCGGCCTCCAGCAGCAGGACGCGGGTTTTCGGATCCTCGCTGAGGCGTGCGGCCAGCACGGCGCCCGCCGAACCGCCGCCGATGATGATGTAATCGTAGTCGTCATTCATGATCGGTCCTCAGTGGCACGCTTCTTGGTAGGATGCCACCGCCTTCAAAGGAGCGAGCCCGTGGCGAGCAATACTCTGGAGATCAATCCCGAACGGCTGTGGGGGACGCTGGAACGTTCCGCCGAAATAGGCCGCTTCCGCGATGTCGGCCTGCGCCGGCTCGCTCTGTCGGCCGAGGACAAGGAGATGCGCGATCTCTTCGTCCGCTGGACGAAGGAGGCGGGCTGCACCGTCGAGATCGATCGACTGGGCAACATCTTCGCCCGCCGCGCCGGCAGCGATCCGTCGCTGCCGCCGGTCGCCATCGGCAGCCATCTCGACACCCAGATCTGCGGCGGCCGCTACGACGGCATCCTGGGCGTGCTGTGCGGGCTCGAGGTCGTGCGCACCTTGAACGACCGCGGTCTCACGACCAAGCGCGGCATCGAGGTGATCTGCTGGACCAACGAGGAGGGTGGCCGTTTCGCGCCGCCGATGATGGGCTCGATGGCCTTCGCGGGCGTGCTGCCGCTCGAGGACGTGCTGGCGACGGCCGACGACGGCGGCATCACCGTCGAGAAGGCGCTCGACGCCATCGGCTATGCCGGCCCCGCGCCGCTCGGCCAGCGCAAGTTCGATGCCTATCTCGAACTGCACATCGAGCAGGCGCCCGTGCTCGACCGCGAGAAGGTCGATGTCGGCATCGTGGTCGGCGGCTACAGGACGAAGGCGTTGCGGCTCACGATCAAGGGCGACACCGGCCATGCCGGCGGCACGCCCATGGGCATGCGGCGCAACGCGCTGGTCGGCGCGGGCTACGTGATCTCGGCGGTCAACGATATCGGCCTCGCCTATGCCGCCGATGAAGGCCGCACGACCACGACGCGCATCGAGAGCTTTCCGAACCTGCCCGGCACCTATGCCGAGGAGGTGCGGCTCACGCTCGACTATCGCCACATCGACGCCGCGCGCTTCGAGACCATGGGGAGCGACATCGCGGTAGCCATCGCCGAGGCCGGCGCCAAGGCCAATGTCGAGATCGAGGTCGTCGAGGGCTGGAGCTGGGGCACAGAGCTGTTCGCGCCCGAGTGCATCGACCTGCTGCGCACGACGGCCAAGGAGCTCGGGCTACCCTATCGCGAGATGCGCAGCCAAGCCGGCCACGACGCCTATGCCGTGGCGACCATGGCGCCGACGGCCATGATCTTCACGCCCTGCCACGAGGGTATCAGCCACAACGTGAAGGAAGACATCGAGCTGGTCCGCTCGGTGCCCGGCGCCAACCTGCTGCTGAACGCCGCCGTCGCCCGCGCCAATCGTTAGAGTCTTCCCAGCGTGAGTTGACTCGCTTTGCCGAGCAGGTGCAGGCTCGACTACAACCGAGATACAGGGATGCTTTTCCCAAGCTGACATATCACGTGGGGCGCCTTTTTGGCCAAAACCATACTTAAACGCGGCATCGACTTTCTTGTAGCGTGTATCGTCCTCATGGGCTTGGCGATATGGCCCGCTCCGACCACGTTACGCAGTCTTGGTCAACTGAACGCCGATATCTGTAATCGCGGCCATGCCGGACCCGACAATTGGATTCACCGGCTGCTTAAGGACGACGCCGAATACATTGCGGCCAAACTCGAAGTAGAAAATAGGGCTCTCACGGCTCTATCCACCATCGGCGGAAGTGTTGATCAGGAGTGCGCCAGGCGACGACACTAAGCTCGCAATTCATGGATCGCGCTGATTCCGACGCTTGGGCCGCTTAGCTGAGGGGGTGGGTGAGACCCTAAGACTCGGGGGCTCAACCCCATATGCTATCGGCATCGGATACGTCTCGCGTTCCGTGAGCCTCGCGAGCAGTTACACCACGCAGCCGTAATGCGCGGAGGAGACGAGCTTCACGTACTTGTCGTGCACGGAGCCCGGCTTCAGGTGCGAAAGGTCGGGCGCTTTCCACGCGGCCATGCGTTGTTTGAGCTCGGCGTCGGGGATGTCGAGGGTCAAGGTTCGGGCGCGCGGATCGATGACGATCGTGTCGCCGTCGCGTACTGCCGCAATGGGGCCACCACGTGCCGCCTCGGGCGAGATATGGCCGATCAGGATGCCGTGGCTGACGCCCGAGAAGCGGCCGTCGGTGATCAGGGCCACGTCCTCGCCGAGGCCGCGACCCTGAAGCTGGATGGTGAGCATCACCATCTCGGGCATGCCGGGACCGCCCACGGGGCCGACATTGCGCACGACGATCACCGTGCCCTTGGCGATGTCACCGGCGCGGATCGCCTTCATCGTCTCGGCCTCGGAATCGAAGACGCGCGCCTTGCCGCGGAACTCGCCTTTTTCCAGGGTCTTACCGGAAAGCTTCAGTACGCAGCTCTCAGGCGCGAGATTGCCCTTCAGCACGCTGATATGGTTGTTGGGCGCGGCGACCGGCTTGGCGACCGGCAGCACGATGTCCTGCGCGCCGATCTTGTCGAGCATCGGAACGCTCTCGAGGTTCTCCGCCAAAGTCTTGCCGGTGACGGTCATGACGTCGCCATGCAGGAAACCCGCGCGCAGCAGTTCCTTCATCACGACGGGCACGCCGCCGATGCCGTGCAGGCTGGTCATGGCGTAGGGCCCGTGCGGCTGCAGGCGGGCCAGCAGCGGCACCTTCTCGCCGATCGCCTGGATGCGCTCGATGGTGATCGGCACCTGGGCCGCCCGCGCGACCGAGAGCAGGTGCAGGTACATGTTGGTCGAGCCGCCCATGGCATAGACCGTCGCAATGGCGTTCTCGAAGGCATGCTCGGTCATGATGTCGCGCGGGCGGATGCCCGCGGCGATCAGGCGATAAAGCGCATCGACGGTGGCATGGGCCTGGGCGCGCACATCGGCGTGGATGTCGCTCTTGGCGTCGTAGTCGGCCGGATGCGAGGCGCCGCGCGGCAGCATCATGCCGATCGCCTCGGCGATGGTGCTCATGGTGTTGGCGGTGAACATCGCCCCGCAGGTGCCGCTGCCCGGCATGACGTTGCGTTCGAGCTGGAGCAGTTCGTCGGAGGTGATGCGGCCCGCCTCCTGTGCCGCACGCCCCTCGGCATAGTCCATGATGGTGATGTTGGTGCCCTTGGCCGCCCACGGGCCGAAGTTCACGGCGCCGGGCGAGCTGGTGCCGGGATAGAGCACCAGGCCGAAGGCGTTGGTGCGGGCGAGCGGCATCAGCGCGGCGGCGCCCGTCTTGTCGCAGCCCGAGATCACGATCATGGCCTCGCCGTGATGGGCGTAGTGGCCGATCTCGAAGCAGTCGGCCACGACATCGCGCGACACCAGGCTGTAGCCCGCTGTCGGCGTGCCTTGCGTCAGCGCATCGGACACCGCTGGTGCGCCCACGACCAGCCCCTGGCCGCCGCGCTGGCCCACGATCTCGACCAGCAGGTCGGCCAGCCCGCGCACGCGGTTGTTGCAGCGATGCGCGTTGGTCCAGGCCGACGCGATCGTCACCACCGTGTTGGTCTTGGCGGCCTGGTCCGGATCGAAGCCCGCGGCGCGCAGCTCGACGCGGGACTTCGTCCAGTAGGTGGGGCTGTCCTGCTGGGCCATGACGCTTACGCCGCCCGGGCGAGGGCCGGTGCGCCTTTGCCTCGCACTTCGGCCTCCTCGTACTCGGCCGCGGCGATGGCGCGGTCGAGGGCCGCGCGCAACGCCTTGGCGCTTTCCAGGGTGATCTCCACCGCCGCGCGCGCATCGGCGCCGAGGCTGGTGTTGAAGAAGTCGAGCGTGATCACGTCGCCGGCGGAGACGTGCCGCGCATGGTCGTAGGCGACCACGGCTTGCGAGAGCGGGAACCATTCGTCCCCGCGCTTGGCCATGCCTTCGGCCTCGGCGATCTCGACGATGGAGGTGCACATGGTCGTGGCCTCCTACTTGGCGAGATGCTTGCCGAAGAACGCCCAGACCTTGTTCCAGCCGTCCATCGCCTGCTCTTCCCGATAGAGCGGCCGGTGCCAGTAGAAGAAGCCGTGGCCCGCGCCGTCGTAGCGGTGGAACTCGTAGTTCTTGCCCAGCTTCTTGAGCTCGGCTTCGTGCTGGTTGACCTCCTCGGGGCTGGGCGCGCGGTCGTCATTGCCGAACAGGCCGAGCAGGGGGCAGGAGAGGTCCTTGGTCATGTCGATCGGCGCCACCGGCGTCTTGGCGTTCAGCGTCTCCTTGGCCATCACGACGCGACCGCCCCAGAGATCGGCGCAGGCGTCGACGTCCTTCTTCTGGCAGGCATAGATGTAGGCGTGCCGGCCGCCCGAGCAGGTGCCGATGATGCCGATCTTGCCGTTGCACTCCGGCTGGGCGCGCATCCAGGCCACGGCGGCGGCCGTGTCGCCCACCATCTGCGCATCGGCGATGCCGCCATCGGCGCGCACCTTGGCTGCGACGTCGTCGGGATTGTTCTGGCCGCCCTCGCGCTCATAGAGGTTGTGGCAGATCGCGTAGTAGCCGGCGTGCGCGAAGCGGCGGGTCATCTCCATGTAGTAGTCGTCCCAGCCCGGCAGGTGATGGACAAGCACGACGCCCGGCACCTTGCCCGACACTCCGGTCGGCTTGGCGACATAGGCGGTGATGGGGGTGCCCTTGTCGCCCTTGAGGGTCACGTTCTCGCAGGTCATGCCTCTAAACCAGAATGCCATCAGTTCCTCCTCTTTACGGCCGCCAGTATGCTGTCCCGGGAGCCTTGACACTACCCCCGCCGGTGCCAGCTAATCACGTCATGTCCGATCACAAACATGAGCACGATCATCACCATGAGCACGGCTCGGAGCTGAGCGAGATGCAGCTTCGCGTGCGGGCGCTCGAGACCGTCCTGACCGAGAAGGGCTATGTCGACCCGGCGGCGCTCGACGCGATCGTCGAGACCTACGAGACCAAGATCGGCCCGCGGAACGGCGCCCGCGTCGTGGCCCGCGCCTGGACCGATCCCGCCTTCAAGGCGGCGCTGCTCAAGGACGCGTCGGAAGCGATCCGGACCATGGGCCACGAGAACCGCGTGGGCGATCACCTGATCGCCGTCGAGAACACGCCGGCACGGCACAACATGGTCGTGTGCACGCTCTGCTCCTGTTACCCGTGGGAAATGCTCGGCCTGCCGCCGGTCTGGTACAAGGCGGCGCCCTACCGCTCGCGCGCGGTCAAGGATCCGCGCGGCGTGCTGGCCGATTTCGGCATGACCTTGCCAAAGGACACCGAGATCCGCGTCTGGGACTCGACGGCCGAGACGCGCTTCCTGGTGCTGCCGATGCGACCCGCCGGGACCGAGGGCTGGAGCGAGGAGCGGCTGGCCGAGATCGTGACGCGTGACAGCATGATCGGCACGGGACTGCCGAAGGCCGCGTCATGAACGGCGTGCACGACATGGGCGGCATGGACGGCTTCGGCAAGGTCGAGGTCGAGGCCAACGAGCCGACTTTCCACGAGAAGTGGGAAGGGCGCGTCATGGCCATGGTGCGCGCGATGGGCGCCAATGCCGGCCTCAACATCGACATGCAGCGCTTCTCGCGCGAGAGCCTGCCGCCCGCGGTCTATCTTGCGAGCTCCTACTACAGGAAATGGTTCCTGGGTCTGGTGAGCACGCTGGTCGACCGCAAGCTGGTCGGTACGGACGAGATCGAGGCCGGCCATTCGCTGCACCAGAACGCGCCGCTGCCCAAGGGCAAGTTCGGCCTGGCCGACGTGCAGCGCATCCAGACCCGCGGCAGCTTCCAGCGCGACGTCGCGAGCCAGCCGGTCTTCCGCATCGGCGACAAGGTCCGCGCCAGGAACATCAATCCGACGACGCACACCCGCCTGCCGCGCTACGTGCGCGGCCATGTCGGCACGGTCGAGCGCATCAACGGCAGCCATGTGTTCCCCGATTCCTACGCCCATGGTGGCGGCGAGAATCCGCAATGGCTCTACACCGTGGTCTTCACCGCCTGCGAGCTGTGGGGCGAGGAAGCGCCCGATCCGACGGCCAAGATCTCCGTCGACGCCTTCGAGCCCTATCTGGAGACGGCATGAGCATTGTCGCCGCAGTGCCGAGCATCCCCTGCGATGCCGAAGGCCCGGTGTTCCGCGAGCCGTGGGAGGCGCAGGCTTTTGCCATGGCGCTGGCGCTGCACGAGCGCGGCGTCTTCACCTGGCCGGAATGGGCCGCCACGCTCGGCGAGGAGATCAAGCGCGCCCAGGCGGCGGGCGATCCCGACACCGGCGAAACCTACTATCGCCACTGGCTGAACGCGCTCGAACGGCTGGTGGCGGAGAAGGGCGTTGCGACGCGCGAAACGCTGAAGCGCTATGTCCATGCCTGGGATCACGCGGCGGATCGCACGCCGCACGGCGCGCCTATCGAGCTGCGGCCCGAGGATTTCGGCTGAGCTTGCCGCCGATTGGAGGCGACGCCTACACTCGGCCGCATGGATGGAACGGTAGTCGACACTTCGGCCAAGGCCGCGGCTCAGCGCTGGCTCGATGACTTCGGCGCGGCCCTGGCGTCGGGCGATGCGACGCGCCTTGCCGCGCTTTTCGCCACCGAGTGCTTCTGGCGCGACATCCTCGCCTTCACCTGGGACCTGCATACGATAGCGGGCGCAAAGGCCATCGCCGAACGGTTGATGCCCGAGGTGGCGCGCGCGAAGCCGCGCGACCTGCAGCTTGCCCCGGGGCGCACGCCGCCGCGCCGCGTCACGCGCGCCGGCACCGACGTCATCGAGGCGATCTTCACCTTCGAGACCGAGGTCGGCCCCTGCAACGGCGTGGTGCGCCTGGTGTCCGAGAAGGGCGCGATGCGCGCCTGGACGCTCATGACCTCGCTCGACGAGATCCGCGGCCACGAAGACCCGGCCAACGGCAAGCGCTGGCAGAATGTCGACTGGAAGCGCAACTTCGGCGGCGAGAATTGGGCCGACCGTCGCCGCCACGCGACGGCCTTCGCCGATCGCGATCCCGCCGTGCTGGTGGTGGGCGCCGCGCAAGCGGGGCTGATGATCGCGGCGCGCCTCGGCATGCTGGGCATCGACACGCTCACCATCGATCGCGAGCAGCGGGTGGGCGATTCCTGGCGCCGTCGCTACCACGCGCTCACCCTGCACAACGAGACGCGGGTCAATCACTTCCCCTACATGCCGTTCCCACGCTCCTGGCCGGTCTTCATCCCGAAGGACATGCTGGCGAACTGGTTCGAGATCTACGCCGAGGCGATGGAGCTCAACATCTGGAACGGCACGGAGCTCACGAGCGCGACCTACGACGACGCCAAGAAGCGCTGGAACCTCACGCTGAAGAAGCCCGACGGCAGCGAACGCACGATGCATCCGCGGCATGTCGTGTTCTGCAACGGCGTCAGCACGATCCCCCGGATGCCCGACCTGCCGGGCCTCAAGGACTTCAAGGGCGCCGTCCGTCACTCGGGCCACTACGGCAGCGGGCTCGACTGGAAGGGCAAGCGGGCGATGGTGCTGGGCACCGGCACGTCGGGCCATGACGTGGCGCAGGATCTCGCCGTCTCGGGCGCGGCCGAGGTCTCGATCATCCAGAACGGGCCGACCCTGATCGTGAGCCTCAAGGAGGCGCAGTCGCCGTACGCGCTCTACGACGAGGAGATTCCCTTCGAGGATCTCGATCTGCTCGCCACGTCGTTCCCGTTCCCGATCTACGCCCGCTCGCATCAGCAGATCACCATCAAGAACGCGAAGGCTGACGCGGCGCTGCTGGAGGGTTTGCAGAAGCGCGGCTTCAGGCTGACCTCGGGACCCGACGGGACCGGCTGGCAGATCATGTACGGCAACCGGGGCGGCGGTTACTACTTCGACGCCGGCTGCTCGCAGATGATCGTCGACGGCAAGATCGGCCTGATCCGGTACGACGACATCGACCGCTTCTGCGCCGAGGGCGCGCGGATGAAGGACGGCACGGTGAAGCCGGCCGACCTGATCGTGCTGGCGACGGGCTATCTCGGCCAGAAGGAGGCGCTGCGGCCGGTGCTGGGCGATGCGGCGCTCGAGCGCATCGGTCCGGTCTGGGGCTTCGACGAGGAAGGCGAGCTCGCCGGCATGTGGCGGCCGACCGGCCACCCCGGCGCGTGGTTCCTGGCCGGCGGCCTCGCGCAGTGCCGCCTGTTCTCGAAAGTGCTGGCGCTGCAGATCAAGGCGCGGGAGCTGGGGATCGTGACCTAGC
Source organism: Reyranella sp. (assembly GCA_035501235.1). Lineage (GTDB taxonomy): Bacteria > Pseudomonadota > Alphaproteobacteria > Reyranellales > Reyranellaceae > Reyranella. The sequence goes on from DATJWN010000341.1 coordinate 22,532, forward strand.
GGCCTCTGATATCAGTGATATCAATGCTATCACTGATATCAATGATATCAGGGGGTGGTGAGATTCTGAGACCAGGGAGCTGAAACCCTTATGCCATCGGCATCGGACCGGTCTCACGGCCCTTGAGACTCAAGGCCCAGTCTCAGCCTTAGGCCGCGGCCAGCACCATCGCCGCGCACTTCTCGCCGATCATGATGCAGGGCGCGTTGGTGTTGCCGCTGGTCAAGGTCGGCATGATCGAGGCGTCGGCGATCCTCAGGCCCTGGAGGCCATGCACGCGCAGCTCGGGATCGACGACGGCCATCGGATCGTTGCCCATCTTGCAGGTGCCGACCGGGTGATAGGTCGTCTCGGCGTTGTTGCGCACCCATTCGAGGATCTCGGCATCGGTCTTGAGATGCGCGCCGGGCGCGATCTCCTGGCCGGTCATCTCCTTGAGCGGCGACGTCGCCATCAGCTCGCGTCCCTTGCGCACGGCGGCCACCACGCCCTCGCGGTCGGCCTGGGCGCTCAGGAAGTTGAAGCGGATCGCGGGCGCCTCGGCGGGGTCGGCCGACTTGATGTGGATCGAGCCGGTGCTCTCCGAGCGCAGCACGTTCACGTTCATGGTGATGCCGCGCCGCTTGGCGACACGGCGCTCGCGGCCGATGCGCTCGTAGAGGAAGGGCGCGATGGAGATGGTGGCATCCGGCGTCTCGAGGCCCGGCCGCGTGCGGAAATACATGCGGATGGGTACCGAGGTCGAGGCGAGGAAGCCCTCGCCCCACAGTGCGTACTTGATCGCCTCGCGCGCCAGCCGCCAGCCGCGCGCATTGTCGTTGAAGGTGGCGTTGGGAGTCGTGATCTCGAACCTCACCCTCGGCGAATAGTGGTCGCGCAGGTTCTCGCCGACGCCTTTCAGCTCGTGGATCGGCGCGACGCCCTTGGAGCGCAGCAGGTCGGCCTGGCCGATGCCGGAGAGCTCCAGCAGCTTCGGCGAGTTGATCGAGCCCGAGGACACGATCACCTCGCGCATCGCCCGCGCCTCGCGCTTCTGGCCGCCCACCGTGTAGCGCACGCCGACGCAGCGCTTGCCTTCGAGGATCAGCCCCTCCGCCATCGCGCCCGACTCGACCGTCAAGTTGGCCCGCGAACGCGCCGGATCGAGATAGCAGAAGGCCGTGCTCTGGCGGCGACCCTTGGCGATGGTCACCTGCGACATGCCGATGCCTTCCTGCGTCACGCCGTTGAGATCGGGATTGAACGGCAGGCCGATCTTGGCCCCGGCTTCGATCATGGCCTCGAGCAGCGGCACCTTGTGGCGCGGCGTGTCGCTGATCTTGAGCGGGCCGCCGCGGCCGCGCAGCTCGTCCGAGCCGCCGGCATAATTCTCCATCTTCTTGTAGACCGGCAGCACGTCCTGCCAGCTCCAGCCGCGATTGCCGAGCTGCGCCCAGTGGTCGTAGTCCTGCGCCTGGCCCCGGATATAGACCATGCCGTTGATCGAGCTCGAGCCGCCCAGCATTTTTCCACGCGGCACCTCGATGCGGCGGCCGCCCGAGCCTGCGTCGGGCTCCGACGAGAAGCACCAGTTGACGGCGGGATGCTCGATCATCTTCGAGACGCCGACCGGCACGCGCGACCAGAAGTAGCCGGAACCCTCCGTGCCGGCCTCGAGCAGCAGCGCGCGATGCTTGCCGCTCTCCGACAGCCGGCTGGCGAGGGTCGCGCCGGACGAGCCGGCACCGACAACGATGTAGTCGAAGGAGGTGTCGGCCGGCATGGGAAGCTCGCTCTCTAGAAGGTCTTGCTCGCCTCGGGGCGATGCTTGTTGCGCGGCGCGAAGCCCGATTTCGTCGCGGAGCGCGGATCGCGCACCCAGACCTGCCGGTTGGGATGGATGCCGCCGCCGCGCGTCGCCGCCACGGCGTTGAGCCGCGCCCGCATCAGAAGACGCGTATCGGCGAGACCGCAGTTGGGATGGACGCCGCCATGATCCTTGGTGACCTTGTCCCAGGCGGCCTGGCGCTTCGTCCGCGTCGCGGCGTCGTTGAGCGCCGTGCAGTTGAGCTCGTTCTTGTTCAGGTCGACCACGATCTCGTCGCCATCCTCGATCAGCGCGATCGGGCCGCCCAGCGCCGCCTCGGGCCCGACATGGCCGATCACCAGGCCGACCGAGCCGCCGGAGAAGCGCGCGTCGGTCATCAGGCCGATGACGATGTTGCGCTGGCGGCAGAGGGCGGTGATGCGCGAGGTGGGATCGAGCATCTCGGGCATGCCGGGCGCGCCGCTCGGGCCCTCGTAGCGCACGATCACCATGTCGTGGTGCTCGAAGCGCTCCGGCGCCTTGTCGAGCGCATCGAGCAGCTTCTGCTCGCTTTCGAAGACGCGGGCCTTGCCCTTGAAGACGTTGTCGGCGAGGCCGCCTTCGACGCCCGCGAGCTTCAGGATCGCCGAGAAGTCCGGCGACAGGTTGCCGCCCAGCACGCGCAGGCCGCCGGTCGGCTTGTAGGGCTTCTCGACGGGATAGACGATCTTGCCGTCGGCTTTCCTGGCACCCAGCCGCTCGACCTGTTTGGCGAGTGTCTCGCCGGTGCAGGTCATGACGTCGCCGTTCAGCAGGCCGGCGTCGAGCAGCTCGCGCACGATCATCTGCACGCCGCCCACCTTGTCGATGTCGACCATCGAATACTTGCCGTAGGGGCGGGCGTCGGTGAGCACGGGCACGACATGCTGCGAGAGGTAGTTGAACTCCTCCGGCGTCATGACGTCCTTCCAGAAGTCGGCATAGCCCGCGGCGCGTGCGATCTCGGGCGTGTGCAGGGTCACGTTGGTCGAGCCGCCGATCGCCATGGCGACGATCACCGCGTTGCGCAGCGAATCGCGCACCACGATGTCGCGCGGCTTCAGGTCCTTGGCGATCAGGTTGGCAAGGTAGCCCACCAGCTCCTGCGGGAACTCGTTCAGCCGGCGCGGATCGTCCGACGGCGGCGAGACCATGTGCAGCGGCTCCATGCCGACCGCGGCGATGAAGGTCTGCATGGTGTTGTAGGTGAAGATGCCGCCGCAGCTGCCGATGCCCGGGCAGGCATGGAAGGCGATGTGATGGCGGAACGCCTCGTCGGGATTGCCCGCGACCTGGTAGGCCGTCACGAGGTCGATCGTCTCGCCGGTCTTGGGGTCGTGGCCGGGATGGATCGAGCCGTCCGACATGATGATGGCCGGCCGATTGTGCTCGAGGATCGCGGCCAGCGTGCCGACCGGCGGCTTGTCGCAGGCCACGACCGCGATCGTGCCGGCGAGGCCCGTGGCGCTGAGATGCTCGCACATCGAATCGTTGGTGACCTCGCGGCCGATCAGCGAGTAGCGCATCTCGCGCGTGCCGTTGCGGATGCCGTCGGAGGTGGCGACCGTGTATTCGGGCTGCACCAGCCGGAGCTTGAGCTGGCCCGCGCCCTTGCCGATGCGGTTCTTGAGCTGGGCATGGATCGCGTCGACCTTGGCCATGACGCCCAGGTAGCACTGGCTGTCGCCCTTGGTGCCGACGACGCCGACGGACGGCTCGTAGATCAGCTCCGGATCGGTGCCCAGCGCGCGCGCGATGCCGAAGGTCTGCGTCGAGCGGCCGGGATGGTGGTCGATGAGGAGGTCCTTGAAGGTCATTGCTGGCGTCGCTTGGTGGGGGAAATGAGGCGGGCGGCAAGATGCCGACCCTGGACGGCCCGAGCAATAGCCCATGGCCGAAGGGTGAAACACCGGGGGCTTGTCCCCGTCTTTTGCCGATTGTTGCGTTCCGGAGGGGCGTTTTCACACCCGATTGACGCTCCTTTGACGCCCTCCATGGTCGACTTCCGCCATGACAGGGGTGGGACGTCGGATCGGGGCTGTCATGGCCGTGATCCTGTTGGGCATGTGGGCGTCGTCCGCGCTGGCCGACGGCGGCAAGGGCGGCAGCGATGAAGGCGGCGGCCGCAGCGGCACCGGCCAGGGCGGCGCTGGGGGGACCGGCTTCACCGGCCAGGCGGGCTCGCCCGGCACCACGGGCAACCTGAACGGCGGCGGCGGTGGTGGCGGCGGCGGCGCGGGTGGCGGCTCCGGCGGAGGCGGCGGTGGGGCCAGCGGCGCGGGTGGGACGTCACCGGGAGCCAATGGCGGCGCCGGCGGCTCGATCAGCGGCAACAACAACATCGACGGCGGCGGCGGTGGCGGCGGCGCGGGCGGCTCGAACGGCAACGGCAGCGGTGCGACGACAATCTCGATCAGCTCGCCGCTGTCCGGTGGCGACGGCGGATCGGGCGGCGCGGGCGGCAACTACGGCGGCAACCTGTTCGGCTCCGGCGGCGGCGGCGGCGGCGGCGGCGCGGGGGGCTACGGCGCCATCGTGACGGGCTCCGGCACGAGCAGCATCAACAGCACCGTCTCGGGCGGCGCAGGCGGCGCCGGCGGTTCTGGCGGCCTGCTCACGGCAGGATCCGGCGAGTCACCGGGCAATGGCGGCGGCGGCGGCGATGGCGGCGTCGGCGTTCAGTTCACCGCGGTGGGCGCCAGCCTCACCAACGGCGGCACGATCAAGGGTGGTGTTGGTGGTGGCGGCGGCTCGGGTTTCTTCGGCGGCAACGGCGGTGCGGGCGGCGCGGGCATCGTCGGAGACCCTCTGATCGTCCTTACGCTCAACATCGGCGGCGCCGTCACGGGCGGCAACGGCGGTCTCGGCGGCACCGGCGCGCAGGGGTCCGGCAATGGCGGCGCGGGTGGTGCAGGCATCAGCGGCAATGGTCTCACGATCACCGTCACGGGCACGATCCAGGGCGGTCTCGGCGGCAACTTCGGCGGCAGCGGCACCGGCGGGTTCGTTGCGGGCAATGGCGGCGACGGCGGCGCCGGTATCTCGGCCAGCGGCTCGACCGTCACCAACAACGGCGGCAGCATTTCGGGCGGCGGCGGCGGTTCATTCAATGCCTCGGGTACGGCGAGCAATGGCGGCGCCGGCATCATCGGCGGCAGCATGACCATCACCAACAACTCAGGCAGCATCAACGGCGGCAGCGGCACCACGATCGACGGCAATGGCGGGGCCGGCATCAGCCTCACCACGGGAACAATCACCAACGCCGCGACAATCCAGGGCGGCGCGGGCGGCGCCAATGGCGGCGGTGGCGCCGGCATCTCGGCCAGCACGGCGACGATCACCAACACCGCGACAGGCGTCATCGGCGGCGGCAACGGCAGCAGCTCCATCTTCTTCGGCATTGGCGGCACCGGCATCATCGGCAGCGATTTGACGGTCATCAACAGCGGCACCATCAACGGCAGCACCGGCGGCGCCTCGAACGGCGCCGCGGTCGCATTCACCGGCGGGACCAACTCGCTCGAGCTCCAGGCGGGATCCTCGATCACCGGCGTTGTGCTGGCGTTCAGCACCGCCGACACGTTGATCCTCGGCGGAAGCAGCAACGCGACCTTCGATCTGTCGACGATCGGAGGCCAATATGTCGGCTTCGGCACCTACCAGAAGACCGGGACGAGCACCTGGACACTCTCTAACACGACCACTTCCACGGTCCCCTGGAGCATCAATGCGGGCACCCTCAACGTGCTCGGCTCCCTTGCGTCGGCCACGGTCACGGTCAACAACGGTGGCACGCTGTCCGGAAGCGGCACGACCGGCAACCTGATCGTGCTGAGCGGCGGCACGGCCTATCCGGCCAACAGCTTCGCCACCCTCAACGTCAACGGCTCGGTGAGCTTCGCCGCGGGCTCGATCTACAAGGTGGACGCCAATGCCGCGGGCCTGGCGAACAAGATCTCGGCCACGGGGACCGCGACGCTGTCCGGCGGCACGGTCAGCGTCAACGCCTCGTCGGGCTCCTACGCGGCGCAGACCACCTACACGATCCTGCATGCGAGCTCGGTCTCCGGCACCTTCTCCAACGTGACGAGCAACTTCGCCTTCCTGACGCCCCAGCTGACCTACGATGCGGCCAACGCCTACCTGACGTTGACCCTGAACGGCAGCGGCGGTGGGGGAGGGGGCGGTGGAGGTGGCGGCGGCAACAACACCGTGACCGGCTTCTCGGGGGGCGCCCGCTCGGGTAATCAGTGGTCGGTCGGCCATGTGCTCGACACCTCCTTTTCGTCGGCGTCGGGCGATTTCGCCACGGTGCTGAATGCCATCGCCGTGCTCGACACGATCCAGGGACCGCTGGCGCTCGAGGCGATCAGTGGCCAGCCCTATGCCGACTTCGGTTCGGCCAGCGTCCAGACGAGCTATGGCTTCCTCAACGCACTCGGCGCCATGCTCGGCGGCTTTCACGGCAGCGGCGGAAATTTCGGTGGCGCGCACCTCGGTCTCTCGGCCGGCAGTGAAGGTCAGGCCTGCGACTTTGCGTGCCAGACGCCCGGGCCCTCGCGTTTCGGGGCCTGGTTGAGCGGCGTCGGCGGCACGGGGTCGGTTCCGGGCGACAGCAATGCCGCGGGCTTCGCCTACACGTTCGGCGGCACGGCCGCCGGCATCGACTATCGCCTGCGGCCCGATCTCGTGATCGGCGTGAGCGCGGGCTTCGTCACGGGCACGCAATGGGTCAACGGCTTTTTGGGCCAGGCCAACGGCGACACGTTCAGCGCCAACCTCTATGCGTCCTACGCACCGGGGCCGCTCTACGTCGATGCCGTGCTCGGCTACGCCTATGCCGACAACCGCATGACGCGCATCATCGCCATTCCCGGCCTCGCGACACGCATCGCGCAGGGCATTTCGGGCACCAATCAGATCCTCGGGCAGATCGAGGCCGGCTACCGCCTCGATCTTCCGACGCCGGCCGCGGCGTCGATCACGCCCTTCGCGCGGCTGCAGGGTGTGAGCTCGACCATGAACGGTTTCAGCGAGACCGGAGCGGACTCGCTCGATCTCACAGTCAACCAGCAGACCACGAATTCGCTGCGCTCGACATTCGGCGCGGATATTGCCGCCAACATCGGCGCCCTCGATGTCGCCTTCCGTCTCGGCTGGACGCACGAATACGCCGACACCTCGCGTCCGATGACGGCCTCCTTCGCGGGCGCTCCCGGCAACGCCTTCACCGTGTTCGGCGCCACGCCCCAGCGCGACACGGCGGCTCTCGGCCTCGGCTTGAAGGCACGCCTCGCCGAGGCGACCGAACTCTTCGTCCGTTACGACGGCGAGGTGGGCGGAGGCACCGCCAACCACGCCCTCACCGCCGGCTTGCGCATGACGTGGTGAAGAGCGTGGCCTTGGTCGATCAGCCGGCCGCCAGCGGATCGGGACCGTAGGTGTTGGGACCGGTGGTGCCCTTCAGAAAGCCGACCTCGACGATGTACCAGATGTTCAGGAACGGCACGAGGCTCAGCAGCACGAACCAGCCCGAGCGATTGCGGTCGTGGCAGCGCTTCACGGCGACCGCGAGGTTGATCCAGAGCAGCAGAATGTAGACGACCGCGACGATGATGCCGCCGACCACACCCATGGCCCCAAGGGCGTTTGAGGAATTCGAGCCCGCGGCCATGCCGCCGAACACGATGCCGATGACGATGGACACGACGACGGTGGCGACAATGGCGACCAGCCAGAACTTGGCGCGGTTGACGCGCCCCTGGAAGCTGAACAACAAGGCCTGCATGCTTTCTCCCCCGAGAAATGCCGACGGTGTGTCGGATGCACGCAGCGTGCGCGAACTAGCGCATGGCGTCCAGCCCCGCCGGGCGGCCAGCCTGTGACTTTCCAGCGCGTCTTCTCATAGCAACTGCTATGTATCTGGTCGCGGCCGACATCCGCACGAAAGCACCGGGTAGAAGCTTATGGCACCTCTTCGGGAGGCATGGGCAGCCTTACGGCCTCGATTGAAGATTTTGGAACCAATGCCGTTCTCTCCGGACCATTGGTCCCTGGTCGAACGCATGCACGCCCAATTCAACGATCGCGAGGTGCACACGCGCCTGCCCATACCGATTGCCCGCTTCCGCGAGGCCGCGACGAGAGCGATCTACGAACATGCAAGGCAGTTCAGCGACGTCAAAACCGTCTATGTCGACGACGCCTGGTTCCTGGACACATTCGTCAACGGCACGCCCGACACGATGGCGCGCCATGTGCGCCTCTATAACGACGACGTCGATGAAATGATGAGCGTGCTCGTTCCCTCGGCACGCTATCGCAAGGAGCATTATGCCTACGGCAGGTTCACGGTGCCTCAGCCGCATGGGCTGCACACCGACCATAGTGCCGAAGATCCGTACGGCGCCGGGGAGCCGATCTGCATCGCCCGGATCGAGACGCTGGGGACGCACTACGTTACCGGCGACTACAAGAAGCACGATCCGGAAACGCAGAGCATGCTCAAGGCCTTGAGATACTGGATTGCCGTGCCCGAAGGTCGGCCGGAGGCCATATTCGACGAGCTGTTGAGGCGCGGGACGCTCAAGACCATTCCGGTCAACCACGTCATGCTGATGGTCGCCGGAAACGGATCGGAGAATTCTCAGATCACGCAACACATCGCCGCCCGCCCGCCCGACGGCGGGCTGCATTCGGCGTTCTTTCAGCGGCAATACAGGCTCGCCTAGAGCCTATTCCGTTCGGCTGGAATCGGCCGAACGGAATAGGCCGACGGTCGAGGCGCCTCGATCAGCGCGTTTCGGGACAGAGGGAACCGCCAAAGCGGTTCCCTCTGTCCGGAAGCCGCTCTGGCTTGCAGCCCCCTGGGCAGGCGGGCATGGTGATGCGCCTTTGAACTGAGCCGGATTTCGGAAGCCTGGATGGATCCTTCGTCGGCACGATGCCCGGTTGACGAGCCGGATGCGGAAGCCTTGGCATCCATGGAGCGTGACGGCTTCCTTTGCAGGCCGGAATTCCTGTCCAAGCCTCGGATGCTCAACCTTTGCCAATGGGTTGAGGAGGTGATGGCAATGCCCGAACGGAGCGGCGGTCACTGGATCTACCACGAGGAAAGCCGGTCCCGGCCCGGGGTTCGGCTGGTCCAGCGGATCGAAAGGTTCTGCGACGTTCATCCGGCGTTGGACGATTTCGTCCGCAATGGGGAGCTGGCGCGCTGGGCCGCGTCGCTGCTGGGTGGACCTGCGACCCTGTTCAAGGAAAAGATCAATCTCAAGCTGCCGGGCGGCGGTGGTTTCGAGGCCCATCAGGACCAGCAGGCCGGGTGGGGCCGCTATGCCCCCCGCTTCGTTACGGCGGTTCTGGCGATCGATGCGGCGCCCATAGAGAGCGGCTGCCTCGAAATGGAGGCGGGCCGGCATTGCGATGGCTTGATCGGCCAGGAATGGAAGGCGCTGGACCCGGCGCTCCTGAGATTGCGGCCGTTTCCGATGCAGCCGGGCGATGCGATCTTTCTCGACAGTTTCGCGCCACATGCGTCGGCGCCCAATGTCACGTCCAAACCGCGGCGGATTCTCTATCTTACCTACAATCTCGCGAGCCATGGCGATCAACGCCTTCGCTACTACCGAGACAAGCACGCCTCCTTTCCGCCGGACATCGACCGAGATCCCTCGAAGACCTACAAATTCCGGGTGTGAGCCGATCGGCTCTGGCTTGAGGCTCTGCGAGTGTCGTAGTGTCGCAATCGGAGGGCGTTGGTGATGCTGGGAGATGTCGACTGGGCAGGGAGGTATGTCGGCGTCGAAATACCGACGGTTCGGCAGCTTCTTGTCGCGATCGCACGTCACCGCAGCATGGTTCTCTATGCTGTCGTGACCGTCCTCGCCTTGATCGTCACGATGAGGCACGCCCGCGCGCCGTTTCATCTGATTGAAGCGTCGCTGATCACCATTGTCGCTTATTCAGTCGCCGAATATTGCCTGCACCGGCATGTCCTGCACGCCAGGCTCCTGTGGCGCTCTCGGTTGACCGCGGGCATATGGCGGCGGCTTCACTACGATCATCATATGGATCCGAAGGACATGACGGTGCTCTTTGCGCATCCCGCTGCGTCCGTGCCCTTCCTGATGCTTCTGTCAGCGCTCGCCGCCATCGCGGCAGGGGACATGGATGTGTTCCCGGCGATGGTCGGCACCAGTTTCCTCGCCTTCATGTACTACGAGGCGGTGCATGCGGCCGCCCACATGCTGTTCCCGACCGACAATGGGTGGCTGGCGCGCCGGTGCCGGCATCATCTCCGCCATCACTACATGGACGAGGCGGCACATTTCGGTGTCGGTTCCGGAGTTCTCGATCGCATCCTGGCCCGGCTCGGCAGGCGGGCTGCCGGTCGAGGCCCTTCAGTCACGGCACGCAATCTCGGATACGACCGCGCGATGGCGCTACGCTATCCATGGGTGGCCGCAGGCTATGCGCGCAAGCGGGCGGCATTGCAGGGTCGCGCTATCGTTCGCGCCAGCGTCGCGCCCATTTCTTGAGGAGATCGATGCCGACGATATAGCCGCCGTTGAACCACCACCATGGCACCGCCAACAGGTGGCGCCAGCGCGAGCGGGATTGGAAGCGGCGCGAGATCGCGGGCCAGTCCAATTGGCCGGCGGGCCTGGCCGCGGCCCAGAAGGCCGCGGTGTCCGGATCGATGCGAGGGGCGGAAAACCGCGACATCGTCTCGACGGAGCCCGATGGTCCGTAGAGGCGGACCAATATCGGCTCCACGGCGGCTGGAGCCCAGACGAAGCTTCCGCAGAAGGGGAGCGGCCGCAGCGGCCGCAATTCGCCGTGTATCATGTGGGGGGCGCCCCCTTCCCAGACCGGCAGGTCCGCTACGCGGTCCATGGTCGGGGGCAGGACGTCGAGGGCCAGATGTCCCGAACCCGCCGCCCAATACCTGTCCTTTATCCAGAGAAAACCCCGTCGATCCGGCACCACGCGATAGCCGTGGGCTTCCAGGAGGGGCTGGAGCCGCGCCCTCAATTCCGTCAGGTCGGTATCCACGACGAAAAGGTCGTGGTCTTCGTCCCAGGGAAGCGGCGATCCGAGGCGCGCGGCGCCGAGGAGCGAACCGTAGTGGATCACGTGCTCCACGCCGAGATGATCGAGAGCCGCACAAACGAACAGGAGCAGGTTCGTGAAGTGGGTGGCGGCGACCGGGGGCATATTGGCCCAATCGGGCCGCGAACTCGGAAGCAGGGTCTCCAGGCGTTCCATGGACATGAGCCACGGTTTCATGGATGGAACAGTCGGCATCCTGTGCGTGCCCCCAATTCTTCTTGTTGAAGAAACCCCGCCATCCCCTAAAAATGCATATGCGCTACGGTCGATGGAAAATGAAGGGGCTTTGCACGATGCCAGCGCGGCCGATGACCCGATGTCCCTTGTATCGGGCCTCGTGCAGCAACTCCAGACTGGCAGGGGCGGTGATTGTTTGAGCCAAGCTCGATGCATGTTCTGCTGATTGCCCTCTTCGGGTCGGTGACGGCTGCCGCCATCGTCTATGCGGGCTTCGAGGTCAGGTTGCTGCTGGGCTACCTGGCGATGCGGCGAGGGGAGTCGCGTTCGCCGACGAGCGGCGAGCTGCTGCACGAATCTGCCCTTCCGACGGTCACCGTCCAGCTGCCGCTCTTCAATGAAGGCGACGTGGCGCTTGCGATCGTCGAGGCGGCGTGCGCGCTCGACTATCCCGCCGATCGATTGAAGATCCAGGTGCTCGACGATTCGACGGACAACACTCCCGACCTGTTGGCGCCGCTGATCGCACGGCAGCGCGCGGCGGGCATCGACATCGTTTACCTGCGGCGCGAGACGCGGCGCGGATGGAAGGCCGGCGCGCTTGCCTGGGGCCTCGAGCTGTCGGACTCGGAGTTCGTGGCGATCTTCGACGCAGACTTCGCGCCGCCGCCGGATTTTCTGCGCCGCGGATTGGTCGGCTCCGGCGCCTTCGCCGATCCGAATGTCGCCTTCCTGCAGGCGCGCTGGACCTACACCAACGCGTTTCAGAACATGCTGACGCGAGCACAGGCGATCCTGATCGATCGTCATTTCGCGATCCAGAAGCCCTACCAGCTGATCAATGGCCGGACGCTCGCGTTCAACGGTTCCGCGGGCATCTGGCGGCGTTCGGCGATCGAGGCGGCGGGCGGCTGGACGGCCGATACGCTGTGCGAAGACCTCGATCTCAGCTACCGCTGCGCCTTGAAGGGCCTCAAGGGCGTCTACGACTTCACCTTGACCTGTCCGAGCGAGATTCCCCCCGGCATCCTGGCCTTCAAGCTGCAGCAGCGGCGTTGGGCGAAGGGTACTGCGCAATGCCTGCGCAAGCTCACCGGCGAGATCTTCCGGTCGCGGCAAATCCGCCACAAGTTCGAAGACCTCTACGCGATGGCCGGTTACGTCGTGCATCCGATCATGCTGGGCTATTTGCTCCTGTGGCCGTGGGTCGTGCTGGAGATGCTGCCGCGGCCGATGATGCTTGCGAGCCAGGCCTGCATGACCATCGCGAACGTCACGATCATTGCCAGCCTGTTCCTGGCCGCCTCCGTCTCGAAACGCAGGGCGGGTTCATCGGTCCTGAAGGGGCTCGGCGTCGCCTTGCTTCTCGGGATGTCGCTGATGGTCAATACCAGCCTGGCCTTTCTTGGGGGGTGCCTGGGCCGTGCCGGCGTCTTCGAGCGTACGCCCAAGCAGGGACGCTCCGGGATTTCCAGCGTCGGTTCGGCCCCGCGGCTGAAGCTCCACTGGTCGATCTATTTCGAAATTCTTTTTGTCGCGTACATGCTTTGGATGACCTATCTGCTCGTCGAGGCCGATCAGCTGTTCCAGGCCTTGTCCTCGCTGCTGTTCGCGGCGAGCACCGGGTTCCTCGTTCTGGCGCAGATCGTCGACCGCTTCTCGGCGGGTCCCCGCTTTGCCCGCCGGCGGCCGGCCAGCCGCGTGCCGGTGGAGGCTCTTGGCGGATCGTCGAGCGCCTGAGAGCAGAGACCGGCGACTGGCGCGAATGCAGATGCCGTCCATCGACATCGTCATCCCTCATGTCGATGGCAGTGCGCCGGGATACGAGGCTTTGGCGCGGCAATACACCGGCGAGTTCGTTCCCTGCCAGCTGAGGGATCTTGGCGAATTCCAGTTCGTGCTCCGCTCGATCGACAAATACGCGCGTTGGGCCAATGTCATCCTCGTGGTTCAATCCGAGGGCCATGTGCCGCCGTGGCTGGATAGAAGGTCGGTTCGCATCGTTTGCCATGATGAGTTCATTCCCTCGGAATTGTTGCCGACGTTCCATTGGGCGACGATTGCCGCCCACATCCACCTCATTGCCGGCCTGTCGGAGCAATACGTCTTCTGGGAGGACGATGTCCTGGCAGGCGCCCCGCTGCGCCCGGTCGACCTGTTCGCCGCAGACGGCCTGTTGGGGCTGAACTGGACCGGCATTCCGATCCCCTTCGGCCTGGGCTGGATTCTCGGGACGTATCAGCTCAACCTGGAAGAGACCCGGCGGGCCCTCTGCCGCATGCTGGGACGACGGGTGGACAGCTTCCTCTATCCCCATGCGCCCTTGCCGGCGACACGACCCTCGGCGGTGGCGTTTCACGCCAGCGCCATGGAGGATCCGGGCTTCCGCGGCACCATCGCCCGCCGCAGCCGCGGTGACGAGCGAGCCCTGCCGACTGTCGATCCCATCGTGCTTTATGCCAACTGGGTCGAAGCGAAGCTTCGCCATCGCGGTAACGCCGAGCGACGTTGGCAGGCGGTACGACGGCTCCGGTCTTCGGTATCCGGCTCCGGCAGGGCCGTGAAATGCGGAAAATTCCCCGTCGTGAACGATGCGGCGCGCATGCGCCGGCACATGGATCTGCTCCGGCGTGCCGACAGTCGCGCGCGCCAGGGCGACAACGTGGTCTTTCACAACGTCAACGACGAAGCCTATGACAACTGGAGCGGCGAAGGAACGAAGCAGCGCACTTCGACCCTGAATCCGGCTTCGCCCCGATTGCTGAAGGAGGCGTTGGTGTCGCTCTATCCTGCTCCGTCTCGCTTCGAGACTGCCGCATGAGGTCGAAACGGACGGATATCGGCTTCATGACGTTGGCTTTGCGATCGGCGGACTACGCCGAGATGGCCGTCGATCTGGCGCTGTCACTTCGGGAGTGGCACGACGAGCCGATCGGGATCGCCGTCGACGCCACGATCGAGGGCTACATCGCCCGGCATTATCCGGAAGTGTTCGACTTCGTTGTTCGACTTCCGGAGACGGCGCCGATCGGATGGGCCTGCAAGTTCGCGATTGCAGAGGTGACGCCCTTTGCTCGAACGGTATTTCTGGACGCCGACAATATCGCATGTGCCTCGTTGCATTCCCTGCTTGCCGACGCCGAGCGTGTCGACCTTGCAATGCTCGGGGAGCACCTCCCATCGTCGGCGTTCCGGGAACCCGGCGGATCGCCGGTCCTGCACAACGGATGGCCGTTGGAGTCCGCGCGGGAATTCGGCCTCGATCGATACTTCAAGAATCATTCCGGAGCGTTCGTGTTCGAGCGGAATGTCGGGCGCCGGTTTTTCAGCGACTGCATGGCGCTTTGGCTCAGCAGCTTGGCACAAACAAGTCCGAAGCCCTTCACGGGACCCGGCGACGAGATTGTCCTGGGCGTGCTTGGTGCCCGGTTGGGAATGACGCGGGTTCGCGAGCCATATCCCATCTATTGGATCGGCGAATTGAAGGATGTCCGGTCCGACAATCGAAGGAAGCCGCTGGTTCATTTCAACACGCGTCCAACGTTCGACATGATGAAGTGGCTGATAGTCGAGGTGGCTGCGCGGCGGCGGCGCAACGGCCTGTCGGGTTGGTCAGTCGGTCACTGGCTGAAGAAATCGAACCTGCGGATAGGACGGAAGCGAAAGTGGATCAATTCGATTCTGAATTTGGAATTGCTGCGACACATGGCTTGGCGGACATATGTCCTTGATCGCCAGGTTGGGCTGCCCGCCCCTCGCGCGGGTGCGTCATCGGAGGCCTCGCTCGAAACGGCGAATATCGTCGAGTATCTGCACCCGACGCTGAAAACGCCGGGATCCCGGATCGACGGCTCGGACTTGATCTGGGCCATGGGCGACGGGTCGTTCGGACGCCATTGGAACGCGTCCAATCTGTTGCTGCATGCAACGTCCCGGCGGCAGCTGATTTCAACGCCGCACCATGACCTCATCCTTCGCGAGCGATGGCACCGGGACTTCCAGGTTCCGGTCGCCCTGGAAATCCACTTGTGGCCGGGGCCGCCTCAGGATCTGGCTGTGTTGGCGCAATGGCGTCAGCGAGACCATCGGCCCGTCCTCGAGATCGAGCTCAGGGGGCCATTGCCTCTCGATCCGAGCGCCGTCCTTTGCGTGCGTTTTCGCGGACAGCAGGCGCGGAAACTGGATCCCTCCTTACAGCTTGTCGGAAACCTGCGATCGGTCCTCGTGTCGGACGGGACGTTGCTGAACTCGGTCACGGCTTTTGGCGTGGGCAACAAGTATATAGTCGGGATCACAGTCTCGGAGGAATGCCAGGCCGCCGATCACGCCCTGTCCGTCCCGGCGCAGGCTTGGCCGTATGGCTTTGATGAACTCTTCCTCGAGTTCAGATTATTCTTATCGGGAATCGCATCTGCGGACGAAGTTGTTCGTCTGGAATTCTCGTGCTTCTATCTCGGCCAGGAAGTTCGCCATTCGCTCGCGAGCGGAGTGAATGGAACCGCTATCTCGCCATCTCAAGAGAAAGACTAGATGCTCAGTCACGATGCCTACTTCGAGCGGCTCGATCGGCCGATTCGAGTGGCGATGCTGGAATTCGGCCGCGCGTATCGGCGATTGCGGCTGTTCCCGCAGGAGGTCCATGCGCAGGCGAGCCTGCTGAAGGCGGCCAACGAGATGCTCCGGATGGCCTTCGAGATATGCGAGATCGCGCCGCCGCCAGCCGCTTTCGAGACCATGGTCGATTTCATCGGAGGCGTGCGCGCCCTGGTGGCCGCGGAAGTCGTGAACGACGAGCGCATCGCGGACTGCCTGTCCAGGCTTCGCGCGCTGCTGGTCGCACTCGACGGCGACAAGTCCCTCGTCGTGCTGGAACATCCGGGGCAGGCTGCAGCTCTGGCATTCATCCGCGACACGGTCGGCGATCTCTGCCGGCATCTCTTCGGCCACTACGGGTGGCAGACCTACGATCCGCGACTGGTGCATACGAGGTTCAAGGCGGCCGGCTGCGAAGCGCTCATTCCTGCCGCCAGCCTCGAATTGCTGAAGGGCCTGCCGCGTCGTCTGAAGGGCTGGTGCTCCTATGACAAGGCCGTGCTGCTCTACACGCTCGTGCGGAGGCACCGGCCCGAGAAGGCGGTCGAGATCGGGATTTTCGGTGGCCGATCGATCGTGCCGATCGCGCTTGGCTTGAGGGACAACCAATTCGGCGAAGTGGTCGGCATCGAAAGCTGGTCGGCGGAGCCGGCGACGGCGTTTCGGACGACGCTGGCCAACGATTTCTGGTGGGCCACGTTGGACTTCGCCCAGGTCAAGCGGGCCTTCCTCGCCTACATCGTCGAAGAGGATCTCCATCCCTATATCCGGTTGCTGGAAACGGCGTCGAATCGCGCGATCGCCACTCTCGACGAGATCCACTTCGCCCATATCGATGGCGGTCATTCGACGCTCGGCGCGGCACAGGACGTCGCTGCCGTTCTCGCCAAGATGCCGTCCGGCGGAGTTGTCCTCTTCGACGATATCGACTGGACGTCCACGGCTCCCGCGCTCGAGTTGCTGATGGGAAGCTGCAGACTGGTCGATGTCGTCGCGGTCTCCCAGGAGGAGGAGCGTGCCGGCTGCGCGGCGTTCGTCAAGCTGTAGGAGCGTCGGAGAGGTTGACGGGCTGGCCGCGCCAGACATAGGCCGTCCGAAACCAGGCGGCGCACCACACGCCAATGGCCAGGACGTCGCGCGTCATCGCGGCAACGACCGAACGCGGCCGCCACTCCCAGCCGGCCAGAAGCGCCAGCACCGCCTCGCTGCCGTACCACAGGACTGACGTCGCGATGACCACGGGAAGCACGGACACGCCCGATACCGCGGCGCCCGAAGCCGCCAGGGCGAGTGCAGGCAGGCCGGTCATCAGCGGCTCGAAGACGAACACGACGGGGTAACAGTATCGCCGCTGCTGCGCCCAGCGCAGGTTGCGCTGCCACACGTCGGCGAGGAGACGCCGGCCGAGTGGCTGCTCGAAGAGTCGCCGGGTCAGCTTTATGCGCTGCCCGGCGGCGCGCACGAGCCGCGTGGCGGCACCATCCTCGATCGGCTCGCCGTCGAGCGCCTTCATCCCGCCATGGGCGGCAAGGAACGAGTGGCGCATCATGAAGACCTTGCCGTGGACGTATCCCGCCCCCAGCCAGTCCGAGACGATCTGGTAGCGCGCGAACAGGGGATTGAGCATGGCGTACTCGACCTCCGCCCAGAAGCCTTCAGGGTTCGCGGCCTGGGGCGGAGACGTGACGGCGCCGGTCGTGTCGTTCCACTCGGCCAGAAGGCGGTCCGGGAAGTCGAGGGGCAGGCGGACGTTGCCGTCGGCGAACACCACCAATTCGGTCCGCACCAGATCGAAGGCTTTCTCGATATTGTCCAGCTTGGGATTTCGCGACCACCGTCGCCGCCCGATGCAGACCCGGACATTCATGGCCGGAGAGAACGCCAGCCGCCGGCGCAAGGCGATCACAGCCGGCTCCGCCTCGTCGTAGGCGCAAAAGACGAGCTCGACCGTAGGTCCTGCCAAAGCCAGGGCCGAGAAAGCCGCGTCCATTTCGAAGGCGTCGAGTCCGGCGATGGAGACGACGATCGTCATCGGTTCGTGCTTCGCGACCGCGACAGGCGCGGTCCGCAATCGAAGCCCGGCGACCAGGCAGGTAAGCACATGCAGGCCAATCAGCACGGCCGATGCGCCCAACAGCGGGAAAGACCAGGCATCCATGCGGTTACTTTGCAAGAACGTGATGCAAAGTCGAGGCCGGTCGAGCTATCTTCGCTTGCGATAGATCAATGTGTGCTGCGGATCGGCGACCGTATTGCAGCGGCGTCAGGCAGACCGAGCGAATTGACGAGACGAACTTGACGAAGCCCCGCCTTGCCATTGTCAGCACCTACGATGCTCATTGCGGAATAGCGGGGTATACGCGGGCGCTGGTGAAGCAGATCGAGGACGATTTCGACATCGAGATCTTCGACCTGAACCAGCTCTTCATGCGCGCCACAAATCCCGGCTTGTCGGCCGCTGCCGACGCGATGGTGAAGGAGTTCTGCGCGCGGGCCGCGACCTTCGACTGCGTCAACATACAGTTCGAATTCGGCACCTTTGGGAGCAGGCCGCAGGACATCCTTCGGCGATTCCGCTGGATCGTCGATGCCGCGCCCGCCCTGTCCGTCACGTTTCATACCGTGCTCCAGAGGGCGCCCTTTCGCCATGAGGACTTCTTCAATCATCTGAAGCGCTTCTGGGTGGGCGATGCGTGGAAGGTCCTGACGGACTATCGCGCCGACTCCCGGTTGTTCGACGGCGTCCATCGGAGCCTGCGCGCCGCGTCGCGCAAGAAGACGGTCAACGTCATCGCCCACACGCAGCGCGATGCGCAGATCCTGCGGCACGGACAGCGTCTGCCCAACGTCTACGATCACCCGCTGGTGTTCCTGAAGCCGGCCGAGGCGGCGCAATTGCGGTCGCGGTCGTCGCGAGCCGACTTCCCCCTCATGGAAGGACTGCCGTCCGATGCGAAGATCATCGGAACCTTCGGCTTCCTCTCCAAGTACAAGGGATTCGAGACGACAGTGCGGACCTTGCGCTTCCTGCCCGAGGACTATCACCTGGTCATTTTCGGCAGCGTGCATCCCAACGACATCCGCAAGTACCAGGAGATCAACCCCTACATCCGCCAGCTTTTGGACATCGCCGACGTCGATTCGTCGATCGCCGACGTCGTCCGAGGCAACCTGCACGTCAACATTACCTTGCCGGAAGACAAGCAGCGCGAGGCCATCGTCAATCCGAACAGTCTCGCGGGGCGGATCCACTTCCTCGGCGCCCAGACGGACGAGGATTTCGCGCGGGCCATGTGCCTCTGCGATGCGGTCGTCATGCCCTATCTCGAGGTCGGACAGTCGGCGTCGGGCGCGATCAGCATCGCCCTGGACGTAGGCGCACGCATCATCGCGGCGCACAACGCGGCGTTCCTGCAATTCGCCCGGTATTTCCCGAATTCCATCGAGATGTTCGACATCGGCAACCACATCGAGCTCGCCGAACGCCTGCAGGCCCGGCCGGCGTTTCCGCCGCAGACGCGCTCGCGCGCCTACGACACCGAGACCAATCGCGCGATGTACCGCGAGGCGAATACGGCGCGCGGCCGCGGCTGAGCCGTCACATGTGCTCGCGGATGGAGTAGACCCCGAGAAGGCCGACCAGCCAGATGACGGTAGCGATCGCGGCCGTCAATCCGATTTGCCGCAAGGGGCGCGGGAAGTCGATTTCCTCGGGCAGGCCCGGAGGCACGACCACGGCGAGATAGACCTGCTGTCGATTGGCCTCTGCGCGCGCCGTTTCGAGCGACGTCAGCGCGCTCAAATGGGCCTTCTCCGCGAAGGTTCGCTCGTCGATCAGCTGTTGAAAGGCCGTCATGGCATGCGAGATCGGTCGATCGCCGCTTTCCTTCGCCGCTGCAACGCCGCCGGTCGCCTGCGCTTCGACCTTGGCCAGTTCCTGCCTCAGGGCGGCGATGATCCGTCGTTGGGCAACCACGGAGGGCGAGTCCGGTGCCAGCGACGGCTGGATGGTGGCGAGCTCGGCGTTACGCTGCGCGATCTGCTCCCTGAGCATGCTCGCCAGCTTGATGTTCGCCTCCGCGGCCTTCATGGGGTCGAACATCGCTTCCTTTTCCTGCAGCTCCTGGAAGCGCCGGCTGATGGCGGTCAGGCGGGTTTCGGCCTTGTTGACCTCCTCCTGGGCGAAAGCGACCGAATCGTCGCGCGCCCGGGAGGACAGGCTGTTCACCAGCACTTCCGAATCGGCGAGCAGGTAGTTTGCGATCTTGAGCGCATCTGCGGGAGAGAACGCGCTCACCCGCACCACGATGGTCGAGGTCGAGCTTTCGTAGAACGATTCCACCAGCCTGTTCCAATGGCGGGTCAAAGCCTCGATGTCCGGCTTCCCGTGGAAGCGCGTGAAGAAATCGACATTGTCCGACACGAACGATTCGCGCAGCGGATACCGCTTCTCGATCGCCTCGACGGCGCTGCGGCTGTGCAGATACTGGACGACCGCATTGGCATCGTTGGTCGTCTGCGACGGCGCCCCCAGCCCGAAGACCTCGCCGATGTCGGAGATGCTCTTGCTCGGTTGGGCGGCACGGACCGCGACCCTGAACTCCGAGGTGTAGCGCGGCGTCGCCCAGAGCAGCGTATAGCCGGCCATGGCCAGCATGGGCAGCATGACGACGAGATAGAACGAGCGCCGGATCCAACGCCAGGCCAGGCTGGGATGGCCGACCGGCGAGATCCAGCCGTTCATGCCGAGCGGCGTCGCCTCGACAGGTTCGCCGCGCAGCTCCATCGGCTCGCGGCGACCACTCTCGGCGACCACGCTCTTGCTTTCGCGATCGACACGGATGAGCTGGCCCACCCGGCTCAACAGGCGTCCGGTGACTTGACCTTCCTCGACCGGCGTCTCAGCCATCGACGGCCCCCAGCACGCGTTTGTAGACCATGATCGCTTCGTCGATCGAATCGAAAAGCTCGAGCCGGCCGCCCATCAGTACGCCGCCGCGGTCGCAATAGGCGCGGATGGTCTGGCTGTTGTGCGAGACCATGATGATGTCGCTGCGTGCGATGCGCTCGCGAAAAAAGCGCGCGCACTTCTGGCGGAACCGGGCATCGCCGACTTCGGTCGCTTCGTCGATGAGATAGACGTCGAAATCGAGCGCGAAGCTGATGCCGAAGGCGAGCTTGGCCACCATGCCCGACGAATAGGTCGCGATCGGCAGGTCGAAATAGGCCCCGAGCTCGGAGAAATCCTGGACGAATTCCTCGACCTGGCGCGTGTCCGCGCCGTAGATGCGGGCGAGGAACGAGGCATTGCGCCGCCCCGACAGGTTGCCGTGGAGGGTGCCGCCGAAACCCAATGGGAAGGAAACCCTGGTGTACCGCCGGATCTCGCCGCCGTTGGGATGCTCGGCGCCGGCAATCATGCGGAGCAAGGTCGTCTTGCCGGTGCCGTTGCCGCCCAGGATGCCGTAATTGTGTCCCGCATCGAAGGCAAAGCTCGCCCTGTCGAGGATCGTTCGCGTGCCGAAGGGCGTGCGGTATCGTTTGGAGACATTGGCGAACTCGATCATCGCGTCACCCGCATCTGCCGGCTGAGCGCGGTCACGGCCGCGAGACCGATCAGCAACAACAGGAGCGAGGCCTCGAAGGCATAGGACAGATCGAGCCATGACGGGTCGTACGCGTGGAAATATCCGACGCGCATCAGGTCGACGACG
Source organism: Reyranella sp. (assembly GCA_035501235.1). Taxonomy (GTDB): domain Bacteria; phylum Pseudomonadota; class Alphaproteobacteria; order Reyranellales; family Reyranellaceae; genus Reyranella. Next base: position 43,958 of record DATJWN010000341.1, read on the forward strand.
TGGAGGAACGGGTTCCAGACCATGATGTCCCGGGCGGCCAGGGGAATGTTGCCGGGGACATAGAAGATTCCGGATGAAAAATAGAGGAAACGCATGCCGACGCCGAGGATCGGATCGATGGCGACGCCGCACTCGTGCAGGGCGGCCGAGATCAGGCCGATGCCCATTCCCAGCATCCAGGTGATCGCGAAGGCACCGAGCACGCATTCCGGCGCGCGCGGCAGGCCGTCGACTCCTTCCAAAAGGAAAAGACCCGAGAAGAGGAGGAAGATCACCGCCGTCGTGAAGACTTCGACGATCGCCCGGGAGAAGAACAGATCGATCGGCGTGACCGTCGAGAGCTGCATCAGATATCGCGAGGCGCGGCTGGCCGCCCCCACGTTCATGATGAGATGGTTGAGCAAAAGGTACGGCATCACGCCGGTGAAATAGAACAGGAAGAAGTCGTCACCGATCGGCGGACGGCCGTGCATGGTGAACTGGAACACGATGGCCAGGACGCCGATATGCACGATCGGCTCCATGAGCACCCAGAAGAATCCCAGCCGGCTTTCGGCATGACGGCCGCGGATGTCCCGCAGGGTGAGGGCGGCGATGGTGCGGCATTGGTTGAGCCAGCCCGTGAGGAGCCGGGGCGCAGGCCGCGACGGCCGAGGCGGCGCCTGGGCCTTCAGAAGCGCGATCTCGGCGTAGCTGAGGCTCGACACGTGCAGCGCCTGCGTTTCCAGCAGGTGGCGCATGCAGCTCGCGAATTCCGCATCGCCCGGTCTCGCGGCGATGAGCCGCCCGCTGTAGCGCAGCGCAGGCTCGAACTCGTCCTTCTCCGCAAGGATCGACACGGCATGGCGCAGATAGGAGAGATTGTCGGGAGCGAGGCTGCGTGCCTGCTCGAGCGCGGCGTCCGCCTCCTCCTTGCGGCCAAGCTCGAGCAGCGCGAAGGCGCGTTTGGCATGATACTCGGCGTTCGACGGATCGAGCGCGATCGCGCGATCGATCGCCTCGAGGGCGCCGGCGAAGTCGCGCTGCTGGTCCAGATAGTAGGCCAGCGCATGGTAGATGTAGGACGAGGCGTCGACCTGCTCGACGACTTGGCGGAGCAAGCGGGCCGCCTCGTCGAAGCGGTATTGCTTGGCGAGCAGATGGGCCGCCATCATGCCGCGATGTTGCGTATGCGGGTCGAGGCGGAACGCGCGGAGAGCGAGCTCCGTGGCGGTCTGCAGGTCGCCGAGCTGGTCGGAGGCATAGGCCAGCTGGTGATAGATCTCGGGGTTGGCATCATCCAGCGCGACCGCGCCGAGGAAGAGGGTGATGGCGCCCCTGTAGTCGCCGCAATGATTGGCGATGCAGCCGGCATGCACGGCGAACTCGAGATTGTCGGGGCAGTCCCTTGACGCCCGCACGGCATGGGGAAGGGCCTCGCTCAAGCGGCCGGTCTGGCCGAGGACACCGCTGGCGATGCGGAAATCCTCGGGGACAGCGTCCGACAGGGAGAGGATGCGCAGGGCTGCGTCGCAGGCGGCCGGCCATTCCCCGGTTGAAACGCAAATGTTGCGGACCGCCCGAAGCTCGCCGATCGTCATGACAGTATCGTTTCCGACCTCATCCGCCATTGCGTCGTCCGTCGCCGTGTCGCCCCAAGTGCGTCGCCGTTCCTGTGGTTCGCCCGTTGCAGGGGCAAGATGCTATAGGGCTTGGATATTGTCCAATCGCGGGCATATCGGGAGAAGAGGCCGTTGGGGTTGATCAAGCGGGCCGTGTTCATCGCTGCCGGAAGGGGCATGCGGCTCGGAGCGCGGGGGCGTTTGTTGCCCAAAGGACTTCTCCGGGTCGGGGAGACGACCCTCATGGAGCGGGCGATCACGCTCCTGCGCTCGGCGGGCATCGCCGACATCACGATCGTCACGGGTCACCTTCACGAGCAATATGACGCACTCGCCTCACGGCTCGGTGTCGGCGTGCGGACGGTCTTCAATCCGGACTTCGAGAGCCATGGCACGGGCCGCAGCCTGGCGGTCGGCCTGGAGCGCGCCGAAGGTCCGCTGCTTCTCCTGGAGTCCGACATTCTTTGGCAGGAGAAGGGGCTCGACACGCTGCTGCGCCATTCCTCGGACTCGAGCCTGCTGACCTCCGGGCCGACCGGTGCCGGAGACGAAGTCTGGGTTTGGGCGAAAGACGCGAGCGCCCCCGCCCTGCTTGCCGGCATGTCGAAGAACCGGTCGGAGAGAAGAGATGCTCCCTTCGGCGAGTTGGTCGGTCTGGTGCGCATTGGCGAGGCGCTGCGCACGGAACTGCTCGCCGAGATCCGGCGGACCGAAAGCGCCGACGCCATGGTCACCTACGAGGCCTGCCTGAGCGGGGCTGCGGCTACCGCTCCGGTCGAGCTGCTGCGTATCGACGGTCTGCTCTGGGGCGAAGTCGACGACGAACGGATGTATGACAGGGTCCGCGACGTCGTGTGGCCTGCCATACAGGCTTCGTCGGCATTTCGCGGATGAAAGCGGCGGGGTTCGAGCCGGAGTCATGCATTCGATGAACGAACGTTGGCGTGCCTTTCTTCGAAACTGGAGGGCGTCTCCTACACGATCCATCACGGCTGTCCGCCGGGATCCGTACGTCTGCAGGGCCTGCTTCCCTGGGATATCGATGCCGATCTCTTTGTCGTCGGGAAAGGGCCCGGTTTTCGGGCCAAGGTCGCGGCGGCGCTCGATCAGTCCGGCTTGGTAGTGGAAGAACGCTGGGCGGATCGCTACTTCGTCATTCGGCCGGCTCTTTCCCTCTTCGGCCGCGTCCTCCCGCTGTTTCCGCTGGTTGAAGTCGATCTCCTGCAGGAGAGCCGGAACGACCTCGGGCAAACCCTCTACGATCAGCATGCATCGCATCGCCGGTGGGATGCGGGCGAACCGCTGCCCCTGCGGCGATACAAGTTCTATGAGAGCTGGCTCGCCGGCCCGTATGACCCCGAGCCTGTACTCGAGCGTCTTTATCAAGGGGCGGGGAGCGTATCGGCGATCTCTCGCTTTCGGCGGGCGCGCTTGCCTTCCGAGACCGAAAAATTCTGGAAGGACGCCAGGCCGTTCGAGGGCGAACCGGACTGGCCGGCCATTTCTCATCGCGCTGCGCGGCTGCGGCGGGTCATTCTGTGGCGCCGCCTTTTGTGTGCTCCCTGGTATCTCCTCAACGGCCTGTATTGCCTCCTGGTTCAGGCTTTGCGCCGCAGAGCGGGAGGACATATCGAATAGGTTCGTTCGCGCATCGAATCGAACACGGGACTCGAGTAGACTGCCTGCCGGTCTGTTTTAGGGAAATTTCGATGCCGATCCATCAAAGAGGGGACGTCCGCATTCGCTACGAGGAGACCGGCTCCGGCTTTCCGCTGCTGGTGACGCCGGGCGGCGGGCTGAATTCTCGGGTCAGCAACTGGCCGACCGCCGTCTTCAACGCGATGGAAGA
>DATJWN010000342.1:0-5410 GCA_035501235.1 Reyranella sp.
GACCCCTCCGTCAGCGTAAGACGCTGACACCTCCCCATCTGAATGGGGAGGAGAAGATCGAGGGGAAACGCATGCAAGCGGATTACGTGGTGGTGGGCGCCGGATCGGCCGGCTGCACGGTGGCGTCTCGTCTGTCGGAAACGGGCGCCTCGGTCATCCTGCTCGAGGCCGGGCCGACCGACTGGTACCCTTGGATCCACATCCCGGCCGCCATGCGCAAGCTGTTGCGCAATCCGCTGGTCAACTGGAACTACACGACCGAACCCGAGGCGAGTTCGGGCGAACGCCGCATCGACTGGCCGCGCGGCCGCACGCTCGGCGGCACTTCCTCGATCAACGGCATGCTCTATGTGCGCGGCGCGCCCGCCGACTTCGACGGCTGGGCGCAGATGGGCTGCCGCGGCTGGAGCTACGACGACGTGCTGCCCTACTTCCGCAAGGCCGAGACCTACGCCCAGAAGGGCGATCCCGAGGTGCGCGGCCAGGACGGCCCGCTCAAGGTCGAGGACTACCGCACCATCCTGCCGCTGACGCACCAGTTCGTGAAAGCAGCGCAGGAAGCGGGCTTCCCCTTCAATCCCGACCTCAACGGCAAGCAGCGCTATGGCGTGGGCTACTCGCAGATGACCAGAAAGGGCCGCTGGCGCGGCTCGACGGCGCAGACCTTCCTGAAAGAAGCCCGCAAGCGGCCGAACCTGAGGGTCGAGACCGAGGCGCAGACCGGCAAGCTCCTGTTCGAAGGCAAGCGCTGCGTCGGCGTCGAATTCATCCGCGGCGGCAACACGACGATCGTGCGTGCCAACCGCGAAGTGATCGTCTGCGGCGGCGCGGTGAACTCGCCGCACATCCTGCAGATCTCCGGCATCGGTCCGGCGGCACACCTGCAGAGCCTCGGCATCCCGGTGCTGCACGACCTGCCCGGCGTCGGCGCCAACCTGGTCGACCACTATGTGATCCGCGTGGTCAATCGGGTGCAGGGCGCGCGCACGGTCAACGAGCTCGCGAAGTTCCCGGGCTACCTGCCGGAGATCCCGAAATTCTTCCTGCAGGGCAAGGGCGCGCTCACCTTCGGCGTCACCACCGCACAGCTCTTCTGCGACAGCCGCGAGGGCCTGGCCTCGCCCGACCTGCAGCTCCTGTTCACGCCGGGCAGCACCAATACGCTGAAGTTCGGCCAGCTCGACGACAAGCCGGCCATGAGCTGCGTGGTCTGCGTGGTCAAGCCCGACAGCCGCGGGACGGTGATGGCGACCTCGGCCGATCCTTATGCACGGCCGGCGATCAAGCCCAACTACCTCACCACGCGTACCGATGAGCTCGCGCTGCTGGGCGGAACGCGCCATGTGCGTCGCATCTTCGACCAGCCGGCGCTGAAGCAATACAGCATGGGCGAAAGCTCGCCCGGCCCCAACATCCGGAGCGACAACGAGGTGCTCGACTACGCGCGCAAGTTCGGCAACACGCTCTATCACCCGGTTGGCACCTGCAAGATGGGCGAGGACCCGCGGGCCGTGGTCGATTCGCGCCTCAGGGTGCATGGCCTCCAGGGCCTGCGCGTGATCGACGCCTCGGTGATGCCCACTCTGACGACCGGCAACACCAACGCCCCCACGATCATGATCGGCGAGAAGGGTGCGGCCATGATCAAGGAAGATGCGCGTTAGCGCATCTTCCCGGCGGCGTGTAGCGCTGCAGGGCGCGAAGCGACCGAAGCGCGGGCGCCGCACGGTGCGGAAAAGACAAGACCGGCGCAGCACGCTGGCCTGCTACAATTCGGCATAAGTCGGCTCGCTTCTTGCTTCAAGCGGATGAAGGTTCTTCGAGGGAGGCTTTTCCATGCGCGGTCTCAGGAAATTCATCGCGGCGGCGGCCCTGGCGGTGGCTGTCGGCGCCGCACCGGCGGGCGCCCAGACGCTCAAGGCGGTGATGAACTCGGATGTGAAGATCCTCGATCCGATCTGGACCACCGCCTACGTCCAGCGCGCCTTCGGCTACATGGTCTGGGACGTCCTCTTCGCTGTCGACGAGAAGTTCGAGGTGAAGCCGCAGATGGTCGACAAGTACGACGTCTCGGCGGACAAGCTCACTTGGACCTTCACGCTCCGCGACGGGCTGGTCTGGAGCGACGGCAAGCCGGTCACCTCCGAGGACTGCATCGCCTCGATCAAGCGCTGGGGCGCGCGCGATTCGATGGGCCAGAAGCTCCTGGGCGAAGTCACGGGCTTCGAGGCGGTCGACGCCAAGACCTTCAAGATGAAGCTGAAGGAGCCGTACGGCCTGGTGCTGGAGTCCCTTGGCAAGCCCAGCTCGAACGTGGCCTTCATGATGCCCAAGAAGACCGCCGAGACCGACCCGATGCAGCAGATCAAGGTCGAGGACGTGATCGGCTCGGGTCCCTTCGTCTTCGTCGCCAGCGAATGGAAGCCCGGCGAGAAGGTCGTGTTCGTCAAGAACACCAAGTACAAGCCGCGTTCCGATCCGACCTCGGGCCTGGCCGGCGCCAAGATCGCCAAGGTCGACCGCATCGAATGGATCTGGATCCCCGACCCGCAGACCCAGGCGTCGGCGCTGATGAACGGCGAGGTCGACATGATCGAATCGCCGGCGATGGACATGCTGCCGCTGCTCGCCAAGGACAAGAACGTCAAGCTGTTCGACTACAATCCGCTCGGCAACCAGGACGTCTTGCGCTTCAACACGCTCTTCAAGCCGTTCGACAATCCGAAGATCCGCTACGCGGCCTCGGTGGCGATCGGCCAGGAGGAGTTCCTCAAGGCCACGATCGGCGATCCGAAATACTACAAGGTGTGCAAGCCGATGTTCGTCTGCGGCACGCCGCTCGCCACCGAAGAAGGCATGAAGGACGTCCTCAACCAGAACGCCGCCAAGGCGAAGGAGATCCTGAAGGAGGCGGGCTACGACGGCACGCCGGTCGTGATGATGCAGGCCACCGACAATGTGATCCTGGCCAACCTCGCGCCCGTGGCCAAGGCGCAGCTCGAGGCCGCCGGCTTCAAGGTCGACGTGCAGCCGATGGACTGGCAGACGCTGGTCGGCCGCCGCACGCGCAAGGACCCGCCGGACAAGGGCGGCTGGAACGTGTTCATGACCTCGTGGGCCGCCGCCGACATCCTCAACCCGGTGATGGCGGGCTTCTTCAACGCCTCCTGCGACAAGGCGATGTTCGGCTGGCCGTGCGACGAGACCATCGAGAAGATGCGCGACCAGTTCGCCAAGGAGACCGATCCGGCCAAGCAGAAGCAGATCGTGATCGACCTGCAGAAGTACTGGGTCGAGCATCCCACGCACGTCAATCTCGGCCAGTGGTATCAGCCGTTCGCCCTCAGCACCAAGGTCGAGGGCACGCTCGTGGCCCCGGTCACGGTGTTCTGGAACATGAGCAAGAAGCCGTAGCGCCGACGCGGCGCGTGTCCCCATCCCTCGAGACGGCGCTACGCGCCTCCTCAGGATGAGGACACTACAGAACGGACCTCATCCTGAGGAGCGTGCCGAAGGCGTGCGTCTCGAAGGATGGGCGCGCGCACCGCTTCCGAACGAGGATTGACCGGTGGTAACCTCCCCACCGGGGAGGATGAACGATGAAGCTCGCGATACCGGCGCTCGCTGCGGCGATGCTGGTCACCGGTTGCTACAAGGTCGACACGCTCGAGGGCACGAGCGCCGAGCAGATCAGGGTGGACGGCCGCCTGTTCACCGTGCGCGTCGGGCCCACGGGCGCACCCAACCAATGGCGCCTGCTGGTCCAGCGGGCGACGATGGTGATCAATCCCGACGATGAGGTCGAGGCCCGGCGTGCGGAGAACGTGGCCAAGCAGATCATGGAGCGCACCTGCAAGGGCGCGCGCTACAGCCAGGCCGTCGAGGGCATGGACGGCATCAACTACAAGACCGTGTTCTCTTGCCTGCCCTGAGACGCCGCGAGCTGCTGGCGCTCGGCGCCGGCGCCGCTCTCGTGCCGACCGGACTCGGCGCCCAAAGCGCTCGCCCGCTGGCCGCGCGACTCGCCGACTATGCCGTCGCCCTGCGCTACGAAAATCTCGACGCCGCGACGATCGAGCGGGCGAAGTCGCACATCGTCGATTCGTTCGCCTGCGCGATCGCGGCGCTCGACGAACGGCCGGTGCGCGTCTGCCGGCAGATCGCGCTCGCCCAGGCGCCGGCCGCGGGCTCCTCGACCGTGCTCGGTACCGGCCGGCTGAGCTCGCCCGACCTCGCGAGCTTCGCCAATGGCGCGGCCATCCGCTACTACGACCTCAACGACGCCTATGCTTCGCCCACCCTGGGGGCGGTCCATCCGAGCGACCATATCGGCGCCTGCCTCGCCGTCGCCGAAGCCGAGAAGGCGAGCGCCCGGGACGCGATCACGGCGATCGTGCTGGCCTACGAGGTCAACTGCCGGCTGATCGACGTCATCGACGCCCTGCCGCGCGGCTGGGATCCGACCCTGTTCAGCCTGCCGGCCGTGGCGCTGGCGGCGGGCAAGCTGATGAAGCTGCCGCACGAGCAATTGGTGGAGGCCGTCAACCTGGCCCTGAACGATCACATCCCCATGGGCCAGACCCGCACGCAGTTCAACTCCGACTGGAAGGGGCTTTCCGACGCCGAAGCCGCGCGCAACGCGGTGTTCGCCACCCAGCTCGCCCGCGGCGGTCTCAGCGGGCCCGCGCCGATCTTCGAGGGCCGCAAGGGGCTGTTCCATCAGGTGGCGACGATGGTCGAGGTCGATGTCAAGAGCTTCGGCGGCAAGCCGGGCACCGGCTTCCGCATCCACGAGTGCGGCGTGAAGGCCTATCCCGCCGTCGTCTACGGGCAGACCGCCATCATGGCCGGCCTCGCACTCATCAAGGAGATCGGCTCGGTCGACCGGATCGCCCGCCTCGAGATCGGCGCCACCGGCCGCGGCTATGAGCAGGCCGGACGCGATCCCGAGAAATGGACGCCGCAGAATCGCGACACGGCCGACCACAGCCTGCCCTATCTCACGGCGCGCGCCATGGTCGATGGCGACATCACCAACGAGAGCTATGCCGAGGCCAAGCTCAAGGATCCGAAGATCCTGACGCTGATTCAGAAGATCACCGTCAAGGAAGAGCCCAGCTTCGCCAAGTTCAAGGGCAACGCGCCGCCGACGCGCCTTACCGCGACGCTCACCGACGGCAGCACCGTCACGCGCCAGGTCGACGACATGCCGGGCTTTCCCGGCCAGCCGATGGATCGCGCCGGCATGGAGCGCAAGTACCGCAGCAACGTCGGCAAGCGCTGGCCCGCCGCACAGGTCGACGCGCAGCTGCAGGCGCTGTGGACGTTCGAGGCGGCGACGGACCTGCGCGCGTTGATGGGCAAGTTCGCCCTGTCGCCCACCTAGAGTCTTTCCTCCCCATTCAAATGG
>DATJWN010000343.1:0-34092 GCA_035501235.1 Reyranella sp.
CCCGGCTCGAAGTCCTCGTAGCGGTTGCCCTTGGGGACAAGCCGCGCCCGGGTCCTGAAATCCTCCGACATCAACGCTCCTGGCTCTTGGTGCCCGCGCGCGCCAACTCGCCCACATCGGAGAGACTGTCAACGCGTTCGATGCAATCCTTCAGGCGCTTGGTGCCGGCAGCGCCCAGGACCGGCGTCACCAGACCGTCGAACTTGGCCTCCAGGGCCCGACGCTGCTTGCCGACGTCGCTCCACGGAATGCCCGCATCGTGCGTGGCTTCGAGCATCGTGCCATCGTCGAGCTGGATCGCCATTTCGGCGAGCGCGTGCTGCGGCCAATCCGTCCGGAAGTCGAACGACACCTTGTCGCGCAGCGCCTTCATGCGCGGCTCCTGCGTGATCTCGGCATTGTACGAGTCGAGTGCCGCGGTGTTCACGCCGCTCAGCGCCATGGCCACGGTCTGGCGCAGCGAGAACTTGGCTTCCAGGCCGCTCGTCGGGTCGGGGATGTTGCAGACCTTGTCGGCGGCGGCGTCGAGCCGCAGCACGATCTTCTTCACCCTCTCCGGCGGGAAGTTGCTCTTGAGCCGGATCTCCTTGGCGCATTCGATCGGTGCGTGCGTCATGTAGCAGGCGGCGTGGTACTTGAAGAGGTTGTTGCGCAGATGCCAGCCCTGCGGCGGCTCGCCCAGCGCCTTGTCGGTGTCGAGCGTGTCGCTCTGCGAGGACGCGAAGCCCTGATCGCATTCCAGCGAATCGCCGCGCGCCGTGAATCCCTTCTGGGCGAGGCGGGCGGCGCGCAAACCGTGCTCCGAGGCGGTGCCGGCGTGCAGCGGCTTGCACATGGTGCCGAAATTGGACTTCAGGCCGGCGGCCTGGGTGGCGGCGATGCCGAAGGCGACCGCGAGCTGCTTCTCACTGAGGCCGAGCATCCGGCCCGCTGCGGCAGTCGCGGAGAACGAGCCCACTGTCGCCGTGGCATGGAAGCCCTTGGTGTAGTGCGTGGGATCGACCAGGAGGCCGATGCGCCCGGCGGTCTCGTAGCCCGCGACGAAGCTTTCGACGAACAGGCGCCCCGAGACCTTCTTCTGCTCGCCGAGCGCCAGCAGCGCCGGAACGACCGTCACTGTCGGATGGCCGTGCATGGCGAAGTTCACGTCGTCATAATCGAGGGCGTGGCTCGCGGCGCCATTGATCAAGGCGGCGGCCGACGGAAGCGTCTTCTCAGCCCGGCCGATCAGGCTCGCCGCGCCCTTGGCGCCGTCTTCCATGGCCTCGCGAATCAGGATGTCGGTCAGCTCGTCCTGCGCGCCCGCCACGGTTACCGCGAACCAATCCAGCAGGCACTGCTTCGTGCGCTCGACGAGATCGTCGGGGAAGTCGGTCCAGGCCAGGTGAGCGGCGCGACGCGCGATTTCGGCGGTGACGGCAACGGCCATGGGATCCTCCGGGGAAGACCCGCAGCTTATCGCTTTCGCGCCACGATGTGGAAGATATGCCAGTGCTTGGGGTTGCCGCGCGGGGTGACGCTGTCGGCCTCTTCCTCCTCGAATATCTCGATGTCGAGACCCTCGAGGAGCGCCTCGGACGCCGCGCGTTCGAGGAAGGTGATGCCCGAACGGCCGTTCCAGGAGTCGCGGACGCCATACCACTGGCCGCTGAAGCGTCCGCCTGCAGGCAGGGCTTCGACAATCCGCGCCCAGAGTTCGTGAAATCGGGCCGGCTCGCACAGGGGCATGGCGAAGCTCGAATTCACGAGCTGGAGGCCGATGGGCAACGGCACCTCCTCGAAGCGGGCGTTGATCGGCGTGATGCGCTCGGAGTCCGGCAGGTTCCGGTTCGCGAGCTGCTTCAAAGCCTCGGGCTCGGCGTCGACGGCAACCACCTTCCAGCCGCGCCGCAAAATCTCGGTCACGTCGCGGCCGTCGCCGCAGCCGAGATCGATCGCCAGCGGATCGGCGGGCAGCGGGTCGAAGCGGTCGAGTGCCGCCAGCACGGTCTTGCGCGGCGGTCGATCGCGCAGCTTCTCGTAATAGGCAGCCCAACCCGGTGCTTGTGACATTGCGTTCGGTGTGATCGTATCGCGGGCAACGATAATAGCGTCAATGTTCCGGGAGGAACCCAATGAAACGGCTTGCGGGCCTTGTCCTGGCCAGTGCTTTTGCGTCGGCGCCTTTGGTCGCGCGCGCCGACATGAAGGAGCTCGAGGAAGCCGCCAAGAAGGAAGGCGAGCTCACCTGGTACACGACGCACTACACGTCGGAGGCCGCCGAGGAGCTGGGCGCCACCTTCACCAAGCTCTACGGCATCAAGGTCAACGTCTTCCGCACGACGGCGCAGGTCGCCTATCAGCGCGCGACGCAGGACTTCAAGGCCGGCAAAACCGAGTGCGACGTCTTCTCGACGACCGATGTCGGTCATGTCATGCGCTTCAAGGCCGAGGGCAAGCTCGAGAAATACACGCCGGAGAACGAGGTCAAGGCGGCCGAAGCCTTCCGCAATCTCGATCCCGACGGCTACTTCCACACGACGTCGGCCGGCTTCGTGGTGCTGACCTACAACAGCTCCAAGGTGAAGGCCGAGGACGCCCCCAAGAGCTGGAAGGATCTGCTGGACCCGAAGTGGAAGGGCAAGGTCTCGACCGGCCATCCCGGCTTCTCGGGCTACGTCGGTACCTGGGTGCTCAGCATGAAGCTGATGTACGGCTGGGATTATTTCGACAAGCTGGAGAAGAACAAGCCGCAGATCGGCCGCTCGATCAACGACACGGTGACGGCGCTGAACGCGGGCGAACGCCAGGTCGCGGCAGGTGCCGATGGCTCGACGCTCTACAGCACCAATCGCGGCAATCCGCTGGCGATCACCTATCCCAGCGACGGCGCCATCCTGATCATCGCGCCGTCGGCGATCCTGAAGGGCACCAAGCATCTCAATGCCGCCAAGCTCTTCATGGAGTTTCTCTACTCCGTCGAGGCGTCGCAGGTCGACGTCAAGCACTTCACGGTGCCGATGCGCCCCGAGGTTCCGGTGGCGAAGGGCGAGAAACCGGTCGCCGAGGTGAAGCAGTTCCATCCGACCAACGAGCAGATCGACAAGGGCATCCCAGAGGTGATCGAGCAGTGGCGCGACACGTTCGGCAACTGACATGACGGTCAGCGCGCTCCCGACGGCGGCCACGCCTTCGGTCAGGTCGCGCGGATTCGATCCGACCTGGCTGCTGTGGATCGCGATCATCGCGGTCCTCTTGTTCCTGGTGGTGAGCCCGTTCCTCCATCTGCTGGTGACCAGCTTCAAGTCGGAGAAGACGGGCGCTTTCACCTTCGCCAACTATGCCGCGGCCTACGGGCGCGAGCGTTATGTCCAGGCGCTGATCAACTCGCTGGAGCTCGGCGCATGTGCGGCGCTGCTTGCCGGCGTGTTCGCCATCCCGCTCGCCTGGGCCGTGTCGCGCACCGACATGCCGGGACGCGGCCTTGTCCGGACCTTGGTGCTCGCCACGTTCGTCACGCCGCCCTACACCGGCGCGGTCGCCTGGATCCTGCTCGCTGGCCCGAATGCCGGTTGGCTCAACAAGCTCTTTGTCATGCTGACGGGCGCAGAGTCGGGGCCATTCAACATCTATAGCTTCCCCGGCCTCGTCCTGGTCATCGCGCTTTATTCCTATCCCTACATCTTCATCTTCACGACCGCGGCGCTGGAGCTGGTCTCATCGGAGATGGAAGACGCCGCCAACATCCTGGGAGCCGGGACCTGGCGCACCATGCGGCGCGTGACGCTCCCGCTCGCAATGCCGGCGATCCTGGGCGGGTTGATCATCTGCTTCCTGGAAGCGATCGCGCTCTTCGCCTCGCCCGCGATGATCGCCATTCCCGCGCGCTTCAACGTGGTGACCACGCAACTCTTCCAGTTCTTCGGCAATCCCGTGCGCGTCGAGGTCGCGGCGGCCTACGCCATGCCGCTGCTGGTCGTGACCATTTCGCTGGTCGTCGTGCAGCGGATCATGACGCGCCGCAAGGGCTTCGTGGCGCTGACCGGCAAGGGCGGCGAGCGCCGGCCGATCGCGCTCGGCCGCGGCCGATGGCTGATGTTCGGCTACGCGATGCTGATCGCCACGCTCTCCGTCTTCCTGCCGTACATGTTCCTGCTGCAGGCGGCCTTCGCCAAGGCCTGGGGCCGGGGCTTCGGGCTCGACAATCTCACCTTCAAGAACTTCCACTTCGTGCTGTTCGAGCATGCCACGGCGGCGACGTCCGTCGGCCACAGCTTCCTGTACGGCGGCGCCAGCGCCACGGTGGCGACGATCATCGCCGTCGGCGTGGCCTATATCGTCAATCGCCGGCTGATCCCCTTCGCCGACGGGTTGGGCTTCCTCTGCGTGGCGCCGTTCGTCATCCCGGGCGTCGTGCTCGCGATCGGCTTTTACTCCGCCTACGCGCCGCCGCCGCTGGCGCTCTATGGCACGGCCTGGTTGCTGATCCTGGCCTTCACCACGCGCTTCCTGCCGATCGGCTACGTCAATGCCAATGCCGCGATCCGCAGCCTCAATCCCGAGATGGAGGAGGCCGTCCGCGTGCTGGGCGGCAGCCGCATGACGGCGATGCGACGGGTCGTGGCGCCGTTGCTGAAGCGCAGCCTGCTGGGCGCCTGGCTCCTGATGTTCATCCCCGCGACCCGCGAGCTCTCGTCGGCGATCTTCCTCTACGGGCCGACGACCAAGGTCGTGGCGGTGATGATCTTCGACATGAGCGACGAGGGGAACTTCGAATACCTCGCGGCGCTGGCGCTGATCCTTCAGGCCCTTACCTTGCCGATGCTCTGGATCGGCCAGCGCGCCATCGGCCGCGATTTCATGCTGAGGCGCACCGCGACATGAGCAAGCTCGTCCTGAAGAACGTCGCGCGCCACTACGGCAACGTCGAGGCGGTCGCCGATTTCTCGCTGGAGCTGAAGCCGGGCGAGTTCGTCTCGCTGCTGGGGCCCTCGGGCTGCGGCAAGACCACGACCCTGCGCATGATCGCGGGCTTCGTGCCGCCCTCGGAGGGCACGATCGAGATGGACGGGCAGGTGATCTCGTCGCCCTCGGGCGTCGTGCCACCGGAGAGGCGGCGCATGTCCATGATCTTCCAGAGCTACGCCATCTGGCCGAACATGACGGTCGGCGAGAATGTCGGCTTCGGGCTGCAGGTGCGGAAACTGCCGAAGGCGGAGATCGAGCGCCGTGTCGACAAGATCCTCGACATCGTCCAGATGCGCGCGCTGCGCGACCGCTATCCGGCCGAATTGTCTGGCGGCCAGCAGCAGCGCGTGGCGCTGGCGCGAGCGATCGTGGTCGAGCCCGAGGTGCTGCTGCTCGACGAGCCGCTCTCGAACCTCGACGCCAACCTGCGCGAGGAGATGCGCTTCGAGATCCGCCGCCTGCACGACGAATTCAAGATCACGACGGTCTACGTCACGCATGACCAGGGTGAGGCCATGGTCACCTCGGACCGGATCGTGGTGATGAACAAGGGCCGTATCGAGCAGATCGATCCGCCGCAGGTGCTTTATGCAAAGCCGAAGAGCCGCTTCGTTGCGGGCTTCATCGGCCGCACGAATATCGTGCAGAAGGACGGCGGCACCTATTCGCTGCGCCCGCAGTCGATCGGCCTCAGCACCAGCCGGCCGGCCGGCAACGCGGTGGAGGCCGAGATCGTCGGCCGCTCCTATCTCGGCGAATATTGGGACTACCAGGCCAAGCCGCTCAGCGAGACGAAGGCGCTGCGTGTCTCGGCCGCGCCAAGCGCAATATTCGAGGTCGGCCAGCGCGTGTGGCTGGAGATCGATCCCGCCGCCATGGTACGTGTGGAGTAGCAACCAACCAGAGTGCCCAGATGACCGCAGGACCGCTTTCCCGCTTCACCGTCCTCGACCTGACGCGGGTGCGTGCCGGCCCGACCTGCGTGCGCTACTTCGCCGACTGGGGCGCCAACTGCATCAAGATCGAGATGCCGCCGCATGTGGCAGAAGGCGACATGGGCGGCCCGCGCCACGGGCCCGATTTCCAGAACCTGCACCGCAACAAGCGCTCGATCACGCTCAACCTCAAGGAGCCCGAGGGCAAGGCCGTCTTCATGAAGCTGGTCGAGAAGGCCGACGTTGTGGTCGAGAACTATCGCGCTGATGTGAAGTTCCGACTCGGCATCGACTATGAGAGCCTGAAGAAGGTGAACCCCAAGATCATCCTGGGGTCGATCTCGGGCTTCGGCCAGGACGGGCCCTATGCCGAACGCGCCGGCTTCGACCAGATCGCGCAGGGCATGGGCGGCATCATGTGGGTCACCGGCCAGCCGGGCGGCGGTCCGGTGCGCGCGGGCATCGCCGTGGCCGACGTGGGTGCCGGCCTGCACTGCGCCATCGCGATCCTGATCGCGCTGCTGGAGCGCGAGAAGTCGGGCGAGGGCCAGTGGGTCTCGAGCTCGCTGCTGCAAGCCATGATCTCGATGTGCGACTTCCAGGCGGCGCGCTGGACTTTGGCCAAGGACGTACCGGGCCAGGCCGGAAACAACCACCCGACCGGCATCCCGACGGGAGTCTTCAAGACCAGCGACGGCTACATCAACATCGCTGCGTCCGGCGACCACATCTACAAGCGCTTCTGCGAGAGCATCAAGGCGCCGGAACTGCTGACCGACGAGCGTTTCTCGACGGCCAAGGCCCGCGTCAAGCATCGCGATACGCTGAACGCGGAGATCGACAAGCGGATGTCAGCCTTCACCAGCGCCGAGGCGGTGGAGAAGCTGAACAAGGCCGGTGTGCCCGCCGGCCCGATCTACAAGATGAACGAGATGTTCGCCGATCCGCAGGTCAAGCACCTCAGGATGGCGCGGCACATCAAGCATCCCAAGCTCGGCGACCAGGAAGTGATCGGCCAGGCCATCAACATGAGCCGCTCAGCCGTCGAGGAGTGGACCGCTACGCCCGAGCAGGGCGAGCACACCGATTCGGTGCTGAAGGAATTCGGCTACGACGAAAAGGCGATCGCGAGCTTCCGCCAGCGCGGCGTCATCTGATCATTCGGACCGCGGGCCTCCAGGCCCGCTCGTGAATCATGAGGCGGGCCTGGAGGCCCGCGGTCCATTGAAGAGGAGATCTCATGAACATCAGTCCCACGCCCAACATGATCGCGGAGAAGGTGGGGCCCGTCGGCCGCATCGTCTTCAACAAGCCGCACAAGCACAACGCGACCTCGGTCGACATGTGGGAAGCGATCCCGGTCATCCTCGACAATTTCGAGGACGATCCGGACGTCCGCGTCATCGTCGTGACCGGCGCGGGCGACAAGGCTTTCGTCTCGGGCGCAGACATCTCCGAGTTCGAATCCAAGCGCAACACGCCCGAGCAGGTCGCGCACTACGACAAGATCGGCGAGGTCGCCAATTCGCGGCTCACCCATTGTCCCAAGCCGACCATTGCGCGCATCCGCGGCTATTGCGTGGGCGGCGGTCTCGCGCTTTCGCTCACCTGCGACATCCGCATCGCCTCGGACAAGTCGAGGTTCGCGGTGCCCGCGGCCAAGCTCGGGCTCGGCTACCGTGCGACGGGCATCCACACGCTGATGAACCTCGTGGGCCCGGCCTTCGCCAAGGAGATCTTCTACACGGCGCGCATGTTCAGCGCCCAGGAAGCCAAGGAGATGAACCTGGTGAACCGGGTCGTGCCGGACGCCGAGCTCGACTCCTATGTCGACGACTATTGCCGCCGGATCGGCGAGAACGCGCCGCTCACCATGCACGCCGCCAAGATCGCCGTGCAGGAGCTGACCCGCATGGACAACCATCCCGACCTGCACCATGTCGGCACGCTGGTCGGCAACTGCTTCGCGTCCGAGGATTACATCGAGGGCCGTACGGCTTTCATGGAAAAGCGCAAGCCCGTCTTCAAGGGCCGTTAGTGGCCGATCCTTTCCCCGCCGTTGCCGAGGCTGCGGCGACGGGCGAGACGGCGCGGCTGTTCGAGGACATCCGCGCCACCATAGGTGTGCAGGTCGTCAACCTCGTCTGGCGCCATCTCGCGACCATGGACGGCGCGCTGCCCTGGGCCTGGAGCGCGGTGAAGCCACTTTACCTGCAGGGCATGGCCGATCGGGCCGCCGAGCGCTTCCGCGAAGGCATGAGCCTGCCGCAGCTCGCCTCTCTGGCGGGACCCGAGCCCGCAAGCGTCGATGCCGTGCTGGCCAGCTATGATCATTCCAACACCGTGAACCTGTTTGCGTTAGGCGCGCTGGTCGCCTGGTTGCGCGGCGAGACAGCGGGCGAGGGCATGCCCGAGCGTGGGCCGCGGATACCGGCGCCCGATGTCGGATTGCCCAAACTTGCAACGAGGGAAGACGTCGCCCCCGAGACCTGGGCGCTGGTGCTGCGCCTCAACCGGTTCGGCGATCGCGAGCAGATCATCCTGGCGAGCATGTACCGTCATCTCGCTCACGCGCCAGCGTTCCTGCGCCGGATCGAGGCGGCACTCGCGCCGGTCGCCGCCGACGGCACGCTCGATCGCGCCATCGACGCCAACAGGGCCGACGCCCGCGAGCGGGCGCGATTGTTGGCCCGGGCCATCGATGCTGACCGGCCGCCTCTCGGCACCGAGATAGAGCGCAGCGTGTCGGCCTTCGTCGATCACGCCATCGGCAAGATGGTCACGATCTGCCGCGCGATACGCGTGGCCCGAGGTCCTTTGTCATCCTGAGCGCAGCGAAGGGTCCTTCGCTAGCCTGAAGATCCCTCGCAAAGGCTCGGGATGACCGCCAAGGGCGGTCACTCCGCCGCCTTCGACGCCTCCTTGCGCGCCAGCCATTCCTTCATGGCTTCTTCCATGCTCATGAACACCGCGCCGCCGGCGGCGAGGTTCTTGATCAGCTTCTCCAGCATCATCATGCGATGGCCGCGGCCGATCACGTGCGGGTGGAAGGTGTAGGTCAGGATGCCGAAGTCGGGGCAGACTTCGCGCATATAGACGAAATCGTCGACGAAGTTCTCCAGCACGTTGTTGGCGTTCATCAGGCCGGCCTGGATCGAGCCGTTGGGATTGCGCATGTATTCGAAGTGCGGATAGTCGTCGAGCGACCAGCTGATCGGCATCTCGACCAGACGTGTCTCGCGCCCGCGGATGAACGGCTTCTTGAGCTCGACGATGTCGCCGTGCCGGGCATAGTAGCAGTCGTAGTCGTGGCCCATCAGCGAGCTGTCGTACTGGATGCGGTGCTTCAGCAGCAGCTCGATCGAGTTGGGCGACAGGTCCCAGGCAGGCGAGCGATAGCCGCGCGCGGTCTGGCCGCTGATACGCTTGATCGAGTTGTTGCCGCGCACCAGCTCTTCCTCTTCCTCGTCGCGCGACATTGTGACCGGCAGGCGATGCGTCCAGCCGTGATGGGCCAGCTCGTGGCCCGCCTCGACATAGGGCGTGACGGCCTGCGGCGTGCTGTCGATCGTGTGGCCGGGCGTGAAGAAGGTCGCCTTGATGTCGTATTTCTTCAGCAGCGCGACCAGCCGGGGGATGACCACCATGTCGTACTCGCCGCGCGATATGGCCGTCGGCGTGGTCAGGCCCCGGGCGATGAAGCCCGACAGATGATCGTGGTCGAATGTCAGGCAGACGATGTGGCGCGGCATGTCGCAGTTCCCCTGTAAGGCCCTTAATTCTAGGCGGATTTGTTGCCTTCGCCCATGGGACCCTGCATGATGCTGGCCAACGAAAAGACAGAACCTGTGTAGGGAGGGTTCATGGCGGGGATGTCCGCCCGGCGCCAGGAGGCGCCTGAGGGCGACAACCAGCTCGTGGTCGAGGGCGTGTCCAAGAAGTTCGGCGGCGTCACCGCCGGCCAGGACATTTCGCTCGAGGTGCCGCGCGGCGGCATCCTGTCCATCATCGGCCCCAACGGCGCCGGCAAGACGTCGCTCCTGAACATGATCTCCGGCTTCTACAAGCCGGACACGGGCCGCATCGCGCTCGACGGCATCGACATCACGCACAAGAAACCGAGCCAGATCGCAGCGCTGGGCGTGGCGCGCACCTTCCAGAATATCGCGCTGTTCAGCGGCCTCACCGTTCTCGACAACCTGATGCTCGGCCGCCACGTGCGCATGAAGGCGGGCGTGCTCTCCAGCGTCATCTACTGGGGCCTGGCGCAGAAGGAAGACATCGCCCACCGCGAGGCGGTCGAGGAGATCATCGAGTTCTTGAAGCTCCAGGATCTGCGCAAGCTGCCGACGGCGGCGCTCGCCTATGGCCTGCGCAAGCGGGTGGAGCTGGGTCGCGCCCTGGCGCTCGAACCCAAGGTGCTGCTGCTCGACGAGCCGATGGGCGGCATGAACCAGGACGAGAAAGAAGACATGGCGCGCTACATCCTGGACGTGAACCAGGAGCGTGGCGTCACGGTCGTGCTGATCGAGCACGACATGGGCGTGGTCATGGACATTTCCGACAAGGTCGTCGTGCTCGATCGCGGCCGGCGCATCGCGTCGGGGACGCCCGACGAGGTCCAGCGCAATCCCCATGTGATCGAGGCCTATCTCGGCAAGAGCGGAGGACGGACATGAGCCTGCTCGATTCGGCCCAGACCGACACGCTGCCCAAGCTTCTGGAACGCAACGCCCAGGAGAGCCCCAAGGCCGCCGGCATCCGCGAAAAGACGCGCGGCGTGTGGCAGACGCTCGCCTGGTCGGACTATCGGGACCACGTCCGCGACTTCGCGCTCGGGCTCGCCTCGATGGGCTTCGAGCGCGGCGGCAAGCTCAGCGTCGTCGGCGACAACCGCCCTCAGCTCTATGTCGCCCAGCTTTCGGCGCAGGCGCTGGGCGGCATGTCGGTGCCGGTCTATCAGGATTCGATCGCCTCCGAGCTCGTCTACGTGCTGAACCATGCCGAGACGACGGTGATCGTCGCCGAGGACCAGGAGCAGGTCGACAAGGCGCTGTCGCTCAAGGGCCAGTTGCCCAACCTGCGCTGGGTCGTGTTCGACGACCCGCGCGGCCTGTGGGGCTATGACGATCCGATCCTGCGCTCCTACGAGAGCGTCATGGAGGCGGGCCGCGCCTTCGGGAAGCAGCATCCGGAGTTCTATGCGGCCGAGCTCGCGAAGGGCCGCGCCGACGACATCGCCATGATCGCCTACACCTCGGGCACGACCGGCAACCCGAAGGGCGCGATGCTCACTCACCGCAACATGATCGCCGCGGCCGAAGCCTTCATCGAGGTGAACGAGACGAAGCCGGGCGACAACTGGCTGAGCTACCTGCCCATGGCGTGGGTCGGCGACGCGGCCTTCTCGCTGGGCATGGCTCTGGCCGGCAAACTCGTGGCCAATTGCCCGGAGAGTCCGGAGACCGTGCAGCGCGATCTGCGCGAGCTCGGTCCCGACGGCACGCTGGCGCCGCCGCGCATCTGGGAGAACATGCTGACCCAGATGCAGGTCAAGGGCGGCGATGCCTCGCCGCTCAAGCGCCGCATCTTCGATTACTTCCGCGGGCTGGCCGAGCGCAGCGAGCTGAAGCGCGCCGATGGCAAGCCGCTCACGATGGGCGAGCGGCTCGGCCTCGCGCTGGGCGAGATCTTCGTCTACGGCCCTGTGCGCGACCAGCTGGGTCTGCGCAACGCGCGCTGGTGCTATACCGGCGGCGCGCCTCTGGGGCCGGACACCTATCGGTTCTTCCGTTCCTTCGGCGTCAACCTGAAGCAGGTCTACGGCGCCACCGAGGCGTCGGCGTTGATCGCCTGCCAGGACGATGCCGAGGCCAATCCCAATACGGTTGGCCGCCCCATGCCTCGAATCGACGTGAAGATCGACGATCGCGGCGAGGTGATGCTGAAAGGGCCGAACGTGTTCGTCGGCTACTTCAAGCAGGACGACATCACGCGCGACACGCTCACGACCGAGGGCTGGCTGAAGACCGGCGATGCCGGCTTCTTCGACAAGCAGGGCCATCTCGTCATCATCGATCGCGCCAAGGATGTCGGGAAGCTGACCGACGGTTCGGCCTTCGCGCCGCAATTCATCGAGAACAAGCTGAAGTTCAGCCCCTATATCCGCGAGGCCGTGGCCTTCGGGCACGAGAAGCCGATGGTGGTCGCCATGATCGCCATCGACATGCAGACCGTCGGCACCTGGGCGGAGAGAAGGGGGCTCGCCTATACGAGCTTCATGGATCTCAGCCGCAAGCCCGAAGTTGCCGCGATGATCGCCGATGAGATCGCCAAGGCGAACGCGAGCTTGCCCGACGTGCAGCAGGTCAAGCGCTACCTGCTCCTGAACAAGGAGCTCGAGGCCGACGATGCCGAGATGACCCGCACGCGCAAGGTGCGGCGGCGTTTCGTGGCCGAGAAGTACGCGGCCGTGATCGATGCATTCTACGGCGGCGGTCGCGAGGTCGAGGTCACCATGGAGATCACCTTCGAGGACGGCCGCAAGTCGACGCTGACCTCGAAGATCGCCATCCACGATCTTGCCGCCGAACCGGCACGGCAGGCGGCGTGATGTCGGCGGACGATTTCGGCTTCCTGATCGCGCTCCTGCTGAGCGGCGTCGCCATCGGTCTGATGTATTCGCTGATCGCGCTGGGATTCGTGCTGGTCTACAAGGCGACCGACGCCATCAATTTCGCCCAGGGCGAGTTCGTGATGATGGCCGCGCTGATCGGCGCCGTCGTGGCGGGGCTGGACATCGCTCCCGCCCTCGCGACCATTGCCGCGGTGATCGCCGTGCTGGCCGTCATGATCGGCTTCGGCTTTGGCCTGGAACGCGTGGTGCTGCGCCCATTGCTGGGCCGCCCCATCGTCGCCGTGATCATGGCGACGATCGGTCTCGCTGCCGTTCTGCGCGGGCTCACCCCGATCATCTTCGGCGGCGAGACGCGGGCGCTGCCGCTGCCGATTCCGGACGATCCGATCGTGATCGGCCCCGCCACGCTGCCGCCGATCCAGGTGCTTGGAGCGGGCGTGGCCCTGCTGCTTTTCGTCGGCTTCAGCTGGTTCTTCAAGAAGAGCCGCATGGGCGTGGCCATGCGCGCCGTCGCCGACAACCAGCAGGTGGCGCAGGCGATGGGCATCAATGTCGAGCGTTACTTCGCCCTGGCCTGGGCGATGGCCGGCATCGTGTCGGCGCTGGGCGGCATCGTCTGGGGCAGCATGCTGGGCGTCGACGTGCAGATCGCCGTCGTCGGTCTGAAGGTCTTTCCCGTGGTGATCCTGGGCGGCCTCGATTCGATCGGCGGCGCGGTGCTGGGCGGCCTGATCGTCGGCCTCGTCGAGAGTCTCGCCGCGGGCTACCTCGACCCCTATGTCGGCGGCGGCACCAAGGACTTCGCGCCGTACCTGCTGATGATCATCGTCCTGATGATCCGGCCCTACGGCATGTTCGGCAAACGCCAGATCGAGCGCGTCTAGTCATGTTCCATCGCGAAGCCGGAGTCTTCAAGACGACCTACGCCGCCGACATGGCGCTCTATCCGCTGCCGATCGCGCGCTGGGCGGTTGTGGCGCTGGCGCTGTTCTTCGTGGTGATCGCGCCGCTCTTCCTGATCGACTACTACCTCTCGATCCTGAACCTGATCTTCATCGCCGTCGTGGGCGCGCTCGGGCTCAACATCCTGGTCGGCTACACCGGCCAGATCTCGCTCGGGCACGGTGCCTTCATGTCGGTCGGCGCCTATACGGCCGCCAACCTGGCGGTGAGGGCCGGGTTGCCGTTCTGGATCACCCTGCCGGCGGGCGGGCTGATGGCGGCGGCGATCGGCATCGTGGTCGGCATGCCCAGCCTGCGCATCAAGGGGCTCTACCTCGCCATCGCCACGCTGGCCGGCCAGCTCATCATCGAATGGACGATCAACCACGTGCCCGCGATCTCGGGCGGCGCGCAGGCCTCGATCCAGGTGCCGCGGCCCGATCTTTTCGGCCTGGTGCTCAACACGCAGGGCCGTCTCTATTTCTTCCTGCTATTCTTCGCGATCCTCGCCATCGTGGCGACGCTGAACCTGATGCGCAGCCGCATTGGCCGCGCCTTCATCGCCGTGCGCGACCAGGACATCGCGGCCGAGATCATCGGCATCGACATCTATCGCTACAAGCTCCTGTCCTTCGCCGTGTCGTCCTTCTATGCCGGGGTCTGCGGCGTGCTCTACACCTACTATCTCGGCATCGCCAATTACGAGCAGTTCCAGCTCAATGTCTCGATCGACTTCCTCGCCATGATCATCATCGGCGGGCTGGGCTCGGTTTTGGGCTCGATTTTCGGCGCGATTTTCGTCACGCTCCTGCCGATCGTGCTGCGTCTGGTGCTGGAAAGCGTCGGCTCGCTGTTCTTCAGCGATTCGGAGCTGGCCAACGTCATCTCCGGCACGCGGCTCGCGGTGTTCGGCGGGCTGATCATCTTTTTCCTGATCGTCGAGCCCGAGGGGCTCAACAGGCTATGGCGCAATATCCGGAGCTACTTCCGGGTCTGGCCCTTCTCCTACTAGGAGCGGGGAACAACGAGAAGAGTGTGAGGAGGAACCCATGATGGGACATGTGAAGAGTTGGCTGGGAGCGGCCGGTGCGGCCGGCGTCCTGGTGTTTGCGTCGGGCGCGTTTGCCCAACAGAAGGAACTCGTGTTCGGCTTCCAGTGCGATCGCACCGGGCCGACCGCGACGGTGGGCGTCAATCTCTGCCCCGGCTACCACGACTACATCGACCTCGTGAACAGCAAGGGCGGCGTCGAGGGCTGGAAGATCAAGGTCGAGGAGGTCGACAACGAGTACAAGGTCCCGCCCGCCATCGAGGCGCATGCGCGCTTCATGAAGGACGGCGAGGTGCTGGAAGGCCTCTACGGCACGCCGCAGACGGCGGCCCTCAACAAGAAGCTCGAGGAAGACAAGGTGCTCGGCACCTCGCCCGGCTTCGGCACCGCCGAGGCGGCCGACGGCAAGCGCTTCCCGTACACCTTCCCGATCGCGGCCAGCTACTGGTCGCAGGCGGGAGCCGCGCTCGAATTCGCCAAGGAGAAGCTGGGCAGCCTGAAAGGCAAGAAGATCGCCTATCTCTTCTATGACAATCCGGCGGGCAAGGAGCCGTTGCCGATCCTCGAAGACGTCGCCAAGGCGGAAGGCTTCGAGCTGCGCACCTTCGCCGTGCCGCCGCCGGGCGTCGAGATGGGCGCGCAGGTGACCGACATCGCCAAGCGCTTCCATCCCGACTTTGTGGTCACGCACCTGTTCGGCCGGGCGCCGTCGGTGTCGATCAAGGAGCTGAAGAACAACGGCTTCCCGCTCAGCAAGGTGGTGGCCTTCGTGTGGGGCAGCGCCGAGGCCGATATTCTCGCGGCCGGCGGTTTCGGCATGGCCGAGGGCTACAACACCATCCAGTTCGCGGGTGTCGGCAAGGACTTCCAGGTCATCAAGGACATCGAGGCCATGTACAAGGCTGCCGGCAAGCCGGCGCCCAAGGAAATGGACTCGACCGTCTATTACAATCGCGGCGTGATGACCGCGGCGCTCCACGTCGAGGCCGTGCGCAACGCGCTCAAGACCACGGGCGGCGCCAAGCCGACCGGCGAGCAGGTCAAGAACGGCATGGAGCAGGTCAAGAACTTCACCCTGGGCGGCCTCGTGCCGCCGATGACGCTCTCGCCCGCCGACCATGAAGGCGGCGGCTGGTGCTCCATCTACACGGTGAAGGGCGGCAAGCTCGTGAAGGCCAAGGACTGGTTCCAGGGCTACCGCTCGGTGATCGAGAAGCAGCTCCAGGCCAACGCGTCGAAGTCCTGAGGCAGACGGAAAGGCGGGCGGCGAGCGATCGCCGCCCGTTGCCTGCATGCTTTCAATCAACAACATCGAGGTCGTCTACGACCGCGTGATCCTCGTCCTGAAGGGCGTGTCGATCGACGTGCGCGAAGGCTCGATCACGACCCTCCTGGGCGCGAACGGCGCGGGCAAGACGACCACGCTCAAGGCGATCTCGGGCGTGCTGCGGTCGGAGCGCGGCGAGGTCACCAAGGGGACGATCCAGCTCGGCGACCGCCGCATCGACGGCATGCGCGCACACGACGTGACCAGGCTCGGCCTGGTGCAGGTCTTCGAGGGCCGGCGCGTCTTCGAGCACCTGACCTGCGAGGAGAACCTGATCGCCGGCGGCCATGTTCAGGACGGCGCCTCGGTCAAGCAGGGCATCGAGATGGTCTATAGCTACTTCCCGCGGCTCAAGGAGCGGCACGGCCAGCTCTCGGGCTATCTGTCGGGCGGCGAGCAGCAGATGCTGGCCATCGGCCGCGCGCTCATGAGCAAGCCTCGCGTGGTCCTGCTGGACGAGCCGTCGCTGGGGCTGGCGCCCATGCTGGTCGAGGAGATTTTCGGCATCGTCGATCGGCTGGTGAAGCAGGAAAAGCTCTCGGTCCTGCTGGTCGAGCAGAACGCCACCATGGCGCTGGCCGTGGCCGAGCACGGCTATGTGATGGAAAACGGCCGCATCGTGCTGGAAGGGCCAGCGGCCAGGCTGCGCGACAATTCCGACATCAAGGAATTCTACCTCGGCCTCAACGAGGGGGGCGCGCGCAAGTCCTACCACGACACCAAGCATTACAAGCGGCGCAAGCGCTGGCTATCCTAGGCGCCGATGCGCCTGGTCCTGCCGCTCACTCTGCTGACATTCGCCGTCGCCCCCCAGGCGTTCGCGCAGAACGCCGTCGCCCAGCAATGCGCGGCCTTCGGTGAGGCGCAATATCGGCGGCTGGACAAGACGATCGACCATATCGTGCCCGGCGACTTTCCCACGCCGTCCTTGGAGCGCTTCGAGGCGCGCGCCGGTGCGCAGGCTGTCTCCGGCGCGGTCACGATCCACGGCCGCGTCACCTACCGCAACCAGCGGCCACCGTCGGAAACCCAGTTCGTCTGCCTGATCGATGCCATGGACCGCCCGCTGTTCTTCTACGTCCTGCCGGTGCTGGGCGCCCGGCCATCGCCGACGCCGCTGGTGCGTGGCGGGCTGCCGGCCGCTCCGCCGGCCGGGCAACTGGCGGCGTCGACGCCCTACGAATCGTCATCGGGAGTCCGCATGCAGCTTCGCGGCGTGCTGCGCGATACCGGCGGCCAGATTCAATTCACGCCCTGCGACGGCGCGCCGCTCGCCCTTCAGGACCACACGCCGGGCCAGGAGCTGACACAGGTCCTGCACCAGCTCACCGACGACAAGCCGACGCGGCCGATGTTCGTCGAATTCTATGGCACGCGCGGCGGCTCGCCCGGCGCCGTCGATGCGCTGGAGGTCCGGCGCGCCGCCGTCGACACGGCAGGCTGCCGTGAACGCTTCGACCAGCGCGAATGGCTGGCGAGCGGCAGCGATCCGGCCTGGCGGCTGGAGATCACCGGCCGCGACATGATGTTGAACATCACCGGTGTCACGCCGCTGCCCGCGCAGCGCTTCAGCCATGGCGGCCTGCATCGCCGAAGCGGCACCATGGTCTATACCGCCGACGGCGCGTCGCTCAGCGTCGGCCTCCAGGAGCTGCGCTGTGTCGACCTGGCTTCCGGCGCGATTTATGCCTATCGAGTCGAGGTGAAGAGCGAGAACAGGACATTGACGGGCTGCGCGGCGCATAATCCCGCCATGCCCGCGCCTTGAACGCCCGCCAGGAGGTCGCCATGGACGACATCGAGCAGCTTCACGACATGATCGCCTCGGCCAAGCGGATCGTGGCCTTCACCGGCGCCGGCATCTCGACCGAATCGGGCATCCCCGACTTCCGCTCGCCGGGCGGCATCTGGACCAAGTACCAGCCGATCTATTTCGACGACTTCATGTCGTCGGAGGAAATGCGACGCGAATCCTGGCGGCGCAAGTTCGCGACCGACGAGACGATGCTCAAGGCCGAGCCCAACGCCGGCCATCGGGCGCTCGCCAAGCTCGTCGAGCAGGGCAGGATGACGGCCATCATCACCCAGAATGTCGACGGCTTGCACCAGCGCTCGGGCGTGCCCGATGGCAAGGTGATCGAGCTGCATGGCAACACGACCTATGCCACCTGCCTCGATTGCGGCCATCGCCACGAGCTCGAGCCGATCAAGAAAGCATTCCTCGGCAAGGGCGAGCTGCCGCTCTGCGTGAAATGCGAAGGCATCGTGAAGACGGCCACGATCTCCTTCGGCCAGGCCATGCCCGAGATCCAGATGGCCCGTGCACAGGACGAGACCATGGCCTGCGACCTCTTCATCGTGCTGGGCAGCTCTCTCGTGGTCTATCCGGCCGCGGGCTTCCCGCAGATCGCCAAGCGCCGGGGCGCCAAGCTCGTGATCGTGAACCGCGACCCGACCGATCAGGACGACAACGCCGACCTGGTCGTCCATGCCGAGATCGGCCCGACCATGAGCCGCGTGATGGGCGTCAATTAGCAGAGCTGCGGTTGCGGCCCCGCGGCCTGCGTGCTTAATCGCGGGCAGGGAGGCGGGAGATGATAACCCGCAGGAAGACGCTCGCCGGGATGCTGGGCGCGGCCGGTCTGGCCGCGACGGAGACGCGCGCCCAGGACATCACCTTTTTCCGCATCCTGACCGGCGGCACCGTCGGCACCTATTTTCCCATCGGCGGCCTGATCGCCAACGCCATCTCCAATCCGCCGGGTTCGCGGCCCTGCACCGACGGCGGCTCGTGCGGCGTGCCGGGCCTGGTCGCGACAGCCGTGGCCTCGAACGGCTCGGTGGCCAATGCCTTGGCCATCGGCAACGGCACCGCCCAGTCGGGCTTCGTTCAGTCGGATGTGGCCTATTGGGCCTATAGCGGCACCGGCATCTACGAGGGTCGGGCCAAGCTCGATTCGCTCCGGGCCATCGCCAATCTCTATCCCGAGAGCTTCCATCTCGTGGCGCGCAAGAATTCGGGCATCAAGTCGGTCGCCGATCTGCGCGGCAAGCGCGTCTCGCTCGATGAGCCGGGCTCGGGCTCGCTGGTCGATGCTCGGCTGATCCTCGCCGCCTTCGGCCTGAGCGAGAAGGAACTCCAGGCAAAATACTTCCCCGCCCAGCAGGTCGCGGACAGGCTGCGGGATGGCACGATCGACGCGTTCTTCAATGTCAGCGGCTGGCCGCAAAGCTCCGTGGCCGATCTCGCCGCCAATGTCGGTATCGAGCTTGTCCCGATCTCGGGTCCCCAGGCCGAGCGGCTGATCAAGCAATACAGCTTCTTCACCGCCGACCGGATTCCCGCCGGCACCTACAAGGATGTGCCCGAAGTGGCGACCGTCAGCGTCCATGCCCTGTGGCTGACCTCGGCGAAGCAGGCCGCGGACCTGATCTATCGGGTCACGGCTGCCCTGTGGAGCCCGAACACCCGCAAGCTCCTGGATTCGGGGCACGTCAAGGGTCGCGATATCCGCATGGAAACGGCGCTCGTCGGCATCGGCGTCCCGCTGCACCCGGGCGCTGAAAAGTTCTACAAGGAGCAGAACCTCCTCAAGTGAAGCGGTGCGCGATGCGGCTCAAGGACAAGGTGTGCGTGGTGACGGCGGCGGGGCAGGGTATCGGGTCGGCGACGGCCCGCGCCTTCGCGGCGGAAGGCGCGACGGTATGGGCGACCGACGTCGATGCCGGCAAGCTGAAGGCGCTGGACGGCGTCGAGCGGATCAAGACGCGTAAGCTCGACGTGCTCGACAAGGGCGCGATCACGGCCCTCGCCAAGGAAACCGGTACGGCCGACGTGCTGTTCAATTGCGCGGGCTTCGTCCATCACGGCACCGTGCTCGACGCGACGGACGATCAGTGGCAGTTCGCCTTCAACCTCAATGTCCGCAGCATGTTCTGGACCATCCAGGCCTTCCTGCCCGGCATGCTGGCCAAGGGATCGGGCTCGATCGTCAACATGTCGTCGGCCGCCTCGTCGGTAAAGGGCGCGGCGCTGCGCTTCGTCTATGGCACGACCAAGGCAGCCGTCATCGGCCTCACCAAATCGGTGGCCGTCGACTATGTGAGCAAGGGCATCCGCTGCAACGCGATCTGCCCGGGCACGGTGCAGACGCCGTCGCTCGACGAGCGCATCTCGGGCCTGGGCGGCGGCGCCGATGCCCGCCAGTTCTTCCTGCAGCGTCAGCCGACCGGCCGCTTCGGCTCGGCCGACGAGATCGCCTCGCTGGCCGTCTATCTCGCAAGCGACGAATCGTCCTTCACGACGGGCACGATCAACGTCATCGACGGCGGCTGGAGCGTCTAATGGACGCGGCCACCCTGTGCGCGTTGGCGCCGGTCATCCCGGTGCTGACCGTGGAACGGGTCGAGCACGCCGTGCCGCTCGCGCGCGCGCTGGTGAAGGGCGGCCTTCCGGCGCTCGAGATCACCCTGCGCACTGCCGTCGCGCTCGAGGCGCTGAGGGTCATTGCCAAGGACGTCCCGGACGCCGTCGTCGGGGCAGGGACGGTGCTCGACGCCCATCAGCTCGCCGAAGCGCGGCAAGCGGGCGCGCGATTCATCGTCAGTCCCGGCTGCACACCAGTGCTTGCGACGGCAATCCGCCAGTCGCGGCTGGCTTGTCTGCCCGGTGTCCAGACCGTCTCCGAAGCGATGGCAGCGCGCGAGCAGGGGTTCTCGCTGCTGAAATTCTTTCCGGCCGGTGCGGCCGGCGGCCTCAACTGGCTGAAGTCGGTTGGCGCCCCGCT
The DNA here is from genome assembly GCA_035501235.1 of Reyranella sp. Taxonomy (GTDB): domain Bacteria; phylum Pseudomonadota; class Alphaproteobacteria; order Reyranellales; family Reyranellaceae; genus Reyranella. The sequence goes on from DATJWN010000343.1 coordinate 20,627, forward strand.
GGCCGGCATCCGCTTCTGCCCGACAGGCGGCATCGGCGCCGATACGGCGGCCGACTATCTCGCCCTCCCCAATGTCGCCTGCGTCGGCGGCTCGTGGGTCGCGCCGGCGAAGGCGGTTGCGAGCGGCGACTGGGAGGCGATCGAGGCGCTCGCCGCCGCCGCGGCCCGGCTCAAGCGCGGCTGAGCGCCGCCAGCACGTCGGCGCGGCGCGGGATCGCCGCGATGGCGCCATAGCCCGTCGTCGACAGCGCGGCCGCGACATTGGCGTAGCGGCCGGCCGCCTCGAGATCGTCGCCGGCCAGCAGGCGTGTCAGGAACGAGCCGTCGAACGTATCGCCGGCACCCGTGGCGTCGACAAGGGTCACGCGATGCGGCGGCAGGCGCAACCGCTTGTCCTTGGTCGCGATGAGGCAGCCTTCATGCGCCATCTTCAACGCCACCACCGGCGCGCCGAGCTTGAGATAGTAGTCGGCGATGTCGTCGGCCGTCTTGAGGCCGGTGAGCTGCTGAGAATCATCGATGCTCGGCAAGGCGACATCGCAACGCGCGATGGTCTCGTCGATCACGCGGCGCGCCAGTTCGATGTCCCAGAGGCGCAGGCGCAGGTTCGTGTCGTAGGAGACCTTCACGCCTGCTTCGCGTGCGGCCGTTATCGCCGCGGCACAGGTCGCGCGCGCGGTCTCGCTGATCGCCTGCCCGATCGCCGAGACGTGGAAGACCTTGGCTCCGGCGATGTAGTCCTTCGCCAGGGTCTCGGGCGTCATCAGGGACGCGGCCGAGTTCTTGCGCAGATAGTCGAATTTGTGGCCCGCCGCGCTGTGAGTGACGAAGCTGACGCCCGTCGGTGCGGTCGCGTGGCGCGTCACGCGCGAGGAGTCGACGCCCTCCGACTTCCACAGATCGAGAAAGGCATCGCCCATCCAATCCTGCCCGAGACTGGTGAGGTAGCCGGCCTTCGCGCCCTGGCGCGCCGCCGCTATCGCGACATTCTGGGAATCGCCGCCGAAACCCTGCAGCCAAGTGAAGCCGTCGCCTTCCTTGGGTCGGTTGAACTCGATCAGCGGCTCGCCGAGGGAAACGATGTCGGGTGAGGTGGACATGGCCACCGAGGTTTCCCATGGTGCCGAACGCCACTCAAGAGGGAGGGAACGATGTCCGACGAACAAGCCAAGCCGTCCGGTCCCGACCTCGCCGCTGGCATTCCCGACGCCGACCTCGGCGACGGCACCTTGTTGGAAGGACATGTCGGTCCCGACCAGGTGCTGCTGGCACGGCAGGGCCGGGACGTATTCGCGGTCACGGCGAGCTGCAGCCACTATCATGGCCCGCTGAAGGACGGCCTGCTCGACGGCGACACGGTGCGCTGCCCCTGGCATCACGCCTGCTTCAGCCTGCGCACCGGCGAGGCGCTTCATGCGCCCGCGATCGCGCCGATCGATTGCTGGTCGGTCGAGCAGCGCGACGGCAAGATATTCGTCTCGGGCAAGAACGAGAAAACCAAGCCGCAGCCGAGAGCCAAGGTCTCTGGCAAGACGCCGCGACGGATCGTCATCGTGGGCGGCGGTGCCGCGGGTTTCGCGGCCGCCGAGATGCTGCGCCGTCAGAGGTACGACGGCAGCATCACCATGCTGTCCAACGACGATGCCGCGCCCGTCGACCGGCCCAACCTGTCCAAGGACTATCTCGCCGGCAGCGCGCCGGAAGAATGGATGCCGCTGCAGTCGCTCGAGTTCTACTCGGACAACAAGATCGACCTCAGGCTCGGCACCGATGTCGAGAGCATCGATCCCAAGGCGCACGAGGTCGTCCTCACCGGCGGCAATCGCCTGCCCTACGATCGCCTGCTGCTGGCGACCGGCGCGGAGCCGGTGCGGTTGCGGCTTCCGGGCGCCGACCAGCCGCATGTCCATACGCTGCGCACGCTCGATGACTCGCGCGCAATTGCTGCCGCGGCCAAGGAGGCCAAGCGCGTCATCGTGGTCGGCGCGAGCTTCATCGGCCTCGAAGTCGCGGCGTCATTGCGGGCGCGCGGTATCGAGGTGCACGTCGTGGCGCCCGACAAGCGACCGATGGAGAAGGTGCTCGGCCCCGAGATGGGCGACTTCGTGCGCAAGCTGCACGAGGAGCATGGCGTCGTCTTCCACCTCGAAGCCACCGTGATCGGCTTTGAAGGCAAGTCGGTGAGGCTCAAGGACGGTAGGGCCCTGCAAGGCGACCTCATCGTGACCGGCGTCGGTGTCAGGCCGCGCGTGGCGCTGGCCGAGAAGGCGGGCCTCGCGCTCGATCGCGGCGTCGCGGTGAATGCTTTCCTCGAGACCAGTGCGCCCGACATCTTCGCGGCAGGCGATATCGCGCGCTGGCCCGATCCGCACAGCGGGCAAAGCATCCGGGTCGAGCACTGGGTCGTCGCCGAGCAGCAGGGGCAGGCTGCGGCCTTCAACATGATGGGCGATCGCCGACGATACGAGGCCGTGCCGTTTTTCTGGAGCCAGCACTACGACATTCCGATCAACTATGTCGGCCACGCCGAGAAGTGGGACGAGATCGCCATCGATGGCGACATCATGGGCAAGGATTGCCTCGTCCGCTATCGCCAGAAGAGCCGCACCCTGGCCGTTGCCTCGATCTATCGCGACGTCGACAGCCTCAAGGCGGAGGTGGCGATGGAACGGGAGAGGGCTTAGGCTCCCTCCAACGAAAGTTGGAGGAGTGTCATGGCGGCAACGAAGAAGCTGAACGGCAAGCGCCGGCTGCGCAGCCGCGAATGGTTCGACGCGCCGGGCGATCCGACGATGCAGGCGCTCTATCTCGAGCGCTATATGAATTTCGGCCTGACGCTCGCCGAGCTGCACAGTGGTCGGCCGATCATTGGCATCGCCCAGACCGGCAGCGATCTGTCGCCCTGCAATCGACATCACCTGGATCTCGCCGAGCGCGTGCGCGACGGCATTCGTGACGCGGGCGGCGTCCCGATCGAGTTCCCGGTCCACCCGATCCAGGAGACCGGCAAGCGGCCGACCGCGGGGCTCGACCGCAATCTTGCCTATCTCAGCGTCGTGGAGAGCCTCTTCGGCTATTTCTTCGACGGCGTCGTGCTCACCACCGGCTGCGACAAGACCACGCCCGCCATGATCATGGCGGCGGCGACGGTGAACATTCCGGCCATCGTCCTGTCGGGCGGCCCGATGCTCGATGGCCACTATGCCGGTGGTCTCGCCGGTTCGGGCACCATCGTCTGGTACGCCCGTCAGGAGCTGGCAGCCGGGCGTATCGATCTCAAGACCTTCATCCAGTGGGTCGCCGACAGCGCGCCCTCGGTCGGTCATTGCAATACGATGGGCACGGCGCTCTCCATGAATTCGATGGCCGAGGCGCTCGGCATGTCACTGCCGGGCTGCGCGGCCATTCCCGGCCCCTACCGTGAACGCGGCCAGATCGCGTACGAGACCGGCAAGCGCATCGTCGACATGGTGTGGGAGGACCTGAAGCCCTCCGACATCCTGACGCGCAAGGCGTTCGAGAATGCCATCGTGGCCGCGAGCGCGCTCGGCGCCTCCACCAACTGTCCGCCGCATGTGAATGCCATCGCGCGGCACATCGGCGTGAAGCTCGAGAACAAGGACTGGGACAAGATCGGCTACAACATCCCGTTGCTGGTGAACTGCATGCCGGCCGGCAAGTATCTCGGCGAAGCGTTCCATCGCGCGGGCGGCGTGCCGACGGTGATGCGCGAGCTTCTCAAGAAGAAGAAGATCCACGGCGATGCCATGACCGTGACCGGCAAGACCTACGCCGAGAACCTCAGGGACGCCAAGCCGGCCGACGGCGAGGTCATCAAGACCTACGGCAAGCCCATGCTGGGGCAGGCGGGCTTCGCGGTGCTGTCGGGCAACCTCTTCGACAGCGCGATCATGAAGACTTCGGTGATCTCGCCCGAGTTCCGCAAGAAGTACCTGGAAAAGCGCGGCGACAAGAACGCCTTCGAGGGCACGGCGATCGTGTTCGAAGGACCGGAGGACTATCACCACCGCATCAACGATCCCAAGTTGCCGATCGATGAGAACAGCATCCTGTTTGTCCGCGGTGCGGGGCCGGTCGGCTATCCTGGGGCGGCCGAAGTCGTGAACATGCTGCCGCCGGATCGGCTCGTGAAGGGTGGCGTGCTGCTGCTTCCTTGCGTCGGCGACGGTCGCCAGAGCGGCACGTCGGCGAGCCCCTCGATCCTCAACGCCTCACCCGAGGCCGCGGTCGGGGGCGGACTGGCCTTGCTCAAGACCGGCGACAAGGTGCGTATCGATATCGGCAAGCGCACCGCCAACATGCTGATCTCCAAGGCCGAGCTCGCGCGCCGCAAGGCCGCCTGGAAGGCCAAGATCGTGCCCAGCCAGACGCCGTGGCAGGAGCTGCAACGCAAGTTCGTGGGCCAGCTTTCGACCGGCGCCTGCCTCGACTTCGCCGTCGACTTCCAGAAGGTCGCCCAGACCAAGGGTGTGCCGCGTCATTCACACTAGGCTGCGCCTTGCGCAACCAGCCTGCGGCGCAACGGCGAAGGCCGTTGCGCTTTGATCAGAACAGCCGCTGTTCGACGGAGACGGGCAGGTCGGCCCGGTTGAGCAGCACGATAGCCCAGGGCGACGAGATCGGACCGACGGGCCGGGCGGGTCTCGGCGCGAGGCTCGCCATGCCGGCCGGCGGCGGGCCGAAGCCGCCTTGGGGATTGGCCGGCGCCACATAGCCCGTGGTTCCGCCGGGCGCGAAGCCGATGGTGCCCGCGACCGGACGAGGAGCGGAAGACGGTGGGGGAGGCGCCTGCAGCGCCTGGGCTGTCGCCACGTTGTGCGGCACGCCCTCCTGGAACACGACCATGATGCGATCGCGCCGGCGCATGGTCGACAGGATGTGAATCGAATAGCCCATGCCGTTGCGCGCGCCGAGGAAGATACCGACGGCGCTCGTGCGGCCGGGCTCGAATTGATCGGGGGCCCGGACACCGACGCGGCTCCAGAGGCTCCGCCACTCCGCCATGGTGACCGCATGCACTTGCTCGGGCTGGCGGGTCATCGCCGTCGAGCCTTGCCACAGCCGCGCATCGACGGTCTGGGCGGCCGCGCCGACCGCGAGTCCCACGCCCAGAGCCGCCACCATCACGGCAGCGAGACGGGCGAGGCGGGACGGCGTGGAGGAAACCGAAGCGGCGGAGAACGGCACTGACGAAGGCTCTTGTGTCTTTGGGCTGACGAAAGCGACGCTCCCCAAACACTACAACACTTTGGCTCAAATGCGGCGCGAGCCCCGCCGCGGCCCCGTGCGGCGGCAAACTAGCCCGCGGGCGATGCAAAAAAGGCACACTTTCCTGCGTCAACCTGCCCGGCGCCTGTATCAATCGTCGCCGCCGACGCCGTTTGTGCAGCGCACCGCAAACGCGTTGATCGAGGCGCCTCGACCCTCGGCATATTCCATTCGGCTGCTTCCAGCCGGGCAGAATGTGCTCTAGCCGCGCTTCGCTCGATCCTGGGCATTGGTCGATTGGATCTGCTCGCGGATGCGCCGCCAATCCTCCTCGCTGTACGACATCATGTTGGAGAAGGTGCCGTTGCCCATGATGCCCATGCCGCCGTCGATGGCGATGACCTCGCCGTTGATGTACTCGACCTCGTCGCTCATCAGGAACGCCGCCATGTTGGCGAGTTCCTGCGGCCGCCCGACCCGGCCCAGCGGATTGCGCGCCTTGTAGCGATCGTCGTCGCCCTCCTTCATCGGATTGAGCCGAGCCCAGGCGCCTTCGGTCGGGAAGGGACCGGGGGCGATGGCGTTCAATCGGATGCCGTGGCGCCCCCATTCGACGGCGAGGCTCTGGGTCATCACCGCGACGCCCGCCTTCGACATGGCGGACGGCACCACGAAGGGACTGCCGGTCCAGACCCACGTCGTGAGGATACTGATCACGCTCGCGCGGCGCTGCTCGGCGATCCATCGCTTGCCGCAGGCGTTGGTCACGTAGAACGTGCCGTGCAGCACGATGTTGGCGATGGCGTCGAAGGCACGAGGACTGAGGTCCTTCGTCTGTGAGATGAAATTTCCGGCAGCATTGTTGACCAATCCGTCGAGTGGACCGGTGGCCCAGACGCGCTCGATCATCTCCTCGACGGCGGTGGCGACGCGGATATCGACGGTATGCGTCTCGACGGTGCGGCCAGGATGCCTGGCCATGACCTCCCTGGCGGTTTCCTCAAGGACGCCGCCGCGACGGCCGCATATCACACAGTCTGCACCGAGTTCGACAAATCGCTCCATCATGATCCGGCCCAATCCGGTGCCGCCGCCGGTCACCAGGAAGCGCTTGCCCTTGAAAAGTTCGGTCCGGAACATCGCGTTTCTTCCCCTGTGAAATCCATATCCGGTCCTAACGTACGCCCCTTTAACGCAACAAGTGTTGTTGCGCCCGTCTACCGGACTGCTAACATTTCCGCATAACAACACGGGATCGTTGAATGACGACCCACCAGGGAGAGACGGGCGGGGATAGCGGTCAGGTCGAGCTGCGTGGTCGGGTAAAGTGGTTCAATGCCGTCAAAGGCTACGGCTTTTTGGCACTTGAGGTCGACAACAGCGACGCGTTCCTGCATGTGACGACACTTCGGCAGTCCGGGCATGAAGATCTGAAGCCCGGGGCCACAGTAACGTGCGCCGGCGTGCGTGGCCCCAAGGGCTGGCAGGTGATGAGGGTGCTCGACGTCGATTCGTCGACGGCGGTCGCCACGCCTCCCAAGGCGGCGCCTGCACCTGAAAGCGCTTCGGCGGGCGAATTCATCCCCGCCGTCGTGAAATGGTACAACAACGAACGCGGCTACGGCTTCGTGACCCGTGAAACGGCCGAAGGCGATATCTTCGTCCACGCCGCCGTCCTGCGGCGTCATGGCATGGACACGCTGGCCCCCGGGCAGAAGGTGCTGGTGCGCATCGCCGAAGGCCAGAAGGGCCTGCAGGTCGTCGAGATCCGAGCGGCCTGAAGGGGCCGCTTGACCGCAACCGCCATCGGCGCGCACTAAGGCGCCCATGGCTTTGCTCTCCGTTTCACGCGTTGCGCCGCGGCCGCTCGGCCGCCGTCTCTTTCTCGGCGCGCCCTTCATGCTCACGGCCGCCACGGCCTGCGCGCAGGACGTCGACGATCCCAGCATCAAGTACGAGCACTCGTCGTTGGTGATCGTGACCGCGGCGCGCGAGATCAAGTTCGACGTCGAGATGGCCGTCACCGAACCGCAACGCGAGCACGGGCTGATGTTCCGCAAGCAGCTCGGCGCCTACGAGGGCATGCTGTTCGACTTCTTCCGCGAGGCGCCGGTCAGCTTCTGGATGAAGAACACGCTGATCCCGCTCGATATGGTGTTCATCGGCGGCGATGGCACGATCCGGCACGTCCATGCCAACGCCGAACCCTTGTCGACCAAGACCATCCCGAGCGAGGCCGCGGTCCGTGCCGTGCTCGAGATCAACGGCGGCAGCGCGCGCCTCCTCGGCATCAAGGACGGCGACAAGGTCAAGCACCCGATCTTCGGCAACGCCTGACGTTTATCGTTTCAGGGCGCAGGTCATGCCGTCGCCGACGGCCGACAGGGCGAGCTCGATCCTCTCGTCGGCCTTGAGCTTGGCGTTGAGCGCACGGATCGCCTTCGTGTCGACGTCATTGTCGCTGGGATCGGCGACCGAGCCGCCCCACAGCACGTTGTCGATCAGCAACAGACCGCCCTTGCGCACCAGCTTGAGGCAGCGTTCGTAGTAGGCGTCGTAGTCTTCCTTGTTGGCGTCGATGAAGGCCATGTCGAGTTGCCCGGCCAGGCCCTGGGCGAGCAGCCAGTCGAGAGTCTTGAGGGCGGGTCCGATCGTGAGCTCGATGCGTTTCTCGACCCCCGCTTCCTTCCAGTAGCGCCGCCCGATCGCCGTCCATTCCTCGCTGACGTCGCAGCACCAGAGCTTGCCCTCGGGACCGAGCGCCTCGGCGACGCAGAGGGCGGAATAGCCGGTGAAGGTACCGACCTCGACGGCGCGGCGGGCGCCGACGGCACGGGCGAGAAACGCCATCTGCTGGCCCTGATGCGCGGAGATCTGCATGCCGGCCTGGCGCATCTTGCCGGTCTCCTCGCGAAGGCGGCGCTTGAGAGCGCTCTCGCGCAGCCAATTGGCGTCGACATAGTCGGCGAGCGCGCCGTCGATCTTCGGCCAGGTCTTCATTCAATTACCTCGCGTGTCATCGTGATCGGGATCGGCGGACGGCATCTCTTGACGAGAAGGAGACCGTCATGACCGACCTCAACAGCTTCGTCGACCGCTATCTCAACGTCTGGAACGAGCCCGACACAGAGCGGCGCCGCGAGACCATCCGCGCCCTGTGGCAGGAGGATGCCCATCATCTGTCGCGCACCATCGAGGCCGTCGGCCATGCCGGCATCGAGACACGTGTGGCAAACGCTTATGAAAAATGGGTGAAGGAGAAGGGCAACGTCTTCCGGCTGCGCGACGGCGTGGATGGCCATCACAATACGATCAAGCTGCGCTGGGACATGCTGCCCGCCACCGGCGGCGAGGTGATCTCCATCGGCTTCGACTTCCTGGTGCTGGGAGACGACGGCCGCATTCGCATCGGCTACCAGTTCATTGAAGCCTGACGGCGTATTTCTTCAGCTCCTCGAGCGAGACGATCTGCAGCGTCACCGCATGCGTGGCCTCGAGCACGACCTGCGGGGCGCTGCCGGCGTCGAGCGCCTCCTTCCAGCGCGCCGCGCACAGGCACCAACGGTCGCCCGGCTGCAGCCCGTGGAAACCGTATTGCGGCATCGGCGTCGAGAGATCGTTGCCGGCGGCCTTGGAGAAGGCGAGGAACTCCTTGGTCATCACCGCACAGACCGTGTGCACGCCGTGATCCTCGCGGCCGGTATTGCAGCAGCCGTCGCGATAGAAGCCGGTCAGCGGCTCGGCCGAGCAGGGCTGGAGCGGCCCGCCCAGCACGTTGATGGAGGGCGCGCGGCCCGGACGGCCTTCTTCCGGTGTCTGGTCGAACATGTCCCAGTGTACCACCCGGAAATTGCGCTTTCGACAGGGCCCCGGCGCTGGTAAATACGCCCGCGTCGTCGAATGCTTGCGGCGCGGGGCGTAGCGCAGTCTGGTAGCGCGTCTGCCTTGGGCGCAGAAGGTCGTCGGTTCAAATCCGGCCGCCCCGACCACGCCCGCGCTGATGGAGAGTGGAAGAGATGAAGGTTCGCATCCTGAAGCCCGCCAAGACGGCCATGCAGTCCGGCACCGGCAACACCAAGGAGTGGCTGCTGGAAAGCGAGCCTTCGCCCAAGATCCTCGACCCGCTGATGGGCTGGACGGGCTCGCGCGATACCATGCAGCAGGTCCAGCTCTGGTTCCCGACGCTCGACGAAGCCAAGGCGCACGCCGAGAAGAACGGCTGGCAGTACACGGTCGAGACGCCGCACGCGCGGCCGGTGCGGCCCAAGGCCTATGCCGACAACTTCGCCTTCAACAGAGTGGGGCGCTGGACCCACTGAGCGGCCTGCCCTCAGCCTGGAGGGGGCGGCTCTGTGGTATTGTGTCGACACGACCCCGTAGCTCAACCGGATAGAGCACCTGCCTTCTAAGCAGGATGTTGCGTGTTCGAGTCACGCCGGGGTCGCCATCGCGCGCCGGGAGGGGGCGAATCGCTTGAGCACCGCCGATCAGCCTGTCATCCGATCCCGTTCCCTCGATGGCGACACGCTCTTCATCGTCGACGGCCTGTTCAGGCCGGACCTCGTCCGCATGCTGCATGCGAGCCTGAAGCTGCTGCCGTTCCGCCTGTCCGACCGCGACACGCCCGAGCACGACCATGTCCGCCATTGGCGCTACGACTTTCCCTTCGAGGACCTGGAGCGCAATCCGCTGATGCGTCAGTGGCGCGACATCATCGTGGGCAAGGCGCGCGAGCTGCTCCCCGGCATGACGGGCCGGCTGGTCGAGGTCTATTCGAACAATCACGGCTACGGCGATCACCAGCACGCCCATGTCGACACGCCGGCGACCGCGACCGTCCTCTACTACGCCAACGCCGAGTGGAACGAGGACTGGCAGGGCGAGACGGTGATCTACGACGGCAACGACGATCCCTACTATTCGGTGGCGCCGCGCCCGGGCCGCCTGCTGATCTTCCCCTCGCGCCTCGCCCATCGCGGCGGCACGCCTTCGCGCACCTGCCTCGAGCGCCGGCTGGTCGTCGTCTTCAAGTTCGGCGGGGCCGCATGAGCACGCGGCCGCGGCCGATCCGGTCGGGAAGTGTCGGCATGTACGGCAGGAGGATGAGCGGCGCGCGGCTGCGCAATCTCTTCCTGCTGATCGCCGTCTTCGCGACGTTCGTCGCGGCGGGCTGCTGGGACAACCGGCGCAACATGCAGCACGTGCTCGATCGTGGTTACCCGGTGCTCGTCCAGATCACCGGCGCACAGCCGCAGCGGCTGGCGCCCTTCGCCTTCGACGGCTGGCGGCCGCGCTTCGTCGAGCAGGCGCTGTCCGTCGATCTCAAATGGGATGGCCATGACGGCCGTCAGCACACCCATGCCAAGGTGCCGGTGACGGAAGCGTTCGCCTCGACGATCGTCACCGGCGACCAGGTCCGGCTCGCCATCCTGCCGGCCAAGGTGCTGGACGACGATCTGGCCGTGCCGGTGATCAACGCCGATGCCGCCGCCCGATTCGCCTCCCTGCAGCAATGGCTCATGGCGTCGAGCTGGATCGCCTTCGCAGGCTGGATCGGTTTTGCCGTCATGGCCTTCTTTTTCGGCCGGCCCGGACGGGCGCTCCCGTCCGGCACGCCGGTACGCACCGCCTTCCCACCTAGGCGCACCTTGTTCGGCATTGCTTCTCTCGTCCTGGGCGGGGCGCTGGCGCTGCACGGCTGGAGCGCCGAGGCCGATGATGCCGATGCCGGCGGATTGGAAACGATGGCCGACATCACGGCCGCCGCGACGATCGGTGGCGCCGACGGCAAGCCAGGAAGCCACGTGGTGCAACTTGCCTGGAAGGATGCGCGCGGGTCGGTGCACCACTACGGCCCGGTCCCGATCAGCAAGGGCTTCTGGGACAGGATCGCGCCGGAAGGAAACCTGTCGGTCCGCCAGACGCGCATTCGCTATCGCGAGGACGCGCCGCAGGACCGGCCGCGAATCCTCGAGGATGCCGGCGAGGGAGCCTCGCAATATCAAGCCTGGCTCGTGGGCGGCCTGGCATTGATGGCCCTGGGCATTGCCCTGTTGGCTTCGGCCGCCCGGGCCGTGCGCGGGGCAGGGAGACGCTAGGGTCCGCCCGGGAAGCGAAAATCCTCCAAAAAAGTGAATGCGAATGATTCGCATCTCGATTATTGAGGTGCTACTAATTCGCAATCGCCGGCGGTCCCCTGTGGACAGCGCAGGGGATAACTTGGGGGATCTCGTGTTGAAGCGTCGCTTGCCGGTCAAGACAGCGTTGGTGGGTCTTTTCGTTGCGCCCGTCGCCATGGCCCAGCAGGGCCCGGCGCCCGCTCCGGGCACGAACGAGCCGCCGGCGGCCCCGCCGCCCGGCCCCGAGGGCAAGCCGGGCGACGCGCAGAACGCTCCCGCCGCGACGCTGACGCCGGTCACCGTGACCGGCACGCGGCCCAGCGACGATTTCCAGCCGCCTCCGCCGTCCCTCAATCGCCTGGGCGGCGACGTCCACGACATCCCGCAGTCGATCACCATCATCAACAAGGCGCTGATGCAGTCGCAGGGCGCCACGTCGCTCCAGAGCGCGGTGCGCAACATCCCCGGCGTGACGCTGGGCGCCGCGGAAGGCGGCACGATCGGCAACAACATCTACCTCAATGGGTTCAACGCGCGCACCGATCTCTACATCGACGGCATGCGCGATCCCGCCCAGTACTACCGCGACACGTTCGACCTCGAGCAGATCGAGGTGCTGATGGGCCCGTCGTCTATGCTGTTCGGCCGAGGCTCGACGGGCGGCGTCATCAACCAGGTGATGAAGAAGCCCAATCTCAAGAAGACGGTGGAGGTCACCGTCGCCGGCACGACCAACGCCTTCGGCCGCACCACCGCCGACATCAACGTCCCGACGAGCGACACCTCGGCGGCGCGCGTCAACATGATGTTCCAGGACGGCAGCGTGTCGACCCGCCAGCAGACGCAGGTCCAGGATTTCGGAATCGCGCCGTCCTACAAGTTCGGCATCGGCACGCCGACCGAGGTCACCCTGTATGGCCTCCTCCAGTACAACCACGACCATGTCGACTACGGCCTGCCGGCGCTGAACGGCGCGCCGGCCAACGTCAGCCCCAATCTCGCCTACGGCTTCGGCTCCGATCACACCGACCAGGCGATCGCCATGACGGGCGTCAACGTCGAGTACAAGTTCAACAGCGATGTGAAGCTCCGCAGCCAGACGCAATTCAACTACACCAACACCAACGTGGTGGAGACGGCGCCGCAGTCGGTCGGCACGGTGTCCAATACCGGCGTTTTCACGTTGACGCCGAGCACCATCTTCGGCGCGGGTTACAACATCATGGTCCGCCAGCAGAGCCATGACCGCATCATCGACGACCTCACGCTGAACAATCAGACCGAGCTCGAGGCCAAGTTCGACACCGGGCCCGTGAAGCACACGCTGCTCACCGGCCTCGACTTGGGATACGAGAGCTATCGCAACCAGGCCTACACGCGAACCGGCACCTGCAACGGCGCCGCCTTGCCGGTCGGCTATGTCGGCTGCACGGCGCTGCTCCAGCCGAACAGCGCCGGCCCGATCCTGCCGGAAGTGCCGGCCAACCTCGCGATGGGCTACGCCTATGCGTTCGGTGCCTACGCCAACGACACGATCCAGCTGCTTCCCGAGGTCAAGTTCGTCGGCGGCCTGCGCTGGGATTGGTACTATTCGCAGATCGGCAACACGATCAACACGGCCAACACGCCGAGCGCGACGGCGACGGCATTGCCGTACTTCGCCCAGACCAACAGCTTCCTGAGCTATCGCGCCGGCCTCCTGTACCAGCCGACCAAGGAGCAGACCTACTACGTCTCCTCCAGCACGTCGTTCAATCCCTCGCTGGCGCAGCTCGTCTCCACGACCAGTTCCACGCCGATACCGCCTCAGAACACCCTGGCCTACGAGGCCGGCGTGAAATACGACCTGTTCAAGGAGCAGCTCTCGCTGACCGGCGCCGTCTTCCAGATCACCCAGTACAACGCGCTGACCAACAACGGAGACGGCACCTTCAGCGCGGCCGGCACCATCAGGGTGAACGGCGTCCGCACGGGCATCGCCGGCCGCATCACCGAGGAATGGCAGGTGTTCGGCGGCTATACCTATCTCGATGCACGCATCATCAACGGCATCGGCGCGGGCACGCAGGGCATGATCCCGCAGAACACGCCGACCGATTCGGCGCTGTTCTGGACGAC
>DATJWN010000344.1:0-2108 GCA_035501235.1 Reyranella sp.
ATGATGTACTCGTGGTGGTCGATCAGCGCGTCCCGGATCGCCTGCTTGGCGTAGGCTGCGCGCGCGGCGAGGCCGGGGACGCGGTCGATCACGTCGTCGACCAGATGGAACCGGTCGATGTCGTTGAGCACGCACATGTCGAAGGGCGTGGTCGTCGTCCCCTCTTCCTTGTAGCCGCGTACGTGGATGTTGTCGTGACCATTGCGCCGGTAGGTCAAGCGATGGATGAGCCACGGATAGCCGTGGAAGGCGAAGATGATCGGCTTGTTGACGGTGAACAGCGCGTCGAAGTCCTTATCCGATATTCCGTGCGGATGCTCGCTCGGCGGCTGAAGGCGCATCAGATCGACGACATTGACCACGCGCACCTTGAGTTCGGGCGCGTGCTGATGGAGGAGTTCGACGGCGGCGAGGGTTTCGAGCGTCGGCACGTCGCCGCAGCAGGCCATGACCACGTCCGGCTCGCCGCCGCGGTCGTTGCTCGCCCATTCCCAGATGCCAAGGCCCGCCGTGCAGTGCTTGATCGCCGCGTCCATGTCGAGCCACTGCGGGGCCGGCTGCTTGCCCGCGACGACGACGTTTACGTAGTTGCGGCTCCTGAGGCAGTGGTCGGTGACCGACAGGAGCGTGTTCGCGTCCGGCGGCAGATAAACGCGCACGACTTCCGCCTTCTTGTTGATCACGTGGTCGATGAACCCCGGGTCCTGATGCGAGAAGCCGTTGTGGTCCTGCCGCCAGACGAGGCTCGACAACAGATAGTTGAGCGAGGCGATCGGCCGCCGCCACTCGATCTCGTTGCAGACCTTCAGCCACTTGGCGTGCTGGTTGAACATGGAATCGATGATGTGGATGAAGGCCTCGTAGCAGGAGAAGAATCCGTGCCGGCCGGTGAGCAGGTAGCCTTCGAGCCAGCCCTGGCACTGGTGCTCCGACAGCATCTCCATCACCCGGCCGTCGGCGGCGAGATGGTCGTCGTAGTCGACCGTCTCGGCGACCCAAGCCCTGTTCGTGACCTCGAGCACGTCCTGCCAACGGTTTGAGTTGCTCTCGTCCGGGCTGAACAGGCGGAAGTTCTTGGCCTCGAGATTGAGCTTCATCACGTCGCGCAGAAACTGGCCCATGACGCGGGTCGCCTCGGCGGTCGCGGTTCCCGGCGACTTGAGCGCGACCGCATAGTCGCGGAAGTCGGGCAGCCTCAAATCGCGCAAAACGGCGCCGCCGTTCGTATGCGGGTTGGCGCTCATGCGCCGGGTTCCCTCGGGCGCAAGCGCGGCGAGCTCGGGGCGGAGTCTGCCAGTTTCGTCGAACAGCTCGCGCGGCCGGTAGCTTTCCATCCAGCCCTGAAGAATCTTGACGTGCTCCGGCTTCTCCATGTCGCCCATCGGCACCTGATGGGCGCGCCAGTAGCCTTCCTCGCGCTTGCCGTCGATCTCCTTGGGGCATGTCCAGCCCTTCGGCGTGCGCATCACGATCATCGGCCAGGTCGGACGCTCTTTGAACCCGTTCTTCCGCGCGTCGTTCTGGATGCGGCGGATGTCGCGCAGCACCGTCTCCAGCGTCTCGGCCATCAGCTCGTGCATCGTCATGGGGTCATCCCCCTCGACGAAGTGGGGCGCGTAGCCGTAGCCGCGGAAGAGCGCGGCGAGCTCGTCATGCGGGATGCGCGCCAGCACCGTGGGATTGGCGATCTTGTAGCCATTGAGGTGAAGGATCGGCAGCACCGCGCCGTCGCGGACGGGGCTGAGGAACTTGTTGGAGTGCCAGCTCGTGGCCATCGGGCCGGTCTCGGCCTCGCCGTCGCCGACCACGGCGGCGACGAGAAGATCGGGGTTGTCGAAGGCCGCGCCGTAGGCGTGCGAGAGGGCATAGCCGAGTTCGCCGCCTTCGTGGATGGAGCCGGGCGTCTCCGGCGCCACGTGGCTCGGGATGCCACCGGGGAACGAGAACTGGGTGAAGAGCCGCTTCATCCCCTCCTCATCCTGCGACACGTTGGGATAGACCTCGCTGTATGTCCCCTCGAGATAGGCGTTGGCCACCAGCGCCGGGCCGCCGTGACCGGGGCCGGAGATGTAGATCAGGTCGAGGTCGTGCTTCCCGATCAACCGGTT
>DATJWN010000345.1:0-17102 GCA_035501235.1 Reyranella sp.
GTTCTTGGTATTGACCACGCCGATCTTGCGCACCTTGTCGGTGTAGGAGGCGGGGAAGGGCGTATCGGCGACGGCCTTGATGACGGGTGTCATCTGCAGCGCGGCCATCTTGCGGAAGCCGTACTTCAGCCGCTCGACATCGCGCGTGTCGGACAGGAGATTGAACTCGACCGTCGGTTCGGCCCGCCAGTCGCGCGAAGCGAGCTTCACCTGGCCGGTCTCCGAATAGGTGCGGTTGATGAAGGTGAGCAGCGAGGCGATCTGCTCGCCGACCGCATGCCAGGCCGACTTGTTGACCACGGCCGTGAACATGTCGCCTTTCGGGATGCCGGGCAGGCCCGAGGAATAGCGGATGCCGAGCTGGATGTGGCGGCGGGTATGCTCGTTCATGCGATTGCCGCGCCGGATGAAGGACGAGAGCGAGATCGACGGATGATCCATCAGTCGCTGGCCGACGCCTTCCAGTCCCGCCACGACCGGAATGCCCATCTCCCTGAGATGCCCGACCGGGCCGATGCCCGCACGCATCAGATGCGCCGGCGAATGAATGGCGCCCGAGGAGAGGATCACCTCGTTGGCGCGGAATTCGGTCTCTTTGCCCTTCACGTTGGCGATCACGCCGACGCAGCGCGTGCCCTCGAAGATCAGCGACTTGACCTGCGTGTCGGTGGAGATGGTGAGGTTCGGCCGCTTGCGGACCTCGGCGTTGAGATAGCCCATCGCCGCCGAGACACGCTGCTCGTTGGCATTGGAGTGCGTCACCGGGAAATAGCCGTCGGTGAACTCGCCGTTCTGGTCGGGCAGGAAGGTCATGCCCGCCTGCTTGCAGGCCTCGGCGACGGCGGTGGCGTAGCCCGTCCAATGCTCGACAGGGATGCGGCGCACGGGAATGTGGCCTTCCTTGCCGTGCCACTCGTTGGCGAAGTCGAGATCGCGTTCGACCTTCTTGAAGAAGGGCAGGACATTGTCCCAGCCCCAGCCCTCGGCGCCGCGGTTCACCCATTCGGCGAAGTCGGTCGGCGCGCCCCGGTTGGCCATCTGGCCGTTGATCGACGAGCCGCCGCCCAGCACGCGCGCCTGCTCGTATTTACGCAGCGGCGGGCGGTTTTCCTGCGGGTTGTTGTGGCTCACGACCTGGGTCGTGACCTTGAGCTCGGTCCAGTGGAAGCGGGGATCGAAATAGGCCGTGCCGGAATAGGAATCGCGGATCTCCGGAGGCTCCTGGCCGGGCGGCGTGTCCTGGCCGGCCTCGCAGACCAGCACCTTCTTCGCGCTCCTGGCCGAGAGCCGATTGGCCATGACCGAGCCCGCCGAGCCGCCGCCCACGATGATGTAGTCGTACAAGGCCGTTTCCCCAACGTTATTTGCCGACGACGCTAGCACATCATGGCGGGCTCGAAATCGCCCTATTTGGAACGGCAACGGGTCCGAAGCGCAGGCGTTTCTTTCGCCATGAGGATCGTCGCTGACATCATCGCGCTGGTCGTGCTGTTCGGCGCGGGCGCCGCATGGGCGCAGGAGGTCGAGATCGATCCCCGGGCGCTCGAGGCCAAGCACGACATCGAGCGACAGGGCTATCGCGACGTGCGCGGCCTCGCCGAGGACCAGAACGGTGTCTGGCATGGCCGGGCGCTTGCCGGCCACACCGAGATGCAGCTGCTGGTCGATCCCGAAGGCAACGTCTCGATCAATCGCGGCCAGTGACGTATCCTTCCTGCCCGTCGCAGGGAGGACCGCATGCCCGACGTCACTGTTAGCAATTCCGACATCGCCACGCCCGAGCTGATGAAGGCGATCTCCGCTTCGTTCAACAGCCGCGACGTCGAGCGCATCGTCGAGCACTTCACCGACGACGCCACCTTCTGGCTGGCGCGCGGACCCGAGCCGGTCGGCCGCACGCTCAAGGGCAAGGAGACGATCGCCAAGACTCTCGCCTCGCGCTTCAAGGTGATCCCCGATATGCGCTGGGACCACAAGGAGTACATCTTCGCCGGCAACCGCGCGATCTCGGTCTGGACCGTGAAGGGCAAGGGCGCCGACGGCGAGGACCTGAACTACCAGGGTTGCGACATCTACACCTTCCGCGGCGGCAAGATCTGCGCGAAGGACACCTACTGGAAGATCGTCGAGACCAAGGATCGGCTTTAGTGTCGCGACGGGCTCTTCCACTGGCGTTGATGCTGTTCGCTTGTTCCGGGGTGGCGGCGAAGGCACAGCGAGCCGTCATTACGGCCGAGATCGTGGAATATGGTGTCTACAGCGCCAAGGTGGAGCAGCCGGCGTCAGGCTCGAATGCCTCGATGAAGTCGGCGCTCATCAGCAATATCTGTCATGTCGCGACGACTTTGGAGATCCCCGCCCGCGATGACCTTCAGTTCGGTCTTCGATATGTGGTGCATGGCCCGACGCCTGGGGCGCCGATACAGATAAGGAAAATTGTGCGCTTCCCCGACCATATGAAGCCGCCTCCCGCTTACGCCTTCAATGAAACCGTTCAAATTGTGAAGATCGGCCGGCCGCAATATACGGGATGGGTAAACTGGCATACGCGTCCTGGCGTATGGATGTTCCAGTTTTTCCATGGCGAGCAAAAACTAACGGAACTTGTCTTCTCAGTGGTCGCGGATGACGGTCAGCGCTTCCGTGACGCAAACGACTCCGATTGCTTCGTGATGTCGGGCCTATTGCGGACTACGGCGGTCCATTCTTGATGCGATCCGTTTTGATCGGCTTGCTGATTTCTGCGCTGTCGGTCGGCTCAGCGGCGGCTCAGGAACCCGTCGGCATCGAGATCGTCGAGCGCGGGCTCTATACGCTCGAGGTCGTGGGTGTGCAGCAGGATCCGAGCGGCGTGTCGCACGATATCGTGCGCAACATCTGCCACATCTCCTCGTCCACGTCGGTGCCGAAGAAGCGCGACGTGCATTTCGGCTTCCGCTATCGCCTGACCGGCGTGCCCGAGGGGCAGGAAGTCGAGTTGCACGCGATCACTCGCTATCCGTCGCTCGTCATGCCGCCGAACGGCCCCCGGCCCCTCACGACCTCGGGCTATACGAACAGGCTCAAGGCCGGCGTGGTCTCCTATCATGGCTACGGCTTCGACTATGACTGGGAGCTGATTCCTGGCCGCTGGTCGCTGGAGATCTGGCAGGGCAATCGCAAGCTTGCCGCGCAGCCGTTCGACGTCACGGACGGGCCGTCCGAGGTTCGGCCCTCGGACTCGGCGGACTGTTTCGAACTCTCGAGCTAGAGTTCCCGGCGCACCAGCGCCGCGCCCTCGGCCAGCGCCTTCAGCTTCCCGAACGCCGTGGCACGCGGCAGGTATTTCATGCCGCAATCGGGGGCGGGGAGCAGCTTGTCGGGCGAGAGGTACTTCAGGCCGGCGCGGATGCGATCGGCCACCTTCTGCGGCGTCTCGATCTCGGGATCGTTGAGGTCGAGCACGCCCAGCATCACTTTCTTGGGCGCGAGGTCCTTCAGCACGCCGAGATCGATCTTGGGCTGAGCGGATTCGATCGATATCTGCTGGGCGATCGTGTCGGCGAGCTGCGGCAGGAAGGAATAGCCCGTGGGCTTGCTCAGGCCCGGCACGACGGCAGCATAGCCGAAGCAAAGATGCACCACCGTCGGCACCTTGATGCCTTCCAGCGCCTTGTTGATCACCTTCACGGCGTAGCGCTTGGCCTCCTCCGGATTGTTGCGCAGCCAGGGCTCGTCGAGCTGGATCACGTCGGCGCCCGCCTTGACGAGATCGTGCGCCTCCTCGTTCACCGCCTGGGCATAGTCCATGCACATCGCCTCGGCATCCTTGTAGAAATCGTCCTTCACCTGCTGGCCCATGGTGAAGGGGCCAGGCAGGGTGATCTTGGCAGGCTTGGCCGTATTGGCGCGCAGGAACTGCATGTCGCGCAGTTCCACGGGCCGCGTGCGCCTGATCTTGCCGACGACGCGCGGCACCTGCGTCTTGCCCGAGCGGGCCACGACCTCGCCCGGCTTCTCGAGGTCGATGCCTTCGAGCGCCGTCGCGAAATGGTTGGAGTAGCTTTCGCGCCGCATCTCGCCGTCGGTGATGATGTCGATGCCGGCCCGCTCCATGTCGCGGATGGCAAGCAGCGTGGCGTCGTCCTGAGCCTGCTGCAGCCACTGTTCGGGCACGCGCCACAGCTCCTTCACCCTGGTGCGCGGCACCATCTTGGAAAGCATCTCGCGGTTCACCAGCCAGTCCGGCTGGGGATAGGAACCGACGACCGTCGTCTGCAGAGGCGTGTTGCTCATTGTGTGGCCTTCATTCCGGCGGCCTTTGCCAGCTCGCCATTCTCCTTGAGCTCGCGCACGATCATGTCGTCGAACGCCTGGGGAGCCATCGGCGCGGGATCGGCGCCGACCTTGCTCAGCCGTTCCTTGACCTCGGGCAAGGCCAGCACGGCGATCAACTCCCTGTTCAGCCGCTCGATCACGGCGGGCGGCGTGCCGTTGGGCGCGAACAGCCCGGCCCAGTAATCGTAGGCGCTGCCCTTGTAGCCGGCTTCCTCGGTGGTCGGCACATTCGGCAGCACGGACGACCGCGTCGGGCTGCCGTTGGCCAGCGCCACCACACGCTTGTCGCCGATCAGCGAAAGCGCGGACACGACGGGCGAAAAGAAGTACTCGACCCGGCCGCCCATGACGTCGTTCAACGCTTCGGGCGTCCCCTTGTAGGGAACGTGCAGGACGTCGATCTTGGCCGCGGCCTTGAACTTCTCGCCGTTCATGTGGGTAGCGCTGCCGACGCCCGCCGAGGCGAACGACATCTTGCCGGGCGTGGCCTTGGCCTGCTTCACCAGATCGTCGACGGTCTTCCATCCCTTGTCGGGCGAGACCACGAGGATGTTGGGCTGGCGCGCGAGCAGGGTGATTCCCCTTAGATCCTTCGCCGTGTCGTAGGTCAGCTTGTCGTAGATCCACGGGCTGACGGTGTGACCCGACGAGTTGAGCAGCAGCGTGTAGCCGTCGGGCGCCGCCTTGGCGACCTGGCTTGCGGCGATGGTGCCGCCCGCGCCGGGCTTGTTCTCGACGATCACCGTCTGGCCGAGCCGGGCCGACAGCTCATTCGATATCGAGCGGCCGATCACGTCGGTCGCGCTGCCCGGCGTGAAGGCGACGATGATGTGCACCGGCTTCTCGGGCCAGGTGTCGGCCCGGGCCGCGGTGCTCGCAAGCGCCAGAACGGCGGCAGCGATCAAGAGACGCATTGTTCCCCCCCTGTCTTTCATTCGGCGGCAATCTGCCGGCTTATGCTGGGCACGTTCAAGCGGCCCAGAATTCTCTCTCCGGAGCCCGCGAGCTTAGCGCGAATGGCTTCGATGTCGGTACGCAAAAGCCTGCCGTCGCGCTTGGCGAAGCGGCCGGCCACCAGAACGTCGCGCATGCGTGCTCCCGAACCCTGCATGACGACCGTGGCGACCGCATCGTGCACCGGCCACATGGCGAGAGGCCCGAGCGACATGACCGCGATATCGGCCTGCTTGCCGACGGCGAGGCAGCCGATGCGGTCGCTCATGCCGAGCATCGCGGCGCCCCGGGTCGTGATCCAGTCGAAGGCTTCGGCAGCGGGAATCGTCGAGGTTGGCGGAATGCCGCCGCTTTTCGCCCGCTCGGCCGCGTTGTCGAGCGCGCGCTGGGAGGCGAGCGCCATGCGCGCGACCGTGAACATGTCGCCACTGATCGCCGATTCGAGATCGACGCCGACCGACGGCGCGGAGCCCAGCGCACGCAGCCGGCCGGTGATCGGATGACCGTGTCCCTGGCCCATCTCGTTCTCCGGCGTGATCGAGAAGGTGACGCCCAGATCGACGAAGGCCTTGAGCTGGGCATCCGTGAGATTGTTGCCATGCACGACATTGATGTGCGGACCGACGAGTCCGCGCTGCATCAGGATCTCCCAGCCGCTGGGAGTCTTCGCCTCGCCGCCGCCCTGATGCATGGAGGCGACCAGGCCCAATTCCTTGGCGAGGGTGAAATCGTGCGCGCTGACCTCGAGCGTCGAATAGTGCGGACCGAGCACGGCCATGCCGAGAGTCACGAGCGCCTGGCGATCGGCCAACGATCCTCGCAGAAGCCGCTCGATCTCGGCGCGCGGATGCGGCACTTCGGAGAAGTGTGGCTCGCCGGGCTTGGGATCGGGCTTGGGCGAGCCGTGGAAGAAGGCGGCGCGGATGCCGCTTTCCTTCAGGCCCGCGATGCCGGCATCGGTGTGCTCCGGCGTCGGATTGTTGTGCGCCCAGTCGACCAGGGTCGTGACGCCGTGGTCGAGCTGGTTCAGCGCACCGGCCAGCGTCGCGATATGGATGTCCTCGGGCACGAAGACGGTCGCGAGGCCCGCATGCACATGCCGGAAGTATTCGAGCAGGGTCCAGTTGGCGGCGACAGAGCGCAGCGCCGTCTGCCAGGTATGCATGTGCG
This sequence comes from Reyranella sp., assembly GCA_035501235.1. Lineage (GTDB taxonomy): Bacteria > Pseudomonadota > Alphaproteobacteria > Reyranellales > Reyranellaceae > Reyranella. The sequence continues at coordinate 6,442 of DATJWN010000345.1, forward strand.
CGTTGATCAAGCCGGGCAGCACGAAGTGGCCGGTGCAATCGACCGTCTCCGCGCCGGACGCCGACAGGGCAGGGCCGATGGCGGCGATGCGATCTCCCTCGACCAGCACGTCGCCCCTGGGCAGGACGCCGAGCTTTCTGTCTTGCGTGACGACGATGCCCGAGCGGAGAAGGATCTTATTCATGGTCTCCCGGACCGCGCGCATCCTGCGCGCTCATGAGTCTGAGCGAGCCAGAGGCTCGCGGTCCGGAAGATATGACTAGAGGCCATCGCCGACCTTCACGTTCTCCGGCTCGAGCTTCATGCCGGCGGCACGCGCCAGCTCGACCAGCAGGACGGAGAAGTCGATGTCGCCGGGATACTGGTTGGCGAGAGATTGCAGGCTCTCTCGAGTCGCCGAGGCTGTCGGCATCATGACGCCTTGGGCCTTGGCGGCGCCCATGCCGAGCTCGAGATCCTTCAGCAGCAGCTTGGGCGTGAAGGTCGTCGTGAAGTCGAGGTTCACCAGCGCCGGCGTCTTGTAGCGCGTGTACATCGAGCCCAGCACGCTGCTGTTGATCGACTCCAGGAAGACGTGGCGGGGAATGCCGGCCTTCTCGGCCAGCAAGGTGATCTCGCACAGGGAATGGATGATCACGCCGAACATCGTGTTGTGCGCGATCTTCCAGATGCGCGAGAGCTCGCCTTCGCCAACGTAAAGTTCCTGACGGCCGAGCGCGGCCAGCAGCGGCTTGACGGCGTCGTATTCGGCGCGCGGGCCCGAGGCCACGACCAGCAGCTTGCCCGCCTTGGCGACTCGCGCATTTCCGGAGACGGGGGCGCTGAGATAGGCGACGCCCATCTCGGTCAGCCCTTTGCGGATATCGGCCGAGCCTGTGTCGGAGATCGACGACATGTCGACCACGCGCTTGGGCCGCGCATTGCCCGACAGGACGCCGCCTTTGCCGAACAGGATGTCTTTCAGGTCATCAGTAGTGGAGACCATGGTGAAGACGGTGGCGCAATGAGCCATGGCGGCCTTGTCCGTCACGACCTCGGCGCCGATCTGCGCCAGCGGGTCGGCCTTGGAGGCGGTCCTGTTCCAGACCGAAAGCCCATGGCCTGCCTTCACCAGGCGCGCGGCCATGGCCTCACCCATCCGGCCGAGCCCGATCCAGCCTATGTCGTGGGACGCCTTGTTGCTCATCGATGAAACCTCTCGCGGGCTTTTGCGTTGCTCGTGTCGCCGCAGTGTGGGAGGGGTTTCCACCGCTGTCCATGTCTCTCCGTTGGACCCTTGTTCTCGTCCTGCTGACCGCCGTCGCGGCGTGCAGCGGCAGCCTGCCCAATTCGGCGATCTCGCGGCATCTCGCGGCGCGCTACACGACGGAGGTCGACACCTCGACCCCGATCGCAACAGTGATCCGTGACCGCGGCATCCATCCGCCCGACGCAGCGGCCTCGACGCCCCTTCTCGAACAGCTTCGCGCCGAGCTGGCGAAGAGCGACGTCGATGGTGCCTTTGCCGGCATCACCTACGACTTGACGCAAGGCAATCGGCTGGGCCCCGACTGGATCGTGCAAAGCCCCGATCAGTGGGGAAGGCGCGCCTCCGAGCTGCCGCCCGGCCATTCCGACCATCTCCTGGTGCGCGTGCACGATCTCGTCGCGAGCGCCCGGCAGCGAGTCGACATCACGGCACTGCAGCCGCCGCCCGACACGCTCTTCCTGCGTGCGTTGCACGATGCGCTCGAGTCGCTTTCGCGGGGCCCGCGTCCCGTCACCGTTCGCGTCCTGATCGGCCAGTATCCCCCTCAGGGCGCCGATGCGGCGGCCTTCCTCAAGGCGTTGACCGACGGCATCGTGGGGCCGAACCTGTCCGTCAGCGTCGCTGCCATGCGTTCATGCGAGGCCTTCGATGATTGCGACAGCTTCTCGTGGAATCACTCGAAGATCATCAGCGTGGACGGTCGTGCAGCCATGGTCGGCGGCCATAATCTCTGGTCGTCGGATTATCTCCTCGACAATCCGGTGCACGACCTGTCGATGGAGCTGAGCGGGCCGGCGGCGGCCAGCGCCGCGCATTTTGCCGACAAGCTCTGGGACTATGTCTGCGCCCATGCCGACAAGGCGCCGGCGATCGCGGTGGTGAGCTGGAACGCCGGGCGCGAGGTCGGCGGCTGCATCGCGCCGCCCGCCCTGTCACCGGCCAAGCCGGCGAAGGAGGGCGTGCCGATCCTCGGTGTCGGCCGGCTGGCCGCGGGCATCACCAAGGACTTCACCGACCAGAGCGGGCTCGCGCGCGACTTGATGCTCGCCAGCGCCCATCACAGCATCCGCATCGTCCAGCAGGATCTGGGCTTCGGCCTTTTCCGTGCCGACACGCTGTTCCCGGACAGCACGATCGATCGGCTGGTCGATTTCCTGCGTCGCAAGGAGGGCGACATCTACATCGTGCTCTCGAACTACGATGCCGTCGGCAACAGCGGCAGTATCTACTCCAACGGCGTGACCCTGGCTCAGCTCGCGCTCCATCTGCGCGACGCGGTGCAGGAGCGCATCTATCGGCGCGATCCGTTGAAACGCTATGAGGGCCGAGGCGGGCCCGATCCGACCAACGCCTTGCTGTGCAGCCGCGTGCACCTGGCACCGCTGCGCTTCGGGCCGGATTCGGAATGGCCGAGCGGCCGACCCTTTGCCAATCACGCCAAGTTCTGGATGATCGACGAGCGCGCCTTCTATATCGGCTCCGACAATATGTATCCGGTCAACCTGCAGGAATACGGGTATATTGTCGCCGACCACAAAGCGGCGCAGGAGCTGACCGACGCCTACTGGACGCCGCTCTGGGAATGGTCGAAACGCGCGGCGGTGTCGGGTCCGGAGGTCAAGGATTGCATCTTCCGTGAGGTGCCCAATCATTGATCCAGGGTGCGCCACCGGTCGTAGCAAGAGCACAGGAGGCGAAGATGGGCATTTCCAAGACGTTGTTGGTAATGGCGATCGCGTTGCTTCCGCTGGCGGCGGCGGCAGAGACGCCTGATTCCGTCTACTGCAAGGCGCTCGCAAGCGAGTACCAGAAATATTACGTGAAGACGAGCGGCCATATGATCCAGCCCGGACCGATCGACGGCAACATCGCCTCCGATCAGTGCATGGCGGGCAATACAGCCGGCATCCCGGTGCTCGAGAGGTATCTGCGCGATGCCAAGGTGACCCTGCCGCCGCGCGGCTAGGATCAAGCCTTCACGGGATCGACCGGCGTCACGACGCCTTCGGCTGCCTCGATCACTTCTCCGGCATCGAGGCAGAGATCCTCGCGATTGCGCATGGCCATGATCTGCACGCCGGTGCGCAGCTTCTCGTGACTGCCGACGGGCACGGCGAGGCCCGGCAGGCCGAGCAGTGGCGCGAGAAGCGCCGGCCGCATCGACTCCATGATCTTGCGTGTGCCGTCGACCGTGGTGTCCGTCACTTGTTTGGGCGGCAGGTCGGCGAGCGTGGGCAGGATCAGGAGCGGCCATTGCTGGAAGAAGGTCATCCAGCGATAGAGCAGCGCCTCGCGCTGGACGTGGGCGCCGCTGTAGGCCGCGAGATCGGCCGGCTTGTTGAGCTCGAGCCAGGCGGCCATGGCGGCGATGCCGTCGGGATCGCCCATCTTCTGCATCTGCGGCCACAGGCCGTAGTAGGATTCGGTGGCGATGATGGCCTGCCACAGCTCGACGCCGCGCTCCATGTCGGGCGGTAGCACCTCCTCGACGACGTAGCCTGCCGACTGCAGGTGCTTGCCGGCCTGCCGCACGGCAGCGGCCTGCGCCGGATGCGTGGCGCCGCCCGGCACCTCGGGCACGATCGCGACCTTGATCGGGCGCGCCGGTGGCGGGCCTTGCATCGGCACGTCGTTCCAGCGCCAGTCACGCCGGTCGCCGCGCGCCATGACCTCGAGCGCAAGGCGCGCGTCCCGCACCGTGCGGGTGTGTGGCCCTTGCACCGCCATCAGCACGGCGCCGATGCCGCGGCCCGCCTGGACGCTGCTCGGATTGAAGGCCGGGATGCGTGCGAAGCCCACGCGCAGGCCGACGACGCCGTTGCAATAGGCCGGGATGCGCACCGACCCGCCGATATCGTTGCCATGAGCGATGGGGCCGATGCCGGTAGCGGTCGCAGCTCCCGCGCCGCCGCTCGAGCCGCCCGGCGTCACCGAGGGATCGCGCGGATTGAGCGTGCGGCCATGCAGGGCGTTGTCGCTGAATATCCGCATCGAGAAGGCCGGCGCATTGGTGCGGCCGATGATGATTGCGCCCGCGTGACGGAGGTTGGCGACGACTGGACTGTCTTCGCGGGCGATGAAGTCCTTCAGCGGCACGACGCCGTTGTCGGTCGGCTGGCCCAGCACATCGACATTGATCTTGATCGTGACCGGCACGCCGTGCAGCGGCGGCAGGGCATGGCCGCGCGCGCGGGCGGCGTCGGCCGTCTCGGCGGCGGCGCGCGCTTCCTGCTCGTAGACGCGCACGACCGCGTTGATCGCCGGATTGACCTTGTGCAACCGGCCAAGGACCGAGTCGACAGCCTCGCGTGCGGAGGCGCGGCCGGTGCGGATGAGGCGCGCCAGATCGGTCGCGTCGAGTTGCCAGAGGTCCATGTTTTCGTCCTTCAATCCTTCTTCGATCCCTGGCCGAAGAAGATCATGTTGCCGTCGAGATCCGCAACATCGAGGTTGCGCATGCCGTAATCGTGGTCGGTCGGCGCCTGCAGGATCCGGGCGCCGCGCTTCACGAAGTCGGCATGCAGCTCATCGACATTGTCGACGAAGATGGCAACGGCGCCATGTCCGGGCGGGCGAGGGGCATTGCTGGCCGAGATGAGGTGCAGGCTGACGTCGCCGGAGCACAGGCCGGCATAGCTCATCGGTCTTCCGTATTCGAAGGCGACGGCGAAGCCGAGCTTGTCGCGATAGTAGGCGAGGCTTGCCGCGATGTCCTTGACCGTCATGACGGTCGCGCTGGATTTCATCATCGGACTTCTCCGCTAGAACATCGAGAAATATTCGCGCTGCTCCCAATCGCTGACCTCGAGCGCGTAGCGATCGATCTCGGCCTGTTTCAGCCTGGTGAAGTAGTCGACGAAGAAGTCGCCAAAGCCCGCCCGCAGCACCTTGCTTTCGTTCAGCGCCGCGACAGCTTCCTCGAGAGACTTCGGGAGGCGCGGCGCCTTGGCCTCGTAGGGCGTGTCGGCCGAGGGGCCGGGATCGGCCTTGGTCCCGAGCCCGTGCAGGCCGCAGACGATCTGGCTTGCCATGTAGAGGTAGGGATTGGCCGCGGGCTCGCCGACGCGGTTCTCCAGATGTGTCGTCGGATCGCCCGGCGCGCCCAGCACCCTCACCATGACGCCACGATTGTCGCGCGCCCAGGTCGCGCGGTCGGGCGCGAGCGAGAAGGGGCGGTAGCGCTTGTAGCCGTTGAGCGTCGGCGTACTGAAGGCCGCGGCGGCGCGCGCCTCGGCGAGCAAGCCCGCCGTCCAGTGCATGCCGAGCGGCGACAGCAGCTCTTTGCCATGCATGAAAGCATTGGCGCCGGTTTTCCGATCCTTCAGCGATTGATGCAGGTGCCAGCCGCTCGACATGATGTTGGGCACTCTCGGGCGGCACATGAAGGTCGCGTGATAGCCGGCGCGTTGGGCGATCTGCTTGGTGGCGCTGCGGAACAGGATCATGGCGTCGGCGGGCTCCATGCCCGTGCCGGCGCGAAACGTGAACTCGACCTGGCTCGGTCCGAATTCGATCTCCAGCGAGCGCAGCGGCAGGCCCAGCCCCGCGATGTTGGCGCGCAAGATTTCCAGGATCGGATCGAGCTCGTCGTAACGCTGCTCGGTGAGATACTGATAGCCCTGGTTGAGCAGCGAGACCTGCGGCGGCTCGCCGGGCTGGCCGGGCGAGCCCGCATCGTCGAAACCGAGGCTCGCCTTCTCGAGCTTGAAGAGATGGAACTCGACCTCTAGCCCGGCGAAGAAGTCGTAGCCCGCCTCGGCCAGCGTCGCGAGCGATTGGCGATAGACGTGGCGAGTCGAGAGCGGCATCGGTCGCCCGTCGGCGAAGACGATGTCGCACAGCATCCAGCCGGTGTGCGGCGCCCAGGGCAGCACGCGGAAGGTCGTGGGGTCGGGCAGCATGATGCAGTCCGCGGCACCTTCCCACTCCTTGCCGCCGAACGCGCCACCGGCGTTCCACACCGGGAACACCGTGCGGTGCGAGGTGTCCTTGAGCAGCATCGTGGCGCTGAAGCCCACGCCGCTCTTCATCGCCGAGCCGATCTCCGAGGCGACCAGCGTCTTGCCACGCAGCAGCCCGTGCTGGTCGGCGAAGGAAAGGCGCACGACCGTGAGCTCGCCCGCCTGGATGCGCCGCTCGACCTCGCGCGCGGCGGCCTGGCGGTCGTCGGTCCACAGACCGGCCTTCTCGGCGAGATGCATCGATCAGGCGACCAGCGGCGGCAGCGTCTGCCTGGCCCAGCTCGAGCCGCTGCGCCGCCGTGCGTCGAACTCCCTCCAATAGCTCTGCCAGCCTTGCGTTGGCCCCATCCCGTCGACGGTGATGGGCCCGCGGATGGTCGAAGCCTGCGCGGGATCGAGCCACATCAGCGGCTTCTCGCCCTGGGCGACCTGGTTGATGGACGAGAGCAGCAGCCGGCGGTAGGCGACGATGGCGCGGTCGCTGTAGCCCAGATGCTCGCGCGTGCGGTCCTGGATCTTGCCCTGGCCCTCGATCGCCCACTGGTCGTGGACGTTGATGTCGAAGCCCATGCCCGTATAGGTCTGCGTCTTCTGCTCGGCGATGCTATAGCCATACTGATTGTGCCGTCCGATGCGCGGGCGGTAGTCGGGCAGCTCGTAGAGCTTGAGGCGCATGTCGCGCATCGACTTGTGGTCGACCGGATCGGTGAAGCTGGTGAAGATCGCGTACCAGTAGCAGCTCTCGTCGTCGATCGGCACGTGCCACTGGGTGATCGTCATCGTCGGACTCATCGGGATGACGAAGGCGTAGGGGAAGACGAGGTTGGTCACGCGCACATGCGTGTGCTGCTCGCTGATCTTGCGCAAGGTGAACAGGCGCATGCCGAAGTCGGTGCCCTCGACGTCGATGGTCGGCCGGGCGTATTCGCGCATCATGCGCGTCATCGGGATGTTGGAGTCGGCTGAGTCAGCGCGGAACTGTCGGCCATACTTGTCGCCCGACGGATCTTCGTCCTCGTAGAAGCGATGCAGGTACGACGCGTGCGCGGGATCGATGCCGACCTCCAGCGCCTGCAGCCAGTTGCAATCGATCAGCCCCTTGAAGGCGAAGGCATGCGTGCCGGGCGCAAGGAAGCAATCGAAATCGGGGAAGGCCGGCGCTTCACCGTCGCCCAGCCAGGCGAAGATGATGCCGTTCTTCACGACCACCGGATACGACTTCTGGCGAACGCGCTGACACAGCACGCTGCCCTCGGGCTCGGCCGGCGTTTCGAGGCACTTGCCGTCGACATCGAACAGCCAGCCATGAAACAGGCAGCGCAGCCCGCCATCCTCGAGCCGACCGTAGGCGAGATCGGCGCCACGATGCGGGCAGTCGCGGTCGAGCAGCCCATGCCGGCCGCGCTCGTCGCGGAACAGCACGAAGTCCTGGCCCAGCGCCTTCACGGCCTTGGCCGGCCGCTCATCGGGCAGTTCGTCCGTCAGGCCGACCGGATGCCAATAATGACGCATCAGCGCACCGCACTTCGTGCCGGGGCCGACCCTGGTGATCAGCTCGTTCTGCTCGGGAGTCATGGGTGGAAGAGTGACGCAAACAGAGACGGGGCGGAAGGGGTGGCGTGGACGGCGCTTGCCAGCCTAGAGTGAATTCAGAGGGTTTGAACTGTGCCGATCGGGGAGCGATGACGAACCAAGGGATCCTGTCGTGGCCGATGACGCGGGCCGTGGCGTTGCGTGCCAACAATGAAGCGATCGTCGACGGCGATACGCGCCTGACTTATGCGCAATGGGCGCGCCGGGTGCGCGGCCTCACGGGAGGCCTGCGGAACCTCGGTCTGCGCTCGGGCGATGTGATCGCCTCCATCGGGCAGAACACGTTCAGGCATCTTGAGTGCTGGGTGGGCATTCCCGCGGCGGGGATGGTGCTGAACGACCTCAACTATCGGCTCGCCGTCCCGGAGCTCGCTTTCATCATCAAGGACTGCGGGGCGCGAGCCCTCGTCGCCGACGGTGCCTACCTGGAGGTGGCGCGCCAGCTGAAGGAACTGTGTCCTTCGCTCGAGCACCTGATCTTCGCCGGGGCGGAGAAGGCGCCGGACGGATGGGTGTCCTGGGACGATCTCTGCGCCGCGACTCCTCTCGCCGATGACCACGCCGACCTGCGCGCGATCACCGCGGACACTCTCGCGGCCATTTCCTACACGGGCGGCACGACGGGCCTGCCCAAGGGCGTGATGCAGAGCCATGGCAATCTGCTGGCCAATGCCAAGCACATGCTGATCGCCAATCCGTTGCTGCCGACCGATCGGTTCATCCACGCAGCGCCGATGTTCCATGCCGCCGATGCCGCGACGACCTTCGCCTTGACCTTCATGGGCGGCGCCCATGTCTGCATCCGCGGCTACGAGCCTGAGTTATTCGGCAAGATCGTCGAGGCGGAGAAGGTTACCGTGGCGCTGATCGTGCCGACGATGATCAACATGCTGCTCAATCACCCGGCGACGCCCAGCCGCGACCTCTCATCGTGGCGCCTGCTCATGTACGGTGCTTCGCCGATGCCGGTGGAGCTGCTGCTCAAGGCCTGCAGCATGCTGCCCTGCGATTTCGTCCAGCTCTACGGGATGACCGAGGCCGCACCGCTGGTGACCTCGACGCAGCGCACCGACAATCGCGACGGCGCCCGTGGAGTCGAGCCTGCAAAGAGCCGTCTTGCCAGCTGCGGGCAACCCGTGGCCGGCGTCGAGGTCGAGATTCGAAACGCCGACGGCTCGGTCTGCAAGCCGCGCGAGGTCGGCGAGGTGCATGTGCGCGGGCCCAATATCATGCTGGGTTATTGGAATCGTCCCGAGGAGACGAAGGCAGCCCTTCTTGGCGGCGGTTGGTACAAGAGCGGCGACGTCGCCTGGGCCGACGAGGACGGCTACCTGTTCGTGGTCGACCGCGCCAAGGACATGATCATCTCGGGCGGCGAGAACATCTACACGACCGAAGTCGAGAACGCCGTGTTCCAGCATCCGGCCGTGCTCGAGGTCGCCGTGTTCGGCATTCCCAACAAGGACTATGGCGAGATGGTCCATGCCGAAGTCGTCATCAAGCCGGGCACCTCGGCCACGTCCGAAGAGATCGTGGCCGTGTGCCGCAAGCACATCGGCGGCTACAAGGTGCCGCGGTCCGTGACCATCCGCAGCGAGCCGTTGCCGAAGTCGGGCGCCGGCAAGATCCTGAAGCGCGATCTCCGCGATCCCTACTGGAAGGGCATCGAGCGTCGGGTCAACTAACGAGTCATATGCCCTTCATACTGGGGCAAGTCGTCGGTGATGGTGTACCAAGGCGCCTTGGAGCCGACGAAGATGTGCGCGGCGGGCCGGATGCTGGGGGCATCGACCAGGGTCCCCAGGCCGACATGGACGAATTTCCCGTCGCGGACGACGGAATAGAGGAACGAGCCGCAGGAGCGGCAATGCGCGTCGTGCGCCGTCTCGCTGCCGTAGATCATGAGCTGGTCGCTGCCCAGGATCACCTCGAGCTTGTCGCGCTCGATGCCGGCGAAGGGCTTGAAGGCCGAGCCGGTGGTGCGGCGGCAGCCCGAGCAGTGGCAGTTCAGCGAATACAGGAACTCGTCCCGCACTTCGTATTCGACGGCACGGCAGAAACACTGGCCGGTGAGGGGCTTGGTCACGGGCTTTCTCCCTTTGCAACGGACAGTCTATACAATGTCCATCATGAGTACCCTCGACGGCATGCCGGGACCGACTTCGCGGCACTTCATTTCCCAGCGTTTGCGCATGCACTATGTCGATTGGGGCAATCCCGATGCGCCGCCGCTGCTGCTGGTCCATGGCGGGCGCGACCATTGCCGCAATTGGGACTGGGTGGCCCAGGCCTTCCGCCGCGACTGGCACGTGATCTGCCCCGACCTGCGCGGACATGGTGACAGCCAGTGGTCGCCCGACGGCAACTACTCGATGGCGGCCTACATCTACGATCTCGCCCAGCTCATCCACCAGCAGACCCTGGCTCCGGTCACTATCGTCTCCCACTCCTTGGGCGGCAACATCTGCCTGCGCTACACCGGCATCCATCCAGACAAAGTGCGCAAGCTGGTGGCGATCGAGGGGCTCGGCCCGTCGCCCAAGGTGATCGCCGAGCGCGGCAACAAATCGATGACAGACCGCATGACCGCCTGGATCGACGAGCAGCGCAAGCTCTCCGGCCGCCTGCCGCGTCGCTATCCCACCATCGAGGACGCCTTCAAGCGCATGCAGGAGGAGAACAAGCACCTGTCGCCCGAGCAGGCGCGCCACCTGACCCAGCACGGCGTCAACCAGAACGAGGACGGCACCTACAGCTGGAAGTTCGACAATTACGTCCGCGCCGACCGGCCCTATGGGCTGACCCAGGCGGAGACCGAGGATTTGTGGTCGCGCATCGCCTGCCCGACGCTGCTGGTC
>DATJWN010000346.1:0-12160 GCA_035501235.1 Reyranella sp.
CAATTGTTGCCGGAGCATCACGCCGGAGCCTTAGCCAAATTTTCGGAGGCGACACTGCAGAACTGTCAAAGGTTCGTCGATTTCTGCGTGATGGATAGGCTGGCCCATATGCGGAGAAGATACACCATCTAGAGGACTCCGGCCCGAGACTAAGCCTTCAGTTTCGTTAGCAACTCATCTTCCCGCGTGGCCACGAGGCCGGCCCGCAGCTTCGCCTGTCGTTCGGCCGACAGTGTACGGAACCAGGCGAGCGTGTCGGCGGCGGTGACCGGCAGCGGACGATAAGTGAGACCTTGCGCCAGCGCGCGGCCGAGGTTGCGGCGGTGGAAGCCGAAGGTCTCGCCCTGGCCCGGGATCCAGACGGGCATGTTGCTCCAGGCAAAGACCTTGTTCTCCTTCAGGAACGCCAGCGGGGCCCAGGTGATCCTGGGCTCGGCGTGCAGGCCCTCGGCGATCCCTTCCAGCATCTGGCGCATGGTCATCGGCTGGGCGGGACCGCCGGCATTGAACGCGCCGACGGTGCGCTGCTCGGCCAAACGCACGGTCCATTCGGCGAGGTCGCGGGCGTCGATGAACTGCACCGGATCGCTGCCGTCGCCCGGCGCCAGGATCTCGCCGCCGCGCGCCAGCCGCACCGGCCAGTAGGTGAAGCGGTCGGTGCCGTCGTCCGGCCCGACGATCAGGCTGGGGCGAACGATGGTCGTGGCGGCCTCGCCATACTGCTTCAGCGCCTCGCGCTCGCTCTCCGCTTTCAATGGACCGTAAAGCCGGCCGTTGGCGCCGAGCGTCTGGATCGTCTCGGCCATGGCGTCGGCGCCGGTGTAGGTCGCGAGCGGCGCGCTCTCGTCGGCAGCCTTGTCGTTGGCGGCGTAGGCCGAGATGGTCGAGATGAAGATGTAGCGCCCGACATGGCCCTTCAGCACGCGCGCGGCATCACGCACCCACACCGGGAGCGTCGTCGGATTGTCGATACAGACGTCCCAGTCGCGGCCCTCGAGCGCCTTCAGGTCGCCGTTGCGATCGCCCAAAAGCTCCTCGACCGGACCGGGCCAGCTCTCCTTCTGGCGGCCGCGATTGAAGATCGTCACCTGATGGCCGCGCGAAAGCGCGTAACGGACTTGAAACGGACCGATGAGGCCCGTGCCGCCCAGGATCAGCAGACGCATCGGCTTGGGCGGCGTATCGGCGCGCGCCGGCAACGCGAGCGCCGACGCCGCAAGGGCCGAGAGCCGAAGGAATTCCCGACGATGGCTGGACATGACGCGCCTCCCGATCCCATGGAAGGCGCGACCGGACGAAACGGGAAGCGGACCAATCGTCGCCAGCGGTGCTGAGATGGCGTCCCCGAGAGGATTCGAACCTCCGACCTCCGGTTTAGGAAACCGCTGCTCTATCCGGCTGAGCTACGGGGACGTGCACTGTTCTCGGCACCTTATCGCACTTCGGCGAACATGGTTGAAGTGAAAGGTGCGGCATAGATTCAAGGGCACTCGACCCACGGCCAACGGGCCTGAAATGTCCGCCTTGGGTCGCGTCCGGACGCGGTTGGACGGGCAGACGTCAGTGTGATCGAAGCAGCCTCCTTGCGGCCCGCTCCGCGACCTTTGCCCATCCTGCATCGCCGTGGATGAGCACGAGCACCATCACCCCTTCCGTCAGCAGCATGACTTCCCGGGCGCGACTCTCGGCCGAGGAAACGCCGGCGGCGGCCAGCTCGTCGGCGAGCCATCTCTCGACGGCGGCCTTGTGCTTTCGCGCGATGGCGCGGGCCGGATGACCGCGCAGATCAGCGAGCTCGACAACGGCGCGCGTGAAGCCTCCTCCCGAGAATTTTGGCTTCTTCACCCAGTCGCCGAGCTGCGCGAAATAGCTCTCGACCAGCTCGTCGGCCGTCGTGACCGGCCGGTGGAACTGCCTCAGTCGCTTGAGCGCGAGTTCGCTGGAGTAGCCCAGCGTGGCCGCCATCAGCGCGTCCTTGCTCCGAAAGTGCTGGTACAGCGCCCGCTTGGTGATGCCGGCGCGTTCCGCGATCTCGTCCATGGACACCCTGAGGAATCCCTGGCGCCAGAACAGGCCGTAGGCAGCGTCGAGGATCCGCAGGTGCGTCTGCGCGGCCGAGCGTCTCATGGCCCTCCCCTTTGTATACCGATGAGTGAATTTACATCGAAGCGTCGTCGCGGTGGGATGAAATCGCCTGATGCCGAAGGGGGAGCGTCTGCATGGGACGGCCGCTTACGCTGCAGTCGATCGAGGTGCGAGCCGTGTTGCTGCCGCTGCGGCGAGCGGTCGTCTCGAAAGTCGGCCGCTTCAGCGACTGGCCGATGATCCTCATCGACATCCATACGCGTGAAGGCGTCGTCGGGCGCAGCTATCTCGAGCCGTACCTGAAGGACGCCGTGGCGAGCATCGTCGCCCTCGTCCAGGCGTTCGGGGCGGCCCACCTGAGCAAGCCGATCGCGCCGCTCGACGTCTTCCAGGCCAGCCGGCGATGGCAGAGCCTGATCGGAAGCGAAGGTGTCGCGATGATCGCGGCGTCCGGCATCGACATGGCGATCTGGGACGCGCTGGCGAAGCTCGCCAACCTGCCGTTGGCGGAATTTCTCGGCGGCTCGCTGGCGCCGGTCCCGGCCTACAACAGCAACGGGCTGTGGCTGGTCGATGTCGCCCAACTCGCCGACGAAGCGCGGGCGCTGGTGGGCGAGGGAGGCTTCGGGGGCCTGAAGTTGCGGCTGGGCCGCGAACGGCTGGCTGATGACCTTGCCGCCATCGATGCCGTGCGTTCGGCGGTCGGCCCCGAGACCAAGTTGATGGTCGATTTCAACCAGGGCCTCAGTCTCGTCGATGCGCTGCATCGCTGCCACGCCCTCGACGATTGCGGGCTGTACTGGTTCGAGGAACCGATCGTCTACAACGATCTCGCGGGCTACGCCCGGCTCACGCGCGAGATCGCCACGCCGATACAGCTCGGAGAGAATTTCTATGGCCCGCGCGCGCTGGCGCAGGCGGTCGCTCTGGGCGCGGGCGACATGGTGATGCCCGATCTCATGCGCATCGGCGGAGTGACGGGTTGGCTGCGCGCCGCCGCGGTCGCCGGGGCGGCGGGACTGCCGATGTCCACCCACCTCTACCCGGAATTTTCCGCCCACCTCATGCGCGCCACCGAGACCGCGCACTGGCTCGAGTGGCAGGATTGGGCCGATCCGGTCGTGCAGGAGCCGTTCGCCGTCCGGGACGGCGCCATCGAGATTCCGGAACGACCCGGCGCCGGCATCGAATGGGACGAAGCCATCGTCAGACGGTACGCCATCTGATCCATGACAAAGCGCCGGCAAGGTGTCAGGGTCGAACACTACCGTTGAGTGTGCGTACCAACTTGAGCTGAAACCACACGAGGCGATAGGGGCAAGCATGCTCGAAGAAGTCGCAGGGGGCATCGACGCAGCCGCGGCGTCCGCTGCCCAGCTTCGCATCGCCCTCGACAACATGCCGGGCGCGCTCATCTACACGGACGACGAGCTGAACATCGTGTTCTGCAACGATCGCTTCAGGCAAATGTACCGCGCACCGGACGAGCTGTTGCGTCCCGGGCGGCCCTATCCGGCCTTTCTGCGTTTTCTCGCGGAGAGCGGCTATCACGGCGACGGCGACCCGGAGGCGCTGGTGGCCGCGCGCGTCGAAAGCCTGCGCAACCCGCGGAGCGCCTTCTTCGAGGACCGCACGCCCGACGGCCGGATCTATCGCATCCTCCGGCGCCGCGTGGAGGCGGGCGGCGTCGTGACGATCATGACCGACATCACGGAGGAAAAGCGCCTCGAGCAGGAAAGGGCGCACAGGGAAGCGCAGTTCCACGTCGCCCTCGACAACATGCCGGGCGCGCTCGTCTATACGGACGAACAGTTGAACGTCGTCTTTTGCAACGAACGCTTCAAGGAAATGTATCCCGTGCCGGCGGAATTGCTCGAGCCGGGGCGGCCATACCCCGACTTTCTCCGCTTCCTGGCGTCCAACGGCTACTACGGCCCCGGAGACGTCGAGGCGGCTGTCGCCCAACGGGTCGACAGCCTGCGCAATCCCTCGCAGGAGAGCTACGAAGACCATCCACCGGACGGCCGCGTCTACCGCGTTCGCCGGCGACGCGTGGACGCCGGAGGTGTCGTCACCGTCATGACCGACATAACGGCCGAGAAAAAGGCCGGCGCCCTGGTCAGCGAAAAGAACGCCATGCTCGAGGCGCTTTCCGCCAAGCTGTCGAAGTATCTGTCGCCGCAGCTTTATCAGTCGATCTTCAGCGGCAGGCAGAATGTCGAGATCGCCTCCAGGCGGAAAAAGCTGACCATCTTCTTCTCCGACATCGCCGCCTTCACCGAAACCACCGAGAACCTCGAATCGGAGGATCTGACCGACGTCCTCAATCACTATCTGACCGAGATGTCCGCCATCGCGCTGCAGCACGGCGCGACGATCGACAAGTACATCGGCGACGCGATCCTCGCGTTCTTCGGCGATCCCGAAAGCAAAGGGGTCAGGGAGGATGCGCAGGCTTGTGTCAGGATGGCGCTTGCCATGCAGCGTCGCATGCGCGAGCTCGAGCAGGAGTGGAAGGACCGCGGACTGGAGCGCCCCTTTCGCATACGGATGGGCATAAGCACCGGCTTCTGCACGGTCGGCAACTTCGGCAGCCAGGACCGAATGGACTACACCATCATCGGCAGCGAAGTGAACCTGGCCTCCCGGCTCGAGTCCGTCGCGGAGCCGGGAGGCATCCTGCTGGCGCACGAGACGAACGCCCTGGTCAGCGACATCGTCCTGACGGAGGAACAGCCTCCCATCTCGGTCAAGGGCTTCCTGAAGCCGGTCAGCACCTACAAGGTGGTCGGCACCTACGATTCCCTGATCGAAACCGGACGGGTCGTGATGAAGGAGCGCGACGGCCTGCGCGTTCTGGTCGACCTCTCCAAGCCGGATCGCTCGGAGGCCATCTCGATCCTGGAAGAGGTGCTGCTGCAGCTCAAGAAGTAGCCGGCGGTCGTGGCGCACCCCACCGGCGTTCAGGCGTGCGGCACCTCGAACAGCTGGCGAATGCGGGACACCAGGGCGGAGATCGACGAAGCGCCGCTCACATCCGTTTCGACCGTGAGGGCGCTCTTGTCCATCTTCGCGCGGCGCGAAAGGGTGACGCAGATTTCCTCGGTGATGGCGGGCCGGTCGCGCATCAGCTGCGCCAGGGCCTCCTGGCCGATCTCGTAGACGACCACGAAGGTCAGCGCCCGCACCGTTCCCGGCTGGCTGGCCCCCATGAAGAAGCCGCTCTCGCCGAAGAAGTCGCCCGGCGCGAGGCGGCCCAGCTCCAGAGCACCCTCCTCGCTGCGCCGGGTCACGACGGCGACGC
This sequence comes from Reyranella sp., assembly GCA_035501235.1. GTDB lineage: Bacteria > Pseudomonadota > Alphaproteobacteria > Reyranellales > Reyranellaceae > Reyranella. The sequence continues at coordinate 5,390 of DATJWN010000346.1, forward strand.
CGCTGCGCATGATGACCAGCGAGCTCAGCCGTGCGCCCTCCTCGACCAGCACCTCGTCCTTTCGATAGGTCTTGCGGACCATCGCTTCGGCCAGCGCCGCCATCTCCTGCTCGTTGAGCGAGGTGAGGAGCGGCATCGCCTGCACCAGCCGGAGCGCCGTCGACTTCGGCGCGGCGGGCACCGCCTCGTGGGCGTGCGCGGGCACGGCGGCCGCGGCTTCCCTGGGCGCGGCCAGCCGCAAGCCTTCGGCGCGCACATGGCGATAGACCAGATCGTAGATCTCGTTCCGCGCCGACACCGTCCCGGCGAAATCGCTCACGCGGAAGGACAGGTCGATCTCGATCGCCTGCGCGTCGATCGACCGGATCTCGACGCTCGGCGCCGGCGCGGCAAGGATGGAGTTGCTGCTGAGCAGCACGTTGCGCATCACCGCTGCGACGGCGGACGGCGTGGTCGTCGGCGCGATGCGGACCTTGAGCGTCACGCCGTGGCTGCGATTGGGGCTGCTGAGGTTGGTGAGCTGCGTCTTGGCCAGCACGCTGTTGGGCAGCACGATCAGGTCGTTGGAGCCGCTGAGCAGGCTCGTGCCCCGCCAGTTGGTCTCGACGATGCGGCCCTGGGTGCCGTCGGCGAGCACGATCCAGTCGCCGACATCGTAGGCGCTGCTGAGATTGAGGGCGATGCCGGAGAAGACGTCGGCGAGCGTGCTCTGCAGCGCCAGGCCCAGGATGATGGCGAAGACGCCCGAGGTGGCGATCAGGGTGCCGACCGGCGCGCCGAAGACATAGGCCACGATCGACAGCAGGGCGCTGAGATAGACGATGCCGACGGCGAGATCCTGGATCAGCCGGCTCTCGCGCGGCTGGCGCTCGAGGATCAGGAACACCCGGACGCTGCCGGTCAGCAGCCACGCGGCGTTGATCCACCAGATGACCTTGGCCGCCGCGATGAAGACGCGTTCGACGATGGGGGTATCGTCGGGCGCGGCCTCGTAGGGGACGATGTGATGATGCAGCAGCAGCCCCGACAGGGCGGCGAAGAAGACGAGCTGCAGCACCAGGCGCCAGGCCGGATACTTGCGCAGCAGCAAGCGCGTGACGATCGCGCCGATGACGGCCACGAGGCCGGTCTGCACGAAGGGATCGGCGATCAGCTCGGTCATCGATCCATCGTACCCGACGGGCAGACCGCACGGCGCCAACGCGGAACGGTGACCTGAGGCGGCGGCACGCGGTCTTCCTCCGGTCCATTCGATGGCACGGTCATTGCCTCCTCCGCGACGCTCATTGTCGCACTCCTTCCGGACTCCCTCGGCTCCGATCGAGCGGCGGGAAGCGCGCTCTGCAATATGGGCACAAAAGAACTTGCACAAATTGCAGGGTGCGGCAAAGGCTACAGGGCGCCGATTCCCGTTTGCTTCGCTGGCACGAGTGCTGCAGAGAATCACACCGGGACGGTCGGGGGTTTTCATCGTCCCGTAACCGGGGGATTCAACACTCCATCAGCTTTCAGGCCGAAGAGAGAGCCGATGTCGGGCTCCGGGGCCGCCGTGAATAATTTGGGGACGTCGCCCTTTGAAAGTGCCATCGGGACTGCGCACCGAGGAACTGAGGAAGCTTTTGGCCCGTGCGCTGCGCCTGGCGCGCCGCGAGCGGGACCGCTTCGCGGCTCTCTCCGCCCTGCATCGAGGGCTCGCGCCGCGCCGGCTGAACTGGCTGGAGCGCTGGTTCCCGCCCCGCCAGATCCTGATCCAGGGGCCGCAGCACACGGTGGTCGTTCGACTGGGCCGTCGCGTGCAGGTCGCGACGGTCGCGCTCTTCCTGCTGACGAGCCTGGGCTTCGTCGCCAGCATCGCCGCCGCCGCCTGGAGCCACTTCACGATCAACCAGATGGCGGAGGATGTCGCGGAATTGCGCAGCACCTCCGAAGTCGAGACCGCGCGCGCCGCCGGCGATCGCGAGCGGCTCCACCGGCTGGCGCCCGAATTGGCGCAATGCTCCAGCGAGCGCGACAGGGCCGCCGGGACCGCCTTCAGCCGCTCGATGACCGTGGCCGAGCAGAAGGCAGCCATCGCCAGGCTGATCGCCGAGCGCGACCAGGCGCTCGCCGAACGCGACAGCGCGGTGGCCGCCAATCGCGACATGCTGCTCACGCTCGATGCGCGCACGCAGAGCACCATCGCCGAGGTCGAGCGCATCATCGCCTCGACGGGACTGGAACCCGGCCGCGTCGTGCGGCTGCCGGCCATGCATGCGCGCAACGCGCCGCGCGGCGGACCCTTCGTGCCCTGGCGGGAGGTGCGCGCCGTCGAACGCCCGACCGGCGCGGAGACCCTCGACGGCGTGGCCTCGGGGCTCGACCGGCTGCAGGCCCTGCGCGACGGCCTGAAGCATCTGCCGCTCGCCAGCCCCGTGACCCAGGTCGTGATTTCCGACGGATTCGGCTACCGGCGCGATCCTTTCACGGGCAACCCCGCCATGCACGAAGGCCTCGACCTGCGCGGCACCTACGACGGCCCGGTCTATGCCACGGCGGCGGGCATCGTGAGCTTCGCCGGCTGGAAGAGCGAATATGGCCGGATGGTCGAAGTCGACCATGGCGCGGGGCTCGTCACGCGCTATGCTCACCTCAGCCGTATCCTGGTCAAGCCGGGCGAGGCGGTCGAGCTGCACCGGAAGGTGGGCACGATCGGCGCGACCGGCCGGGCGACCGCGGCGCATCTTCACTATGAAGTCAGGGTTGACGGCCGCGCGCGCAACCCCGTCAGCTTCCTAAAGGCAGACCGTTATGTTCCCCAAACAGGCCACGATCTTCCGAAAGACCTCCCCACCGCGTTCGACCAGTTCAGCGGCTTCGCTCTCCCTTGAGGCGGGCGAGGCATCGAAGGTGCCTTCGCTGATCAGCAGCGGACTGACGATCCGCGGCGACCTCGTCGGCGCCGGCGATCTTCAGGTCGAGGGCAAGGTGGTGGGCCGCATCGAAGTCGGTCACCTGGTGATCGCCGAGGGCGGCGTGGTCGAGGGCGACGTCGTCGCCAAGGCCGTCGGCATCTCGGGCCGCGTGCGCGGCACGATCCGCGCCGCCTCGGTGACGCTGTCCGCCACCGCCAAGGTCGAAGGCGACATCCTGCACGACGTGCTGGCGATCGAGGCCGGCGCGCAGCTCGACGGCCAATGCAAGCGGGTCGCGACGGCGCCGGCGGACACGCTGCTCCTCGTGCCCGACAAGGCGATCGAGGTGCAGACCGACAAGCTTTCGGACAAGGGGCCGATCAAGGTGCTCGAGAAGCCGGCCGGCAAAGCCCCGGCCAAGGCCGACAAGACGATGGACAAGCCCGTCGACAAGGTGACGGACAAGACGGCGGTGCAGGCCGCGGAATAGCGGCCACCGTCAGAAGCGGTGCGCGATGCGGCCGCCTATGTTGTCCATGCCGGGATTGGGATAGGCGAGGAAGCCGTTCGACTCGTGCTCGTAGTAGAGCTCGATCCGGTTCTCCGGCGTGATCTGGAAGCCGAGCTCCAGCGGCACGTGGAACAGCACGCGCGAGCCCAGGCCCTTGTTCTGCGGATATGAGTAATAAAGGCTGTCGCCGGTATGCAGCGACGGGCCGACGCCGATGCCCACGAAGAACTGCGACCAGGCCCATTCGAGCCGCGCATCGGCATAGACCCAGCTCGTCGCCTGGTCGGTCGTGAAGGTGCCGCCGACCACGGGCCGGATGTTGCCGCCGAGGAACGGCAGCGACGGCGTGAAGGCGGCCTCCGCGTTGAGGCTGACGCCGTTCTCCCAGTGGCCGCCGGCCACGATCGGCACGTCGTGCGCCAGCACGCCGCCGCGCAGTTCGTAGAGCCAGGAGGACTGGGCCGACGCGGCGGCGGGAACGACGAGCACCAGAGCCGTCAGCAAGGCCGCCGCGATCGAACCGCGCATGCGCATCTCCCCTTCTGGTCGAGCCAAACGCACGACCGGGCAAAAGGATGCCCGGGATCGCACCTCAGGACAAATCGGGCCGGTTGCGGCGCAGCGACTTCAGCGCGCCATGATGCTTCTTGTCGTCCAGCCGGCGGCGCTTGCTCGCCTTGCTGGGCCGGGTCGGCTTGCGCGGAACGGGCGGACGGGCGGCGGCCCGGACCAGCTCCAGCAGGCGCTCCAGCGCCTCCTCGCGGTTGCGCTTCTGGCTGCGCTGGCCCTGCGCCACCAGCACCAGCACGCCGTCGTTCGTGAGCCGCTGGCCGGCCAGCCGCTCCAGCCGGCCGCGTACGTCATAGGGCAATGACGGCGAGTTGCGGACATCGAAGCGCAGCTGCACCGCCGTCGAGGTCTTGTTGACGTGCTGGCCGCCCGGGCCGGCCGAGCGCACGAAGCTCTCCTCGATCTCCGCCGGATCGATGGCGATCGAGCCCGTGACCCAGATCGGCGCGGCGCCGCTAGGCACGCGTGGCCTGGTACTTGGCCTCGATCGCGTCCCAGACCTGCGCCTCGAGCGACACGCCGTCGAAGCGATCGATCTGCTGGATGCCGGTCGGCGCGGTGACGTTGATCTCGGTGAGATAGTCGCCGATCACGTCGACGCCGACCAGGATTAGCCCGCGCTTGGCGAGCTCCGGCCCGATGATCTCGCAGATCTCATGGTCGCGCCGGGAGAGCGTGCCCTTCACCGCCTTGCCGCCGACATGCATGTTGGAGCGCGCCTCGCCGACGATCGGCACGCGGTTGACGACGCCGGCCGGCTTGCCGTCGATCAGGATGACGCGCTTGTCGCCCTGGCGCACCTCGGGCAGGTAGCGCTGGGCGATCAGCGGCTCGCGGCTGTGCTGCGAGAAGAGCTCGAGCAGCGAGTTCAGGTTCTCGTCGTCCGGCTTGACGCGGAACACGCCCGCGCCGCCGTGCCCGAACAGCGGCTTCAGGATGATATCCTTGTGCTCGTCGCGGAATGCGCGGATCGCCGTCACGTCGCTGCTGATCAGGGTGGGCGGCATGATGTTGTCGAAATGCGTGATGAACAGCTTCTCCGGCGCGTTGCGCACCGACACGGGATCGTTCACCACCAGCGTCCTGGGGTGCACGTGCTCCAGGAGATGCGTCGTCGTGATGTAGGCCAGGTCGAAGGGCGGGTCCTGCCGCAGCAGGACGACGTCGAGGGTCGAGAGATCGACCAGTTCCTCGCCGCCCAGGGTGAAGTGATTGCCCTTCTCGCGCCGGAGCTTCATCGGTTGCGCACGCGCCATCACCTTGCGGTCGCGGAAGATCAGGTCCTTGGGCGTGTAGTGCCATACCGAATGGCCGCGGCGCTCGGCCTCGAGCGCCAGCACGAAGCCCGTATCGCCGTCGATGTCGATGGTCGAGACATGGTCCATCTGGATGGCGACATTGAGTTTCATCGAAATCTCCGATTGGGGGCGCTCAGTTAAGCCCGCGCCGCAATTCCTGCAACAGCGCCGTTGCACGCTGGCGGAGCCCGGGATCGGCGATTCCCGTGTCCAGATTCAGGAACTGCTCGAAGGCTGCGATGGCGGCGCGCCGCTTGTCGAGCCGGGCGGCGATCTCGCCCGCCTCGAACAGGAGCTCCGGCCGGTCGGGCGCAATGACGAGCATGCGATCGAGCGAGCGGCTGGCGCCCGCCCAATCCTCGCGCTTGGCCAGCCGCAGCCGCACGTTGTTCTCCAGCCGCAGCAGCACATCGCGGTCGGGCACGGGGTCGAAATGGCCGGGCTGCAGCTCGGCTTCGCGGCCCAGCAGGCGCTGCAGCAACTCGCGCAGCTCCGCCGCCTCGCGCACCGCGCCGTCATGGAAGGGATCGACGACATGGCGCGCGCCGTCGATGGCAACCCTGATCAGGAAGTGCGCGGGAAAGGCCAGCCCCTCCGCCTCCCAGCCCTGGGCGCGGGCGACATGCAGGTAGAGGATCGACAGCGCCACCGGCAGGCCCTTGCGGCGCTCGATCACGCGGGCGAGGTCGGCATTCTGAAGATCGTCGTAGGTCTCGCTGTCGCCGCGAAAGGCATAGGCCTCGGCAATGACTTCGGCGAGCCGCTCCGGCGTGGCGCCGCGGCGGCGCACGAGGTCGGCCGTCTCGTTGGCCATCGTCGTCACCTGCTGGCGATAAGGCGCGAGATCGATCTCCGCCTCGCGCTGCAGGCTGCTCATGGCGAGCGCCGCCTCGAGCAGGTCGATGCGCTCGCCGTCGCCCGCACAGAGATCACGTAGATGGGAAAGCTCGGGACGCGGCACGCTTCACTCCGGGGGACGCCAGACATCCGGCAGGTGACGCGGCCAGAGGCCTGCGATCAGCACGGCATCGAAGCGCACCGAATGCGCGGCGTAGTGCGGATGGCGGGCGATGAAGAGGCTGGCGGCGCGCGACACGCGACCGAACTGCCTGTTGCCCAGGGCGAACGCCGCCGCCTCGATCTCGCCGCGCGCCTTGACCTCGACGAAGGCCAGGATCTGGCCGCGCCGGGCCACGATGTCGATCTCGCCGAGCTTGGTCTTGTAGCGCCGCGCCAGGATGGAATAGCCCGCGAGCCGGAGCCGCCATACGGCGCGCCATTCGGCGGCATGGCCGAGACGATGGGCCTTCTGGCGCGCTTCGGTGCTCATGCGCCGCCCTCGCGCTTCAAGGCCAGCGCGCGCGCATAGACGTCGCGCCGCTTCAGCCCGAGCCGCCCCGCCACCTCGGCGGCGGCGTCCTTGACCGAGGCGTTCCGCAGGGCCGTCTGCAAGGCCTCGTCCAGCGTCTCGCCGGCAGGGGCCGCGGCCTCGCCCGGCGGG
>DATJWN010000347.1:0-6342 GCA_035501235.1 Reyranella sp.
GACGCCCAGCGTCTCGGGCGCCCGGCGCAGGAAGCCGATGCCGAAGCGCGACAGGTGGATATTGAGCGGGGTCGAGAACTGCTGGCGGATCGAGCTCGCCGACAGCGCCGACGAGGCGCGGGCGTAGGTCGGGTCGCGCTCAACGACGGTGACGGACCCGCTGAACTGGCGGTCGGACTTGAGATGATACGCGATGGACGACCCCATCGCGCCGCCCCCGATGATGACGACGTCGGCCATTCGACCTTGTTAGCATCACTCGGCGGCCAGACGGGAGCCGGGCTTCGAGGTCGGGAAGTAGGGATTCGTCGGCACCGGCAGGCCCATGCGCTCGCGCAGGGTGCTGCCCTGGTACTCCTTGCGGAACAGGCCGCGGCGCTGCAGCTCGGGGATCACCAGCTCGACGAAGTCATTCAGGCTGCGCGGCATGACGGGCGTGTTGATGTTGAAGCCGTCGCAGGCCTTTTCGGTGTACCAGGCCTCGATCTCGTCGCAGACCTGCTTGACCGAGCCCTTCATGGTGACGTGGCCCATCGCCGGCAGGACGCGCTCGTAGGTCTGGCGCACGGTGAGACTGTCGCGCTTGGCCATCTCGACGATCTCGTTGCGGAAGCTCGCGATGCCCAGCACCTTGGTGCCGAGGTCGGGCATCGGCCCGTCGAGCGGATATTTCGACATGTCCGTCTCGCAGAGCTTGGAGAGATAGGGCACGCCGAGCTCGGGCACGATCAGCGACTGCAGCTCGTCATAGAGCTCGTCGGCCTCCGCGGCGGTGCGGCCGACATAGACGCCGCAACCGGGGATGATGCGCATCGAGTCGGGCTTGCGGCCGTACTTGTCGAGCCGGCCCTTCACGTCGGCATAGAATTTCTTGCCGACCTCGATGGTGTTGGTGACGGAGAACAGGCAGTCGGCATGCTTGGCGGCGAGCTCGCGCCCGTCCTCGGACTGGCCGGCGGTGAACAGCACCGGATAGCCCTGCGGCATGCGCGCGACGTTGAGCGGCCCCTTCACCTGGAAGTGCTTGCCCTTGTGGTTCAGCGTGCGCACGCGCGTCGGATCGAGGAACTGGCCGGTCGCCTTGTTCTGGACGAAGGCGTCGTCGGCCCAGCTGTCCCACAGGCCCTTGCAGATCTCGACGAACTCGTTGGCGCGCTCATAGCGCTCGTCCTTGGCGACATGCTCGGTGCGGCTGAAGTTCAGCGAATCGTCCGGATAGGACGTGGTCACGATGTTCCAGCAGGCGCGGCCCTTGCTGAGATGATCGAGCGATGCGTAGCGGCGGGCGAGCGAGTAAGGCTCGTCGTAGGTCGTGGTCGCCGTCGAGAGCAGGCCGATATATTTCGTGAACTGCGCGACAGCCGTCATCAGCGTGACCGGTTCGAACACCGCCGGGCGATCCGACGGGCTGTTGGCGGCGAACAGCGCCGGCTTGTCCATCTGGCGCACCGCATTGCCGTCGGCCAGGAACAGGAGATCGAACAGCCCACGCTCCGCCGTCTGGGCGGTGTAGATCGCGTGATCGAGATTCATGACGTTTTCGGACCAGGCGTCCTTGTGGCGCCAGCCGCCGAGATGGCCGCCCAATCCGAGCAGGCCGGTCATCAGATTCATCATGCGAACGACTCCTACGCGATCCGCGCAAATCCAAGCAAGGTGTGGGCCACCATCCTACCCCGCCGGCCGCTGCTCCGTCAGGCGCGCACGCCGTATACCTGCTGCGCAGTCGCGGCGCTGATCGCCCCTTCGGCGAGATCGCGGGCCGAGGCGTCAGCGGCGCGCCGCTCCGGCGGACCGAAGCCGCCCGCGCCTGGCGTCACGATGGCGAACCACTGGCCGGCCTTCAGCACCGCCGAGTCGCCGTCGAAGACCACGCCCGGCCCGCATTCCACTCGGCCATGACCGCCCGGCCCGCCACCGAAAAGGCCCCAGCTCTGCGAGCGCTGGCGCGTGATATCGACTCGCACGCGGCAATCGTGCGTCGCCTGGTAAACACGCCGCAGGCCCATGCCGCCGCGGTATTCACCGACGCCGCCCGAATCGGCGACCAACTCGTAGCGCATCAGGGTCAGCGGATATTCGATCTCCAGCGCCTCGACCGGCAGGTTCGACGTGTTCGTTGTGTGAACGTGCACGCCGTCCAGCCCGTCCTTGTGGGCGCGCGCACCGCTGCCGCCGCCGATCGTCTCGAGATAGACCCAGGTCGATCCGTCATTCGGACGCTTGCCGATGAAATAGGCGACCGTGCAGGCCGAGTTGGAGCAGGCCATCACCCTCTCGGGCACGGCCTGAGCGAGCGCGCCCAGGACCATGTCGGCGATGCGCTGGCAGGTCTGCAGCCGACCGTTCACCGCGGCAGGCGCCTCGCAGTTGAGGATGCTGCCCTTGGGTGCCCCGATCGCGAGCGGCCGCGAGAGACCGGCATTGGGCAGGATGCTGGGATCGAGCACCGACTTCACGACGTAGTAGGTCGTGGCGAGCAATGCCGTATAGGTCATGTTGATGCCGGCACGCCTCTGCTCGGGCGCATCGAAGGAAAGCGACATCGCGTCGCCCTTCACCGTCACCTCGACCGACATGGGCAGCGGCGTCGGCACTTCCTCGTTGTCGAACACGTCCTCGAAGCGCCACGTGCCGTCGGGCATGGCGGCGATCGCCGCCCGCATCTTGCGCTCGGCATAGTCCATCAGCGCGTCGCCGGCCGAGAGCACGGTCTCGGTGCCGTACTTGGCGCAGAGCGCCTGGAAGCGCTGCACACCCACGCGATTGGCCGCCATCTGCGCGCGCAGGTCCGACAGGCGCTCGGCCGGCACCTGGCAATTGAGCAGGATCAGGTCCTGCACATCTTTCTGCAGCTCGCCGGCGCGATAGAGGCGCACCGGCGGAATGCGCAAACCTTCCTGATAGATGTGCGCATGGCCGCGATCGACGAAGTCGGCATGATGCGCGAGGTTCACCGTCCAGGCGACCAGCTGGTTGGCGATGAAGATCGGCTCGGCGATCACGATGTCGGGCAGATGCGTGCCGCCGCCCTCGTAGGCATCGTTGCCGATGAAGGCATCGCCCGGCCTGATGTCCTGGCTGGGATAGCGCCGCATGATGTGCGGTACGAGATCGAGGAAGCTGCCGAGATGGATCGGGATGTGCTCGGCCTGGCAGAGCGTCTCGCCGCTCGCGTTGAACAACGCCGTCGAGCAGTCGCGCCGTTCCTTGATGTTGGTCGAATGCGAGGCGCGGATCAGCGTCTCGCCCGTCTCCTCGACGATCGAGGCCATGGCGGCGGCAATCACCTCGACGGTGATGGGATCGACGCTCTTCATGCCGCCTCCAGGATGAGGTTGAGCCAGGAATCGACTCGCGCGGTCCAGCCGGGCGGCACCAAGGTGGTCGTGTCCATCTGCTCGACGACGGCGGGTCCCGCGAAGCGATTGCCCGGCCGCAGCGCGCCGCGATCGTAGATCGGCGTCGAGACGAAGTCGCGCGCCTCGGAGAGCCAGACCGGCCGCTGATGGACGATCGCGTTAGCGGCATCCGCGCCACCATCCGGATGGGCCGCAAGATCGGCTTTGCGTACCGTGCCCGTCGCCTCGACACGCAGCGTGACGAGTTGCACCGGATCGCCCTCGGCCACGAAGCCGTAGCGCTGGCGGTGCGCATCGGCGAAGCGCTCGGCGAGGGTCGTCATGGTCGCGGCGGAGATCGGCCCGTCGGGCACGGCAACGGCCAGCTCGTAATTCTGGCCGTGGTAGCGCATGTCGGCCGTGCGCGTGAGCCGCCGATCGCCTGATGCGATCGCCTCGTGCTCGAACCAGCGGGTCGCGCGCTCGGCCAAAGCGGCAAAGCCCTCGGCCAGCTCGCCCGCCGACGCCTCGGTCGCGGGCAACAGGCGGCTCACGGCAAAGTCGGCGCGCAGATCGGTCAGCAGCAGGCCCATGGCGCACAGGATACCCGGATTGGCCGGCACCAGGACGCGGCGAATATCGAGTTCCTTCGCCAGGCGGGCGGCGTGCAGCGGCCCCGCCCCGCCGAAGGCCATCAGCGTGTAGTCGCGCGGATCGTGGCCGCGTTGCACGGAGATGACGCGGATCGCGCGCGCCATGTTGGCGGTGACGATGGACAGGATACCCTGGGCCGTCTCCAGCACGCCGAGGCCGAGCTGCTTTGCGAGCCGACCGATCGCCTGTTCGGCAAGGTCGCGCCGGATCTTCATGCGGCCGCCCAGCAGATGCTCGGGGTTGAGGGTCCCCAGCACGACGTTGGCGTCGGTCGTGGCCGGCTCCTGGTTGCCCCTGTCGTAGCAGACCGGTCCGGGATCGGCGCCGCAGGAGCGCGGGCCGACCTTCAGCAGGCCGCCGGCATCGATATGGGCGATCGAGCCACCGCCTGCGCCCACCGTGTGGATGTCGAGCATCGGCGCCTTGATGGGATAGCCGTGTACCGTCGCTTCCGCCGCGAGCTTGCAGCGGCCGCCCTGCAGCAGCGCGACGTCCGTCGAAGTGCCGCCCATGTCGAAGGTGATGAGATCCTCGAAGCCCGCGAGCGCACCGATCGCCTGCGCGCCAACCACGCCGGTCGAAGGCCCCGAAAGCACCGTGCGCACCGGCATGTCGGCGGCGGTCGCGAAGCCGATGACGCCGCCGTTGGATTGCGTCAGATGCGGCGTCGCCGTCATGCCGAGCGCTTCCAGCCGTGGCGTGAGACGCCGGATGTAGCTTTCCATCACCGGACCGAGATAGGCGTTCAGCACCACCGTCGACAGCCGCTCATACTCGCGGAACTCCGGCGCGATCTCGTGGCCCGCCGAGATGAAGACCTCTGGCATCTCCTCGCGCAGGATCTCGACCGCGCGCTTCTCGTGATCGGGCCGGATGAAGCCATACAGAAAGGATACCGCGACCGCCTTCACGCCGGCCGCCTTCAGCGCCCGCGCCGCGCCGCGCATGCGCGCCTCGTCGAGCGGTGTCGCCACCTCGCCGGTATGCAGCACGCGTTCGGGCACCTCCAACCGCAGGTCACGCGGCACCAGGGTGAGTGGCTTGTCGGCCTGGAGATCGTAGAGGTCGGGCCGCTTCTGGCGGCCGATCTCCAGCAGGTCGCGGAAGCCGTCCGTCGTGACCAGGCCGGTCTTGCCGCCGCGATGCTGGATCAGCGCGTTGGTCGCGACCGTCGTGCCATGGCCGAAATAGACGACGGCCGATGCCGGCTTCTCCGCCGCGGGCACGACCCGCCGCATGCCCTCCTCGACCGCCTGGGCAATGCCGCGTGACGGATCATCCGGCGTCGAGGGCACCTTCCAGACCTCGACCCTGCCTGCCTCCTCGTCGAACAGGCAGATGTCGGTGAACGTGCCGCCCGAATCGACGCCAACCCGCCAACGCGACATGCCCGACCCTATCGTATCGCCGGCGGCGTGCTCTGCAGGAGCTCGGCAAGCTGCTTGGCGTAGAACTTCGCCATGCCTGTCGTGCCGTGGCCACGCGTCTCGGTGCTGGCGGGAATGAGATAGATCCGGCCGTTCTTGACCTGCTTCATCGCATTCTCCGTCAGCCCGGTCTCGGGCGGATTGCGCTCGTCGTCGGCCGAATTGATCGCGAGAAGCCGGGCGGTGATGCGCGACAGGCCCGGCGCCGCATCGTAGTCGCCCGACGCCGCCCACTGATAGAGGAAGTCGTTGGCGTCGGCGGCAAAGGGCGCCGCGAGGCGCGCATCGAGGAACTTGTCGGCCGCCTCGCGCGTCGGCGCCTGCTGGGCATAGGCGAGCGTGCCGCCGGAGGTGGCAATGCCGAAGAAGACCGCCGCGAACTTCGCCGACTTAGGCTGCGTGGTGTAGTTGCCGCCCTTCCACTCGGGATCGTTCTTGATCGAATCGACGATCAATCGCCGCATCATCCAGTTGCGCCCGGCCATCGCCGTGGGCTGCGAAGCCATGGGCGCGGCCGCGTCCATGAAATCGGGATAGCGCTCGGCCCACAACCAGGTGTGCATGCCGCCCATCGAATTGCCCATCACCAGCCGCACATGATTGACATGCAGGCCCTCGGTCAGCAGGCGATGATGCGCCTCGACCATGTCGGCATAGTCGTAGTTGGGAAACTTCGCGCGGAGCCCGTCCGACGGCTTGGTCGACTTCCCGTGCCCGAGTCCGTCGGGAAGGATGATGTAGTACTTGGTCGCATCGAGTGGCTGGCCGGGTCCGAACAGCTCGCCCGCGAAGGCGGGTGTCAGCATGGCGGTGCCGGACTGCGAGGAACCGTGCAGGATCAGCACCGGCTGCCCCGTCGGCTCGCCGATGGTGGTGTAGTGCAGCTTCAGCTCGGCCATCGTCTCGCCGGTGTGGAACTT
>DATJWN010000348.1:0-8342 GCA_035501235.1 Reyranella sp.
ATCGCCTCGGCGCATATCGATGGCTGCCTCTATCACGGCGATTCGGGAACCCTGTTCGCCGAGCGGCTGGTCTCGGACGGCGGCAAGGTCGTCGTGCCCACGACGCTGAACGTCGGCGCGCTCGATCTCCTGCATGCCGGCCGAGTGAGGCTCGCGCCCGAACGGGCGGCGATGGCCCGGCGCATGATGGACGCCTATCTCCGGCTCGGCTGCCGCTCCACCTGGACCTGTGCGCCCTACCAGGCGGGCCACCGGCCGGCGCTTGGCCAGCATGTCGCCTGGGGCGAAAGCAACGCCGTTGCCTTCTGTAACTCGGTGCTCGGCGCGCGCACCGAGCGCTATGGCGACTTTTTGGACATCTGCGCCGCCTTGTCAGCGCGTGCGCCCGAGACGGGCCTGCATCTCGACGACAATCGTCGCCCGAGCTTGCTGGTCGATTGCAGTGCGCTGGATCGGCGCCTGGTCGACGATGACGCCTTCTGGCCGGTGCTGGGCGCCTGGCTTGGCGAGACGGCGGCGGGGAGGATCGTTGCCTTCACCGGCCTGCCGAAGCAGATCGACGAGGATCGTCTCAAGGCAATGGGCGCGGCGGGTGCGTCGACCGGCGCCATCGGCCTCTTCCATATCGAGGGCGTGACGCCTGAGAAATTCGAGCGTCCGCGCGACGTGTTGAAGCTTGACGGCGCGATGCTCCATGTCGCACGCGATCGCTTGTCGACGACTCGCGCCAAGCTGGGCGACCGAGTCGATGCGATCGCCGTCGGCTCGCCGCATTTTTCGTATGAAGAGTTTCGCCGCTTGCTCGTCCATCTCGATGGCCGCAAGCCTGCGATCCCGATCTATGTTTGCACCGGCCGACATACGCTGGCTGCAGTCGAGCGCGCGGGCCTCGATACGCGCGGCCTCACAATCGTTGCCGACACCTGCATCGTGGTGACGCCGATCCTGCCGTCGGACACCGGTCTGCTGATGACCAACTCGGGCAAGTTCGCGCACTATACGCGGCCCAACACGGGCTACGAGGTGCTCTACGGCTCGCTGGCCGACTGCGCGGAGACCGCCGTCGCGGGCCGCCTGGTGCGCGAGGAGGCGATGTGGCGATGACGCCCCTGCTTCCCGGCACGGCGGAAGGCGCGGTGCTGAAGCTGCCGCATCTCTCGCTGTGGGGCGGCGTCGATCCCTTCACCGGCCGCCTCACCGATCCCGCCCTGCCGCATTGCGGGACGAGCGTGAAGGGCCGCGTGCTGATGATCGCCGAGCCGGTGGGCTCCTCCTCGTCGAGCGCCGTCCTGCTGGAACTCCTGCATGCGGGCAATGCGCCGGCCGCCATTGTGCTTGGCCGCGCCGATGCCATCGTGGCGCTGGGCGTACTGGTGGCGCGCGAGATGGGATGGGCTACCATCCCCATCGTCGTGATGCCGCCGTCGGAACAAGAAAAGATCGCCGACGGCAGCCGATTGAAGGTCGAGTAGGGGAAACGAACGATGCCGGGACCGCTTGCGGGCGTGAAAGTGATCGACCTGACGGCCGTGCTGCTGGGGCCCTTCGCCACCCAGCATCTGGCCGATATGGGCGCCGACGTGATCAAGGTCGAGCCGCCGGAAGGCGACCTGCTGCGCGTCTCGGGCGCCTCGATGGGCCGCGACAAGGGCATGGGCCCGATCTACATGGCGGCCAACCGCAACAAGCGCTCGCTCTGCCTCGACCTCAAGAAGCCGCGCGCGGTCGAGATCCTGAAGCAGATGATCAAGGGCGCCGATCTCTTCATCCATAACAGCCGGCCGGCGGCGATAGAGCGGCTGGGTCTGGGCTACGAGGAGCTGAAGAAGATCAACCCCTCGCTCGTCTACGCCTATTCGCTGGGCTATGCGCGTAAGGGTCCGTACGGCCACAAGCCCGCCTTCGACGATCTGGTACAGGGCGTGTCGGGCGCGGCTTCCTTGCAGAGCCGCGTCGACGGCGAGGCGCCGCGCTTCATGCCGAGCCTGATCGCTGACAAGACGACCGGCCTTCATCTCTGCATCGCCGTGCTGGGCGCGCTCTACCATCGCAAGGCCACGGGCGAGGGCCAGATGATCGAGGTGCCGATGCTGGAGACGCTGGCGTCGTTCTGGCTGACCGAGCATCTCTTCGGCCGCACCTGGACGCCCGGCCGCGGCGACATGGGTTACGACCGCATCATCAACAAGTTCCGCCATCCCTTTCAGACCAAGGACGGCTACATCTGCGCGCTGCCCTACACCGACGGGCATTGGGTCGCGTTCTTCGACATCGTCGAGCGGCCCGACCTCGCCAAGGATCCACGCTTCTGCGACCGCAACGTGCGGCCCAGGCATTTCAGCGAGCTCTATCAGGTGCTCGATTCGCTTCTCCGGCATCGTACCACCGGCGAATGGCTCGAGGCCTTCGACAAGGCCGACATCCCGGCGATGCCCGTGCGCACGCTCGAAGAGCTGCTCGAAGATCCACACCTGAAGGCCACCGGCTTCTTCACCGATCGCGAGCATCCGACCGAGGGTCCGATCGTGACCTTCGCAAGCCCGCTCGATTTCGAAAAGACCAAGGTTGAGTATCGCCGCCACGCTCCGCGAATCGGCGAGGATGGCGTCGCCGTCCTGCGCGAGGCCGGCATCGGCGAGGCCGAGATCGAGTCGCTGAAGGCCGACAAGACGCTGATCGTTCCATCGTGATTCCGGCCGCGCCCGGATCGTTTCCCCGGCGCGAGGGCAATCTCTTGCGGCCGCTAATCGGCGGCGCTGAGGCCTTCGGCCGGATTGCCGAGGCGGTGGATGCGGCCCGCGAGCGCGCATGGCTGACTGTCGCCTTCTACGCCGACGATTTCCGCCTGCCCGACGGGCGCGGCCTGTTCGACCTGCTTCGGAGCGCGGCGACGCGTGGCGTCGATGTCCGTGCCGTGTTCTGGCTGCCCACGCCGCGGACGGCGCCCTACGGCCGCGCCCTTTCTGTCGATGCGCCGGCATGGCCGGCCGTCGCCATCCGCCGCGACCGCGCGGTCGATCCCTTCATTCACCACCAGAAGAGCTGGGTGGTCGATGACACAGGGTTCGTCGGCGGGATCAATCTCACGGCGAAGTCTCTCGAGCGGCACGACGCCTATGTCGAGATCCAAGGGCCTGCGGCAGCCGACGTGGCACGGAATTTCGTCGAGCGCTGGAACGGGGCCAGCGAGCCGCGCGGGTCGGACGATCTCGTGGTATCGAAGACGATTCCGCAGCCTCGCGGGCCCAGCTCGGTACAGATCCAGCGCATGTTTCGCGACGAGCGCTCGATCCTCGAGCAATACGAACGGGCGATCGATGCGGCGGAACGCTCGATCTACATCGAGAACCAGGCGATTCCGATTCCGGCGATCGCCGCTCGGCTGGAGAACGCATTGAAGCGTGGCGTCGAGGTCCTGTTGCTCGTCCCTGCCGTGCCGGAAGACTATGTCTACGCCGCGCGCCGGAACCCGGCGGGAAGCGACTTTCTCGAGGGACTGGAAGCGCTCGGGCGTCATCCAAACTTCCGGCTGGCCGGGCTGCCGGTCTATGTCCATTCCAAGCTGATGATCGTCGACGAGGTCTGGGCGACGGTCGGCTCGTGCAATCTGCACTCCAATTCGCTTGGTGGTCATTCCGAGATGAATGCTTCGATCTGGGATGAAACGGTCGCGCGCGATCTGCGGGAACGTCTTCGCCGCATGCATGACGGCAAGATGTTCACCCTGTCACCGCAGCTCTACGGCATCAGTCGATAGCGTCGGCCGTCTTGTCGAGCGGATAGGCGACGACGTGGCCGGCCACGGGCACCATCTTGACGGTGGCGCTGCCGACACGCTCCGGGAACGCAGCAACGCCACAGCCGGCGAGGCCCGCAGCGACTGTCACAATCAGCAGGAGGCGCAACAAGGACATGCCCGACCAACGGGTTGATGCCGGCCGGGGTTGCGTGACGTAAGGTCCGGATTACGGAAAGTCGTTCCGCGTCGTGGCGTTTGCAGCCGCAATCCGGTTGTGCCGACCCGGCTCGCAGCTAAACTCCCGGCCTAATCAAAAGCTGATTTGGCCCGACATTTGGGAGGGGTCCATGGATCTCGCTTTCACCCCCGAAGAGCAGAAATTCGCAGCCGAAGTGCGCGCCTTCGTGAAGGCCAACCTGCCAGCCGACGTGCGTGACAAGGTGAAGAACGGCAAGCATCTCGGCCGTGACGACTACATGCGCTGGCAGCAAGCGCTCGGGAAGAAGGGCTGGCTGGTCTACACCTGGCCCAAGAAGCATGGCGGCCCGGGCTTCACGCCGGCTCAGCGCTACATCTTCGAGAACATCTGCGCCGAGGAGTATGCGCCGGGCATCATCCCGTTCGGCACCAAGATGGTCGGGCCGGTGATCTACACCTTCGGCAACGACGAGCAGAAGGCGAAGTACCTGCCCTCGATCCGCGAGAGCACCGTGTGGTGGTGCCAGGGCTATTCCGAGCCGGGCTCGGGCTCCGATCTCGCCTCGCTGCGCACGAAGGCGGAGAAGGACGGCGACCATTACATCGTGAACGGCTCCAAGACCTGGAACACGATGGGCCACTGGGCCGACTGGATCTTCTGCCTGGTGCGGACCGATCCCAAGGCCAAGCCGCAGGAAGGCATCTCCTTCCTGCTGATCGACATGAAGACACCGGGCATCACCGTGAAGCCGATCATCATGATGGACGGCGGCCACGAGGTGAACGAGGTCTTCTTCGACAATGTGAAGGTTCCCGTCACCAACCTTGTCGGCAAGGAGAACGAGGGCTGGACCTGCGCCAAGTTCCTGCTGGCCAACGAGCGGCTCGGCATCGCGGCGGTGCCGCAGTCCAAGCGCGGCGTCGATGCGCTGAAGAGCATCGCGCGTGCCGAGCAGGACAACGGCAAGCCGCTGATCGAGAACCAGAGCTTCGCCGAGAAGATCGCCGATCTCGAGATCCAGGTGACGGCGCTGGAATATACCGAGCTGCGTGTGCTG
Organism: Reyranella sp.; assembly: GCA_035501235.1. Lineage (GTDB taxonomy): Bacteria > Pseudomonadota > Alphaproteobacteria > Reyranellales > Reyranellaceae > Reyranella. The sequence goes on from DATJWN010000348.1 coordinate 4,996, forward strand.
TCGCAGATGGCGCAGGGCGGCCAGCCGGGACCGGAAGTCTCGGGCCTCAAGATCCGCGGCTCCGAGATCCAGCAACGCATCTGCGAGCTTACGATGGAAGCGGTCGGCGAATATGCGGCGCCCTATCTGCCGGGCTTGCTGTGGCAGGGCAGCAACGAGGAGCCAGTCGGGCCGGAATATGCGCATCTCGCGGCGCCACGCTATTTCAACACCCGCAAGACCACGATCTACGGCGGCAGCAACGAGATCCAGAAGGGCATCATCTCCAAGATGGTGCTGGGGCTGTAACCATGGATCTCGCGCTGAAGTCCGAGCATCAGGCCTTTGCCGACGAGGTCCGCGCCTTCACGCGCGAGCACCTGTCGCCGGCGACGAAGGAGAAGACCTTCTCCGGCAAGCACTACGACCGCGCCGACCATGTCGTGTGGCAACAGGCGTTGGGGAAGAAGGGCTGGCTGCCCTATACCTGGCCGAAGAAGTTCGGCGGCCCGGGCTTCGACGTGACGCAGCGCTTCCTGTTCGAGAACGTGCTGGCCGAGGAGGGCGCCCCGCGCATCATCCCGTTCGGCGTGAAGATGGTGGGGCCGGTCATCTACACGTTCGGCAACGACGCGCAGAAGGAACGTTTCCTGCCGGGCATCCGCAGCTCCGAAGTGCAATGGTGCCAGGGCTACTCCGAGCCGGGCGCCGGTTCCGACCTCGCCAATCTGCGCACGCGCGCCGTGCGTGAAGGCGACCACTACATCGTGAACGGCCAGAAGACCTGGACCTCTTTCGCCCACTGGGCCGACTGGATCTTCTGTCTCGTGCGCACCAATCCCGAGGCCAAGCCGCAGGAAGGCATCTCCTTCCTGCTGATCGACATGAAGACGCCGGGCGTCACGGTGCGGCCGATCATCATGGTCGACGGCGCCCATCACGTGAACGACGTGTTCTTCGACAATGTGAAGGTCCCGGTCGAGAACCTGATCGGCAAGGAGAACGAGGGCTGGACCTGCGCCAAGTTCCTGCTGGCCAACGAGCGGCTGGGCATCGCCGAGGTGCCGGCCTCCAAGCGCGGCGTGCGCTCGCTCAGGCAGATCAACGATGACCCGTCGCTGAACGAGAAAATCGCCGATGTCGATCTCCAGGTGCAGGCGCTGGAGATGAGCGAGCTGCGCGCTCTGTCGACCATGCAGCTCGGCGGCGCGCCGGGACCGGAGGCCTCGATCCTCAAGGTGCGTGGCTCGGAGATCCAGCAGCGCCTCGCCGAACTCGCGATGGAGGCGGTCGGCGAATACGCCGCGCCCTATCAGCCGGGCATGCTGTTCCAGGACACCAACGAGACTCCGGTCGGTCCCGACCATGCGCCGCCCGCCGCGCCGCGCTATTTCAACATGCGCAAGACCACGATCTATGGCGGCAGCACCGAGATCCAGAAGAACATCGTGTCGAAGGCCATCCTGGGGCTATAAGACAGTCGAGAGCGGAGGAAGAGAAATGGACCTGTCCCTGTCCGACGAGCAGAAGCAGCTGCAGGAAGGCGTCGAGCGCTTCGTGCGCGACAAGTATGCGTTCGAGAACCGCAAGAAGATCGCCGCCACCGAGAAGGGCTGGACGGCCGAGAACTGGGCGCAGTTCGCCGAGCTGGGCTGGCTCGCCATTCCCTTCTCCGAGGAGGACGGCGGCATCGGCTTCGGTCCGATCGGCACGATGATCGTCATGGAGCAGTTCGGCAAAGGCCTGGTGCTCGAGCCCTTCCTGCCGACGGTGGTGCTGGGCGGCGGCATGATCGCCGCGGCTGGAACGTCGGCGCAGAAGGAGGCGCTGCTGGCGCCGATGATCGAGGGCAAGAAGCAGTTCGCCTTCGCCTGGCTGGAGCGCCAGAGCCGCTACAATCTCGCCGACGTTTCGCTCAAGGCCGAGAAGAGCGGCGCGGGCTACACCCTCTCGGGCCACAAGGGCGTGGTCTACAACGCCCCGTCCGCCGACAACATCATCGTGCTGGCCCGCACCGCCGGCTCCGCGCGCGAACAAAAGGGCCTGACCCTGTTCGTCGTCGACGCCAAGGCCAAGGGCATCAGCCGCCGCGACTATCCCACGCAGGATGCATTGCGCGCCTCAGAGCTCGCCTTCGACAAGGTTGCCGTCGGCGCCGATGCCGTGCTCGGCACGGTCGATGGCGCTTATCCGGTCGTCGAGGATGCGGTCGATCGCGCCATCGTGGCGCTCTGCGCCGAGGCGACCGGCTGCATGGACGCGATCAATGCCGCGACCTTGGAGTACATCAAGACCCGCAAGCAGTTCGGCGTGCCGATCGGCAAGTTCCAGGTGCTGCAGCACCGCATGGTCGACTGCTTCACCAACGCGCAGGAAGCGCGCTCGATGACGCTGATGGCCTCGCTCAAGATCGACGACAAGGACGCCATCGTGCGCCACAAGGCGGCGTCGGGCGCCAAGGTCCAGATCGGCAAGTCGGGCAAGTTCTGCGGCCAGAGCGCCGTCCAGATGCACGGCGGCATGGGCGTCACGGACGAGCTTTCGGTCAGCCACTATTTCAAGCGGCTCACCATGATCGACCTGATGTTCGGCAATCAGCAGCACCACCTGACCCGCTACAGCAACCTGGCGATGGCGGCTTAGGCGCATTCACATGCGCCGGCGGGCGGCAGCGCCTTCTGAGGCGCGAGAGCCCGCGCCGTGCGTGCCCGGCGAAGGATCATGAACGTCATCCTCGACATCATCGTGCCGGTGTTCGGCACGGTGGCGGTCGGCTGGGCCCTGGGTCGCTCGAAGCTGCTCACGCCCGACGGCTTGCGCGGGCTGACCAACGTCACCTTCTACGCGCTGTTCCCCTCGCTGCTCTTCCGCTCGATGTCGCGGGTGCGCTTCGAGACGCTGTCGCCGCAGATCCTGTTCGTCTTCTTCGGCACGGGGCTGCTGCTCTATTTCCTGATGATGCCGCTCGGCCGTGCGATGGGCATGCGGCGGGGCGAGCAGGCGGTGTTCGCGCTGTCGGGCGTCTTTTCCAACGGCGTCGGCATCGGCATTCCCTTCATCTCCTTCGCCTTCGGAGAGAAGGGGCTGGTGCCGCTCCTGATGCTGATCAGCGTCAACTCGCTCCTGCTGCTGACGCTCGCCTCCTTCCTGATGGAGATCGATGCACAAGGCGCGGTGCCCGGCCGCATCTGGGACAAGCTGGGAGGCGCGGCCTGGAAGATGCTGAAGCATCCCGTCATCCCGCCGATCTTCGCCGGCCTTGCCTGGTCGGAGATCACATCGTTGGTGCCGGGTCTCGGCACCCCCGTGGTGGTCGACCGCATCCTGCAGGCGCTGGCAACGGCGGCCCCGCCCTGCGGCCTGGTCAT
>DATJWN010000349.1:0-5325 GCA_035501235.1 Reyranella sp.
GTTGGTGTACATCACGTCGCACTGGCCCTGCTGGAAGAGGCCGGGCATCGCCGCCGGCTGGCCGACCGCGGCGACCTTGGGCAGGACCTTCTTGAGCTCGGTGAGCGCCGGATCGACGTTGGTGTCGGAGCCGCCGAACACCTTGGCGATCTCGACCAGCGACACCGTGCCGAAGGTCGTCTGGAAGCCGGTGAGGCCGAGCTTCGACACCCAGGGATCGGTGAACAGGTCCTTCCAGCCCTTGGGCGCCGGCACCTTCTTCGGATTGTAGGCGATGCCCACCACCTGCGCGCCGACACAGATGCCCCATTCGTCGACGAACTGCGACGGCACCTTGGCGACGTTCTTGAGCTTCTTGCCGTCGAACTTCTCGAGCACGCCCGCCTCGATCGCCTGGATGCGCGGACCCGGATCGAGCACCAGCGCATCGAACGGCGGCGCGCCGCGCGCGGCCTTGAGCTTGGCGACCTCGTCGACGGCGAACAGCGACTGGAACTCGAGGTCGACATCCTCCTTCTTCTTGAGCGCGGGGATGACGATCGCGCGATAGGCATCCTCCCAGCTGCCGGGATACATGCCGGCGGTCAGGCTGCCCTTGGCGAGAGCGAGCCGCGGCAGGAGCGAGGCGCCGCCGAGCGCGGTGGCGCCGGCGAGCAAGGATCTGCGGTTGAACATCGATATCTCCCTCATCGATCGGTCAGGTGGAACGCGGGAACAGGGACGGGCGGGCGTCGGCCGCGAGGCCGCAATGGAGGCGCGCGGTGGCGATGGGCGCGGCGAGCCGCGGCTCGACGATCTTGAGCGCGACGCCGTCGGTCGTGCGCGCCTCGTGCACGAGCTGGCCGCCGAGCGGCAGGCTGAGGCCGGGCTCGATCTTCCAGAAGCCTGGCCCAGGCACGGCCGAAAGCGTGAGTTGCTCGGGCCGCACCGACAGCAGCACGTTGGCGCCGGCGCCGGTGCCCGCAGGGGCCGGCAGCTCGAGCGTCGCGCCGGCATCGAGGGTCACCGTCGCCGTGCCGCCGTCGAGCGCGGTGATCTTGCCGTTGAGAAGATTGGTCGTGCCGATGAAGCCGTTGACGAACAGCGTCTGCGGCTTGTCGTAGATCGCCACGGGCGAATCGAACTGCTCGACCTTGCCCTTGTTCATCACGGCAATGCGATCGGCGACGCTCATCGCCTCGTCCTGATCGTGCGTCACCAGGATCGTGGTCAGTCCGAGCGTGCGCTGCAGCCGCTTCACCTCGATCTGCATGTCGAGCCTGAGGTTGCGATCGAGCGCGGCGAAGGGCTCGTCGAGCAGCAGGATCGAGGGCTCGACGGCGAGCGCGCGGGCGATGGCGACCCTCTGCTGCTGGCCGCCGGAGAGCTGGCGCGGCAGGCGATCGCGGAAGCCCGCGAGCTGCACGGTCTCGAGGAAGCGGTTGACCTTGACCGCCACCTCCGGCCCGCGCGTGCCCCTCGCGCGCAGGCCATAGGCCACGTTCTCGGCCACGGTCATGTGCGGGAAGAGGGCGTAGTTCTGGAAGACGATGCCGATGTTGCGCTGGTTGGCCGGCAGATGGTCGATCTGCGCGCCGTCGACCCGCACGCGGCCCTCGACCTGGCGCACGAAGCCCGCGATCACGCGCAGCAGGGTGGTCTTGCCGCAACCGGAGGGACCCAGCAGCGCCACGACCTCACCCGGCTCGACGGAGAGGCTGACCTTGTCCACGGCCAGCGACGCGCCGTAGCGGACCGACAGGTCCTCGACGTCCAACGCGCGCGCTGCCTTGTCCTTCAGAGCTGGTTGCAACCCGCCGGTCTCCCTCGGCGATGACCTCGCAAGGTACATGCCAAGGGACTTACGCCGCCGGGAACTGCTCGGCCCACGATTTCGCGATGTCGATGCGGCGGGCGACCCAGACCCTGTCGCCGTAGCCGTCGAGCAGGTCGAGCACGCGCTTGAAGGCGGCGAAGCGGCCGGGCCGGCCGGCGATGCGCAGGTGCCAGCCGATGTTGAGCAGCTTGGGCCGTCCCGCCTCGCCCTCGGCCAGCAACACCTCGATGGCGTCGCGCACATAGGCGACCATCTCGTCCGATTGCACGAAGCCGTTGGGATGGAAGAACTTCATGTCGTTGCTGTCGAGCGCGTAGGGCACGACCAGGAGCGGCCGGCGCGGATCGGCCTTGTCCCAGTAGGGCAGGTCGTCGTCGAAGCCGTTGCTGGCATAGGTGAAGCCCAGGTCGCGCAGCAGCGCGCGCGTCTCGCGGCTCTCGCTGCCGCGGCAGAAGAAGCCCATCGGACGCTGGCCCGTCGCGCTTTTGATGGCCTGGACAGAGCGCTCGAGATCGCGGAATTCGCTGTCGACGTCGGTGTAGTCGGCATGCGTGCGCCACAGCCAGCCATGGCATGCCGCCTCGTGCCCCGCCTCGACGATCTTCCGGGCAACAGCGGGCGAGCGCTCGACCGCGCGGCCGCACATGTAGAAGGTGACTGGCCGCTTGTGCCTGGCCAGCGCCTCCAGCATGCGCCAGACGCCGGCCCGCATGCCGTAGGCGAAGATCTGCTCGTTACCCTGGTCCCAGCGGCCGGGCGGCACGACGCTCAGCACCTCGGAGATGCGCTCGGCCTGCGGATCGCCATCGCTGACGGCAAGCTCGGCGCCTTCCTCGAAGTTGATCACCATCGAGACGGCGAGCTTGGCGCCGCCGGGCAGTTTCCAGGCGGGCGGCGCCCCGCCATATCCTGTGAGATCGCGCGGCTGGCCTAGGCTTTGCATGCTATCCTCCCGGATGTGCACATTTTCAGACAGAATGTGCACATTATTTCGTCAGGCTTGAACATGGCATCACTCCACAGCGATCTCGACGCCGAAACTTCCCTCGCCGGCCAGTGGTTCGATCACCTGCGCCGGCATTCGAAGACCCGGCTCGGCGTGACGCGCGCCTCCTATGGCGAGGGCGAGCAGATGGCGCACGACCTGATGCAAGCCATCGGCCAGACGCTGGGCCTCGAGAAGCGCATCGACGCGGCGGGCAATCTCTACCTGACCTTGCCGGGCCGCGACCGCTCGCTGCCCGCGATCATGACCGGCTCGCATCTCGATTCGGTGCCCGAGGGCGGCAACTACGATGGCGCCGCGGGCGTGGTCGCCGGCATGGCGATGCTGACACGCTGGCGTCGGGCCGGCCAGCAGCCCAGGCGCGACATCACCGTGATGGGCGTGCGTGCGGAGGAGCTCTCGTGGTTTCCCGCGCCCTATATCGGCAGCCGCGCTGCCTTCGGCCTGCTCGAACCCGAGGCGCTCGACCAGTGCAGGCGGCCCGACACCGGCCGCACGCTCTTCGATCACATGCAGGCATCGGGCTTCGCGCCCGAGCGCATCCGCGCCCGCGAGAAGCAGCTCGATCCGCAGCGCATCGGCTGCTTCTTCGAGCTGCACATCGAGCAGGGGCCAGTGCTGGTGGCCAAGAGGCTGCCGGTCGGCATCGTGACCGGCATTCGCGGCAACCTCCGCTACAAGAACTGCCACATCGTCGGCCGCTACGGCCATGCCGGCGCCGAACCGCGCGAGAGCCGCAACGACGCCGTGATGGCGGGCGTCGAGTTCGTCTCGCGTCTGGAAGCCTTGTGGATCGCGCGCGAGAAGGCGGGCGGCGATCTCGTGGCGACTGTTGGCCAGTTCCACACCGACACCGCCGTGCACACCATGACCAAGATCCCGGGCGAGGTCTGGTTCTCCATGGATATCCGCAGCGAGGACAACGAAGTGCTGTTGGCCGTCGACCGCGAGCTGCGCGCCTTCGCGGCCGAGATAAGCGCGCGTCGCGGCGTCACCATCGACCTCGGCGCCTTCACCAATGCGAGGCCCGGACCGATCGATCCGACCCACCGCGCGCGGCTGGAGCGGCTGGCGAGGGAGATCGGCATTCCCACGCTCTCCATGGCGAGCGGCGCGGGCCATGACTCGGCGGTGTTCGGCAACCAGGGCATCCCCACCGCGATGATCTTCGTGCGCAACGATCACGGCAGCCACAATCCCGACGAGGCGATGGACCTCGCCGACTTCGCGCTCGGCCTCAGGCTCCTGGTCGCGGCAGTGGAGGAGACCGATGCCTCATAGCCAGGCTCCATTCTCTTCCGGACAGCGAGCCTCTCAGGCGGAGGTTACTCCGCCGTACTCGCTCAAGCTCATGAGCGAGCTGGAAGCTCGCGGTCCAAAAGACCATGAGCGCTAAGTCCCGCCGCCCGTTGAGGCGCAAAGGCAACGTCGCCGCCGATGAGGCGGTCTACGGCGCCATCCGCCGCGCCATGCACATGGGCCGCCTCGCTCCCGGCACCAAGCTGCGGGAACCGGCGTTGGCGCGCGTGCTGAAGGTGAGCCGCGAGCGGGTGCGCAAGGCACTGCACCGGCTGGTGCACGAGGGCTGGCTGATGTCCGTGCCCAATCGCGGCACGTTCGTGCCGTCGCTCACGGTCGAGGAGATGCGCGAGATCTACGATGTGCGCTCCATGCTGGAAGCCGGCATCGTGCGGCGCCTGAGCGAAGGCCACACGCAGGTCGCGGCTAAGAAGCTCAAGGCGCACATCGCCGACGAGCGAGCCGCGATGAAGGCCGACGATCGCGGCCGGCTGTTCAAGCTCTCAGGCGAATTCCATGTGCTGCTGGCGGAGCTCTGCGGCAACGACGAGCTGACGCGGCTGCTGCGCAGTCTGCTCACGCGCTCGACCATGCATTTCTCGCTGGCCGCCCCTCAACAGCTGCACAACTGCGCCGGCCCGCACGATCACGGCGACATCGCCGAAGCGATCCTGTCGGCCAAGGCGGAGAAAGCGGGCAAGCTGATGCTGGCGCATCTCACCGGGCTGGTGGCCCTGCAATCCGAGCGGCCGCCCTCGGCGAGGCCGATCGACCTCGCCGAGGCGTTCCGCGGCGTCTAGCGCCTAATAATAGCGATAGGCGTAGTGGTGGTACGGGTGCCCGTAATAGCCGGGCTCGACATAGGCGGCGCAACCGGCCAGCGAGAGCAGCAGGCCGACGCCCGCGATCACTTTCAGGATCCGCATTGTCGACTCCATCAATCATCGGGCTCTTCGAGGAGCTCCTGATGATGAGTACGAGCGGGATGATGGCGGCTTGGGGGCGGCAGGGTTACGTCAATGTAAGGTGACGGTGGGAACCAAGACTCCCTTCGGCCGTTCGCAGTGGACGGAGGCCCACCATGTCCATTCCACTCGCCCGTTCGCACATCAAGCCGTTGAAGCTGCTCGCCGGCGCGGCTGCGGCTTCTCTTATCATCGGTGGTGCGGTTGGCGCCGGCGCGCAGACGCCCGCGCCGCCGGCC
>DATJWN010000350.1:0-22722 GCA_035501235.1 Reyranella sp.
GCATGTTCCCCAGGTTCAACCAGGAAGCCTTCGACGCGCAGAAGCACTGGATGGTGCCCGAGCATGTCGAGGCCGGCAGTGATCGCTTGATCGGCAGCGTGCACACCTGGGTCGTGAAGACGCCCAGGCACACGATCCTGATCGACACCTGCCTCGGCAATCACAAGGACCGGCATAATCCTGGCTGGAACCAGCTCAACACGCCCTTCCTCGACCGCCTGAACGCCTGCGGCTGCCATCCCGATTCGGTCGACTTCGTGATGTGCACGCATCTGCACGTCGACCATGTCGGCTGGAACACCAGGCTCGAGAACGGGCGCTGGGTGCCGACGTTCAAGAACGCCAAGTACCTGTTCGGCAAGCGCGAGTACGCGCACTGGGAGAGCGAGCACAAGACGCAAGGCAAGGAGACCAACGGCGGCTCGTTCGACGATTCGGTGCTGCCCGTCGTCGAGGCCGGCATGGCCGTGATGATCGACAGCGATCACCAGCCCGACCCGCTGCTCACCATCAAGGACTATCCCGGCCACACGCCGGGCTCGATCGCGATCAACCTCGCCGACGGCGGCCGCAAGGCGACCTTCTCTGGCGACATCATGCATCACCCGATCCAGGTCTATCACCCGGACTGGTCGAGCCAGTTCTGCACCGACCAGGACCTCTCGGCCAAGAGCCGTCGCCGGTTGCTGGAAGACTGCGTGGCAGACAACGCGCTGCTCTGCCCCGCGCACTTCCCGGGCGCCAATGCGGGTTACATCAAGCCCGAGGGCAATGCCTTCAAGATCGAATGGGATGTCCAGAAATGACCAAGGGCCCAGAAGACGACGCAGGTCTTAGCGGCAAGGTCGCCATCGTCTCCGGCGGCGGCGCCAAGGGTGACGGCATCGGCAACGGCCGCGCGGCGGCGATCCTGCTGGGCCGCGCCGGCGTGAAGGTCGTGGTCTCCGATCTCGACGTGAAGCTCGCCGAGCGCACTGCCGAGATGATCAAGGCGGAAGGCGGTATCGCCGTCGCCGAAGCCTGCGACGCCACCAAGGAAGCCGACTGCAAGCGCCTCGTGGACGCCGCGGTCGATCGCTGGGGCCGGCTCGACTTCCTCGACAACAATGTCGGCATCGGCAGCCGCGGCAGCGTGGTCGACGAGAAGCCCGAGGAATATCGCCGCGTGATGCAGGTCAACGTCGAGACGATGTTCCTGCTCTCCAAGCACGCGATCCCGGCGATGATCAAGACCGCCAAGGGCGGCGCTATCGTGAACATCTCGTCGATCTCGGCGCTCCGTCCGCGCGGGCTCACCACCTACACCGTCTCCAAGCAGGCCGTGATCGGCCTCACCCAGGCGATGGCCGTCGATCACGGCAAGGACCATATCCGCGTCAACTGCATCTGCCCCGGGCCGATGTACACGCCGATGGTCAATCGCGGCAACGGCATGAGCGAGGCCAACCGCCAGCAGCGCGCCAACGCCTCGGTGCTGAAGATCGAGGGCCTGGGCTGGGACATCGGCCACGGCGTGCGCTTCCTGCTCAGCAACCACGCCCGCTACATCACTGGCCAGGTGCTGGTGATCGACGGCGGCGTGACCCTGCAGGGGCCGTCGCGCGACTCGGAAGCACAGTAACGGAGGAACAGACCCAGATGGCCCGCCTGCCCTATTTCGACGCCGAGCAGCTGCCGGCCGAGCATCGCGACCTGCTCAAGCGGCCGATCAACCTGGCGCGCCTGCTGGTCAATTCGCCGGGCATGGCGAAGGCCTTCTTCGGCATCGGCGGCTACATTCGCAGCAAGAGCTCGCTCGATTCGCGGCTGCGCGAGCTCGCCATCCTGCAGGTCGGCTGGATGGAAAAGTCGGAATACGAATTCACCCATCATGTGAAGATCGGCAAGGAGTTCGGCGTCACCGACGAGGATATCCAGGGCCTGTTCGCCGAGACCGAGGGCAAGCCCTCCAAGCTCGATCCGCTCACCAAGGCCGTCCTGAAGGGCGCGCGCGAGATGGTGCGCGACATCGGCATGTCGGACGCGACCTTCGCCGAGATCAAGCAGCATCTCAGCAACGAGCACATGACCGATCTCGTGCTCACCATCGCCTTCTACTGCGCCGTCGTGCGCGTTCTGGCGACCATGAAGATCGACAACGAGCCCCAGTACAAGGAAGTGCTGAAGACCTACCCCATTCCCGGAGTGTCGTGACATGAGGCTCAAGGACAAGGTCGCCATCGTCGTCGGCGCGGGCCAGAGCCCCGGCGAAGGCATGGGCAACGGCCGCGCCACCGCCCTCACCTTCGGCCGCGAAGGCGCCAAGGTGCTGTGCGTCGACCGCCATCTCGACTCGGCGCAGGAGACCGCCGACATGATCAACACGGCGCAGGGCACGGCGATGGCCTTCAAGGCCGACGTCACCAGCGCCAGCGACATCAAGGCCATGGTCGCCGACGCGCACGGCCGCTGGGGCCGCATCGACATCCTGCACAACAATGTCGGCGTGTCGCTGGCGGGCGGCGATGCCGAGCTCGACAAGCTCACCGAAGAGGCGTTCGACCGCTGCGTGGCGATCAACCTCAAGAGCTGCATCCTCGCGTGCAAGGAAGTGATCCCGATCATGCGCCAGCAGAAGAGCGGCGCCATCGTGAACATCTCCTCGATGGCCGTGCTCACGACCTACCCCTACGTGGCCTACAAGGCGACCAAGGCCGCGATGGTGTCCTTCACCGAGCAGCTCGCCTACCAGAACGCGCAGTACGGCATCCGCGCCAACGTGATCCTGCCCGGCCTGATGAACACGCCGATGGCGGTCGACACGCGCGCCCGCACCTTCAACAAGACGCGCGCCCAGGTCGAGGCCGAGCGCGACGCCAAGGTGCCGCTGCGCCGCAAGATGGGCACCGGCTGGGACGTCGCCAATGCCGCGCTGTTCCTGGCCTCGGACGAGGCGGGCTTCATCACCGGCGTCACCCTGCCGGTCGACGGCGGGGCAAGCGTCAATACGTCGGGCTGAGGCACGATCCTTGCGAGACGGCGGCGACACAACAGGAGCTGACAGGATGTTTGGACGGATACTGGCCGCGACGGCAGCGGTTCTCGCGCTCGGCGGTACGGCGCTGGCGCAGGATGCGGATCACCCCAAGGACAAGACGCTGGTGGTCGGCTCTGACTTCGGCGTCGCGCCTTGGATGGTCCGCGGCGCCAATGGACCGGAAGGCTTCGGCGTCGACATGATCAAGGACGTCGCCCGCCGCATCGGCCGTCCGGGCGTCGAGGTCGTGGACATCAACTTCTCCGGCCTGTTTGCGGCGCTCTTCTCCAAGCGCATCGAGTTCACGGTGAACCCGCTCAACATCACCGCCGAGCGCGCCGAGAAGATGAGCTACACCGAGCCCTTCTTCGCCACTGGCAACGGCTTCATCGTGCGCGCCGCCGACACGATGAACGGCTTCGAGGACCTGAAGGGCAAGCAGCTCGCGGTCAACCGCGGCACGATCTCCGACACCTGGGCGACCGCCAACGCCGAGAAGTACGGCTTCGAGGTTCAGCGTTACGACACCTTCCCCGATTCGGTGCAGGCCGTGATCACGCGCCGTGCCTTCACGGCGCTGAACGAGATCCCGACCACCGTGTTCGCCGCTAGCCAGAACAAGGCGATCAAGGTCGGCTTCAAGGACTTCAACGGCCGCAATTTCGGTTATGCGTTCCGCCTCGAGGACATCGCCTATCGCAACACGGTCGAGATGGCGATCGAGTGCATGAAGAAGGACGGCACCCTCGTAAAAATGTACGAGAAGTGGTACGGCTCCAAGGTCGATCCAGGTTCCTCGATCAGCACGATCTTTCCGGGCTGGGGCCCGCCGGGCTTCAAGGGCTACGACGCCACGCCGCACGAGCTCGTGTGTAAGTGAAGGCTGTCATCCCGAGCGCAGCGAGGGACCTTTACTGATATTCAAGGGTCCCTCACTGCGCTCGGGATGACACCGAGACATGAACCCACTCCTCGACAACTTCTTCAACGGAAAGATCCTCGCCCAGTACGGACCTGACATGCTGGGCGGGTTCGGCGTCACTGTCGAGGTGGCGCTGCTGACCATCCTGGTCGGCGTGAGCGTCGGATTGGCGCTTGCGATCGTGCGGGCGCTTCGCTGGAAGCCAGCGGATGTCGTGATCGTGGGCTTCGTCGACGTCTTCCGCACCTTGCCGCAGCTCGTCGTCATCGTGTTCGTCTATTTCGGCCTGCCCTATGCCGACATCCAGCTCTCGCCCTTCGCCGCGACGGTGATCTCGCTCGGCGCCGTGCTGGCGGCCTTCGCGACGGAGATCTTCTGGTCGGCCATCCAGGCCGTGCCGATCGGGCAGTGGGACGCCGCGCGCTCGCTGGGCCTGGGCTTCCTGCGCGTGCTGTTCCTGGTGATCCTGCCGCAAGCGATCCGGTTGGCCGTGCCGCTGCTCGCCAACCGCGCCATCGCCATCACCAAGGGCACAGCGCTCGGCACCGCCGTCTCGCTGCCCGAGCTGCTGGGCCGCGCCGAGAGCAGCATGGCGATCGCCGCCAACCCTTCGCCTCTCACGCTGGCGGCCGCCTTCTATCTCCTTTTCTTCGTGCCGCTGGTCGTGGCCAGCCGCTGGCTCGAGGGGCTGGGACCGAGGCGCTCCTGACATGGAAGCGCTGCAGCTCTTCCTCGACAATTTCGCCGACTGGGACAGCTTCGTCCGCATCTGGCCGCTGATCTGGCAGGGCCTGCAGCTCACTGCCCTGCTCGCCGTCGTGACCTTGCCCATCGCAGCAGCGGTCGGCCTGCTGATCGCCATCCTCTACAGCTTCCACAACAAGCCGCTGAACGTGGCCTTGCTGATCTGGATCGACCTCTTCCGCTCCTTCCCGGTGTTGGTGCTGCTGATCCTGATCTTCTACGGCCTGCCCTTCCTCGGCCTGAAGCTGCCCTCCTTCGCCGCTTGCGTGCTGGCACTGACGCTCAATAACTCCGGCTACTACGGCGAGATCTTCCGCGCCGGCATCGAATCGATCCCGCATGGTCAGCGCGAAGCCGCGAGAGCGCTGGGGCTGGGACCGCTGCAGATCATCTTCCTGGTGATCTTGCCGCAGGCGCTGGGCCGGGTGGCCGCCCCGCTCGCCTCCAACTCCTTGGAGCTGGTGAAGGCCACCTCCGTCGCCTCGCTGGTAGCGCTCCCCGAGCTGTTGCGCTCGGCGAGGGTCGCCCAGGAGCAGACTTACAACCCAACGCCGCTCACGGCCGCGGCGATCCTCTTCTTCATCCTGCTCTGGCCGTTCGCACGCTGGGTGGCGAAACTGGAGCGCGACCGACTGATGAGGCAACGATGAAGCGACTGGACGGAAAGACAGCCCTGATCACCGGCGCCGCCTCGGGCATCGGTCGCGCCATCGCCAGGAGGTTCCACGAGGAAGGCGCGATCCTGCTGCTGATGGACGTCACCGACACCGTCATCGAGGGCGGCGAGCCCACGCACAAGCAGCTCGGCGTGCCGTGGTTCAAGGGCGACGTGTCGAGCGAATCAGATGTCGAGGAGGCCGTGCGCCGCGCCGCCCAGCCCACCGGGCGGCTCGACATCGTGGTCAACGACGCCGTCATCCGGCTCGGCGACAAGCTCACAGAGACCAGCCTCGAGGACTGGAACCGCATGATGGCGGTCAATGTCGCAGGCGTGTTCCTGATGTGCCGCGCCGCCGTGCGCCGCATGCTGACCCAGGAGATCAGGAACGAGGCGCGCGGCCGCATCGTCAACATCTCCTCTCAGCACGGCATGATCGCCGCCCCCGAGGCGCTGGCCTACGGCACATCCAAGGCGGCCGTGGCCTACATGACGCGCCAGATCGCCGCCGACTACGGCCGGGACAGCATCATCTGCAATGCCGTGGCGCCGGGAAAGATCCTGACCGGCAAGGGCGGGCGCGCGGTCGAGCCGCGCTGGATCGACTATAGCCATGCCCGGACGCCCCTGCCGCGGCTCGGCCGGTCGGAGGATGTCGCCAATGCCGCCCTTTTCCTCGCCTCCGACGAGGCAACCTACATTACGGGCGAAAACCTGATGGTCGATGGCGGCTGGATGGCAAGTTGATCACATTTTATCGATTGTCCCTTCGTCCGGGACTCCGCGATAGTGGGTCGACTTCGGGGAGAAACAGATGAACGCCTTCGTCACCGTCTTCTACGACTGGTCGCGCCAGTTCGCGAGCTACCTCACCTGGCTGGCGCCGCTCGCCGTACGCATCACCGTCGGCTGGGTGTTCATGGGCACCGGCTGGACCAAGCTCACCCACCTGCCGATGATCGTGCAGAATTTCCGCGGCCTCGGCATTCCCGCGCCGGAGGTCATCACGCCCTTCGTGTCGGGCGTGGAGTTCTTCGGCGGCCTGTTGCTGCTGCTGGGCCTGCTGACGCGCTTCGCCGCCGTGCCGCTGATGGTCGTGATGGTGGTCGCCATCGTCTCGGCCAAGGCGGGCGACATCGATTCGATCGAGACACTGCTGGGCTTCGAGGAAGTCTCCTACTTCGTGATGTTCGCCTGGCTCGCGATCGCCGGCCCGGGGCCCGTTTCGCTCGATCACCTCATCCTGAAGGCCTCGGGTCGCGATCCGGCGGTGCACGGCTCCTAGGCTTTCGTCTCCCGCTTGCGGCGCTCCTCGTAGGTCTTGAGATGGGCGAGCGCGATCCTGAGCAGGGGATAGTCGCCACCCTTGGCACGCTTCAGGAGATCGCCGATCACATGATCGGCTTCGACGCGTAAGCCGCCATCAACGTCGCGCGCCATCGATGAATTGAAGGGTGAGCCCGCGGTGGTGAGCATCGCCTTCGCCCGCTCGACGGCCGGCGTCCGCAGCGCATGACCGTTGGCCGCGGCAATCAGGGCGATCTCGTCGTAGAGCACTGTCGCGAAGGGAGCGCCGCCGCCCGCCACGATGTCGCCCACCGTGCCACGCATCAGCGAGGTGATGCCGCCCGCCGTGGCGATGAAGGCCCACTTCTCCCACATCTCCTGAAGGATAGCTTCGCTCTGCCCGGCCTGAATGCCGGCGGCGGCGAACTCGGCCGCGAGCGCAGCGACGCGCGTGGACTTCATGCCGTCGAGCTCACCGAAGCTGATCGCCAGTATGTCGTTCAGGTGCAGGACACGCCCCTCGGCATCGAGGGTTAGCGCGAGCGCCGCCTGGCCGCCCAGCACGTTCTTCTTCGAAAAGCGCTTGGCCAGAGCATCGAGATGCGCGAGGCCGTTCAGCAGCGGCAGGATCGCCGTGTCGGGCCCGACGGCCGGCGCGAAGGACTGCATCGCACCCTCAAGGTCGAAGGCCTTGCAGGAAAGAACCACGGCATCGTACGGCCCCCTCAGCGCCTCGGCCGAAACGGTGGGCGGCGCAGGCAGGCTGACGTCGCCGAGCTTGCTCTTGATGACAAGGCCTGTCTTGGCGAGCTGCGCCGCCCGGCGCTCGCGGACCAGGAAGGTGACGTCGCGCCTGGCCGCCAGCAGGCGACCGCCGAAAAAGCCGCCGATCGCGCCGGCGCCAACAACGAGGATCTTCATGCGCGGACGTTAACGTCGCAAGGGCAGCGGGTCGCGCGATAATTCCTTGCCCTAGCCGTTCTTTTCCCACGTCATCGGCAAGCCTCCGCGCGGCCGCAGCGAAAATCTTGCCTCGGGAACCACGGGCCCCCGCGCTGCGCTCGGCCGCCAGCGTTGCAAGATCGTCGCGACGATCAGGCAGGCCTCCATCAAACCGAAACTCTGACCTATGCACACGCGAGGCCCCGATCCGAAGGGTAGATAGGCGTAACGAGGCCAGGCGCGCTCGGTGAGGAAGCGGCTTGGATCGAACCGGGAGGGATGGGCGAACCATCGCGCATCCCGATGCATGACAAAAGGCGTGATCTGGACCAGGTCGCCTTTTGCAATGGTGAAAGAGCCGAGGTCGACATCTTCGACCGCGCGACGAAGAAACAAGGCATAGGCCGGCGGATAGAGGCGCAATACTTCCTCGATGACCGCACGCAGCATCGGCATTGCCGTCAGCGCGCCAGCTGTCGGCAATCTCCCCTTGAGCACCGTCTCGATCTCTTGGGTCAGCTGTCCGTACCACTCCGGACTTGCGGCGAGGCAGTAGAACGTCCAGCTCAGCAGGGCGCCGGAAGTTTCGTGCCCGGCGATCAGCAGGCTCATGGCGTCGTCACGGATCGCCTGCTCCCGCCGCTGATGCTCCGCCACGAGAATAGACAGGAGATCGCCACGATCAGCGCCGGCATCGGCGAGCCTGTCTCGCACCAGGCCGGTCACCAGCCTGTCCATCACTTCCATGGCGTGGCGCTTGCGGCGCTTGGCCGGCAGCGGCAACCAGTCGGGCAGCGTGAGTGGCGACGTCGACTCCCGGAAGGCCGTCTCCGAGAGAATCTGGATCGTCCGCTCGATTTCTTCGCCATTGCCGGGTGATGGCGCATCGAACAAAGTTGCCAACGCGATATCGAGCGTGAGCCTGGCCATCGCCGCGTCAGTGTCGAATGCTACCGATCCATCGGCATCCGCCTTCCTGTCCAGGGCGTCACAGAAGGCGACGGCGTTGCCGACCGCCTTTTCGCCATATCCAGGCAGCCGTGCCAGTTTGAAGGCCGGCAGCAATTTGCGACGGCGCTCGTGCCACTCCTGACCTTCGGAAACCAGCATGTTGTCGCCGGTCCACTGGCTAATCACACGCATGAGCTTCTCGAAGCGAACAAACGACTGCCAGCGCCGCGTCAACACCTGCTCGACAAGATCGGGGGCGAATAGCAGCCAGGACCGATAGGGGCCGAGCCGCAAAGGTACGGCGTCGCCGTAACGAGCCTGCATTTCGAAGTAAAAGGCGAGCTGATTGCGCCGGATGCTCAGCAGATGGCCGGTGCCGAACGTCAATGTCGTAGGCTTGCCGCGCTGGAGGCTAGCCATGGCCGGCCACGGCTGCAGACTTGCGGGTCTTCGCGAGGCTGATGATCCAACGCGATGGTAGAACGACCAGTAGAATTGTCGCGCCCATGAGTGCGAAGGGGAAATTGATCCGGTTGAAGGCCTTCGCGACCGCCGCGACGCCCGTGAATGGCGGCGACATGTCATTCTCTCGATAGGACAAGGTCTGCGTCCCGGGCGTAGCAACGAAATCGAGGCTTGATGGCTGGCGCCTCTGCAGCCACGCAACAATCCAGCGGTGCGCGACGCTCGCCGGATCGTAGGCAGTCTGCGATCGCTCCTGAACCCACGGATGCCAGCGCGGCAGCCACTCGGGAACATGAGCGCGATACTCCGGCCATCCCTCCGGAAAACGGATCAGAAGGTCGTTGCGATGATGCCATCGCACCATGCCCTGGACGAACACCCACGCCATGATCGATGCCGACGCGACCCAGAAATTTCCCAGGGCGACCCCCATGACGATCCACGCCAGCGCGGTGCAAAGCTGCATCGGGTTCGTCACGTAGGCGAAGAGGCCGGTGCGCACCAGCCTCTGGGTCGGGTCGAGAGGGATGGGCGTGCCCTGCCCCTCGATGACGAAGAACTGCACGGCTGAAAGGCCCATGACCATGCAGAGCACAAAACAAGGCGCACAGGCGGCCAGCAACCACGGGGGCCGTGTGCCCAGGCTCCACGATCCACCCAACGAATGAATGATGAGCGAGGGAAGCACGGCAAAGGCAAGACAGCCATAGCCGACGGCCAGCAGCGTTGCACGCAAGGCAAGATTCTCGTTCCTCGCAGTCCATTTGGCGAGATAGATCGCCGGGATATGGGCAACGGCGAAAACGAGCACGACGCCGACGAACCAGCCCTCGCCGGCCCAGACGAACGGCTTGAGAGAGGAGAACACCGTGCCATGCAGCCCAACGGCGATCGGCAGCGTCAGAAGCAACGGCGTGATGCTCGGAAAGGCGAAGTACAGAGCCGGCCCGAACAGCAAGGCGCCGCCCAGCCAGATGTCCGCGGGCAGGCCCATCAGCATCAGAACGTTGCCGCCATAGCGCCACCAGCCCAGCGCCATGGCCAGCTGATGCATCACGAAAATGAGCCCGAGACCGTAGAGGAACGCGAACAAACCGCCGATCAATCGCCGTTTGTCGTGCCGATGGCGATAGCCAAGCGCGAGCGTCGCCACCAACGGCCCCAAGAAGAGCGCCCAGCGGAGTGCCCAGAGGAACGCGACGGGGATAGCGACGTCGATCAAGCGACGAGAAGCTTGACGATGGGCGCGCGAACAGCGGCCGGCAGCCTGGTCTCGAAGAGTTCGACGCACAGGAAAACGACCGGCAGGCCGAGCGCAAGGTAGAGGCCGAACGCGGGAAGCATGACAATCAGCAGGAGCTGGATCATCGTGCCGACGCGCATCAAGACTCCTTCACGCGATCTCGCGGGCGGCATCACGGCCAGCAGTATCACCAGCACCGCCGGGAAGACGACCGTCATGGGAAAGGCCAACAGGGGCTCTTCGTTGCCAGCCCTCAAAGCCGCAATCATCCCGACCGCTCTCGCCAGACTGGCCGTCGCGAGAACGGCCAGCAGGGCAATGCGTATTGTCGGACGAATGTCGAGGCGCGCTGTGCCGAATTGCATGCCGACAGCATGTCTTAGCGCCGCCCGACGTGCCAAGACATTTGCCGATATCCCCGGGGGCAAAAGCTCGCGCCTTGCTACGCCAGGCGCCGTCTAGCCGTTCTTTTCCCGCGAATCCTTCGGCGCCTGCTCGCGCTCGGTCATGCCGTAATCGCGCACGACCGAGGCCACGCGCAAACGATAATCGCGCAGCACGCCGCCGCGTCCGGCGGCCTGGGCCTGCCGGTGATGCTCGACGTTGCGCCAGGCCTTCACCGCCGCCTCGTCGCGCCAGAACGAGAGCGACAGCAGCTTCCTGTCGTCGACAAGGCTCTGGAAACGCTCGATGGAGATGAACCCGTCGATCTGCTCCAGCTCGGGCTTCAATGAGGCGGCGATGTCGAGATAGGTCTGCTTGCGACCATCGGCCGGCCAGACTTCGAAGATCACGGCGATCATGGCTTGCTCCTCAGTCGAGCCCGTTGCCCCCGTAGAGCCAATCGAGCGTTTCGAGCCATTGTGACTGACTCTTGCTGCTCATCAGTTCGTTGCGCAACGAAGCATGCGGGCCGTCCGGGTGATAGACGTGATCGCCCATGGCACGCGAGGTGAGCTGCACGCGCGCCGTGCGCAGGACACGGCGGTCGCGGTAGGTCGCGAGGCCCGCTTCGATCGTGTCGGTCTTCGCCAGTGAATCGGCCAGGCACACGGCGTCTTCCATGGCCATGCAGGCGCCCTGGGCCATGTATTGCAGCATCGGATGGGCGGCGTCGCCCAGCAGCGCGACCCTGCCGTCGACCCAATTGTCCACGGGCTCGCGATCGCACAGCACCCACATGTGCCAGTCGCGGCCATGCCGGATGATGGTCTGGGCGCGCTCGCAGACATGGGTGAAGCCGCGCTGCACCTCCTCGATCGGCACGGGCTTTCCGGCGACCGGCTCGGGGGCATCGTTGTGGTAAGTCACGACCAGGTTGAACACTTTCCAGCCCGAGAGCGGATAGTGGACGATGTGGCACTTGGGCCCGGCCCACAGGGTCGCTGCGTTCCAGCGCAGATCCTCCGGCATCTCGGCGGTCGGGATCACCGAACGATAGGTCGTGTGCCCCGAGACTCGCGGCGGACCGTCGGCCACGACCTGGCGGCGCACGTTCGACCACAGGCCGTCGGCGCCGATCAACGCTGTGCCCTTCACGGATTCACCGTTGGCGAGCTTCGCCGCGACACCCTCGCCGTCCTGATTGTAGCCGGTGACTTCGCTCTGCACGCGCAGCTCGACCAGCGGATGGGCTTCGCAGGCCTTCAGCAGCACGCCGTGCAGGTCGCCGCGATGGACGACGGCATAAGGGTTGCCGTAGCGCCTGCGGAAGGCCTCGCCGAGATCGATGTGGCAGATCTCGCCATCGGCCATGGAGTCCATCAGGCGCAGCTGGTCGATATAGACCGCCATCGCCCGCGCCGTCTCGCCGACGCCGAGGCGATCGAAGCAATGGAAGGCGTTGGGCCCGAGCTGGATGCCGGCGCCTATTTCGCCAAGCCGTGAGGCCTTCTCCAGCACCAGCGACGGCACGTTCTTCTGGGCCAGCGCCAGTGCCGTCGCAAGCCCGCCGATGCCGCCGCCGGCGATGAGGATCTTACCTTGGTCCACCCACGACCTTCTCGTCATGCAGCCACGCGATCTCATGCGCGGGCAGGCCGAGGATACCGGAAAGGATCTCGTCCGTATGCTGGCCGAGCGTGGGTGCAGGCCGGGGCGGATCGCGGTCGAAGGCGCCGAACTGCAGCGGTGACGCCGCGACCGGATAGCGGCCGATGCCGGGCTGGTCGAGCACGGTGAACATGGGATTGTCGTCCACCAGCTCTTTGTCCGTGCTCAGCTCGCGGAAGGTCTTGTACGGTCCCCACAGGGCGCCCGCCTTTTTCAGCGCCGACCCGACCTCCGCCGCCGTCAGCGAGGCGGCCCACGGCTCAATCAACGCATAGAGATCCGCACGCGCATTCCAGCGGCCGGCATCGGTCTTGAGGCTCTGGCTCGTCTTCTTCTCGATCGCGGCAAAGGCGTCCTTGAAGCCGCCCGCCGCCGCCAGTGCGTCGACATGGCGGTCGGAGAACATGCAGATCATCACATACCGATCGTCCCTGGTGCGGAACTCGCGCCCGAAGGTGCCGAAGATCTCGTTGCCGACCTTGGGCCGGTCGGTC
The DNA here is from genome assembly GCA_035501235.1 of Reyranella sp. Lineage (GTDB taxonomy): Bacteria > Pseudomonadota > Alphaproteobacteria > Reyranellales > Reyranellaceae > Reyranella. Next base: position 12,775 of record DATJWN010000350.1, read on the forward strand.
TTGTTGACCACCGCCTCGCCGAGATAGCCCAGCGCCGAGGTGGTCGCGAGCGCCATGTCCTGCAGCGGCAGCACGATGCGCTGGCCCTTGCCCGTCAGGCGGCGATGGCGCTCGGCCGCCAGGATCGCCATGGCACCGGCATAGGCCGTCGAAAGGTCCCAGGGCGGCACGATGGAGTTCACCGGGCCATGGTGATTCGGCGGTCCCGCCGCCATCGGGAAGCCCGTCACCACGTTCACCGTGTAGTCGACATTGGCCGTGCCGTGACGGTCGCCGATGATATTGAGCGCGATCAGGTCGGCGCGCTTCTTCACGAGCTCCTCGTAGGAGAGCCAGCCGCGTGCGGGCATGTTCGTGGTGAAAATGCCGCCGTTCTCGCCAGGCGCCGTGATCAGCGCGGTCAGCAGCTCGCGGCCTTTGGGCGAGCGGAGATCGACGGCGATCGAGCGCTTGCCCTTGTTGAGGCTCGCCCAATAGATCGACTTGCCGTCCTTGGTCACGGGCCAGCGGTCGCTGTCGAGGCCGCCCCGCAGATCGTCGAAGCGGATCACGTCGGCGCCCAGCTGGGCGAGAGTCATGCCGCCCAGAGGCGCGGCAATGAAGGCCGAGCCTTCGACGATGCGAAGACCGGCAAGAATGCCCGTCATTTTGCGTTTCCTGTCGTCTTTGTCTTACTTCACTGCTTGTCCCGTCGCCGTGCGCTCGGCCGGCAGGTTGTTCTTGCGCTTGTCGAGCCACCAGCCGTACTCGCGATTCCACATGCCGAAGTCGATATCGCAGCCCAGCTCCTGCGCGGCATGGACCGGCCAGAAGGGGTTGTAGAGCGCCTGCCGGCCGATCGCGATCAGGTCGGCATCGCCGTCCTGCAGCACCTTCTCGGCCTGCGGCCCGTCGAGGATCAGGCCGACCGCCATGGTCGGAATGCCGGCGCCTTGCCTCACCGCCGCGGCGAACGGCACCTGGAAGCCGAGTGAGCGCTTGATCGGCGCCGCCGTCGAGAGACCGGCGAGGCCACCCGACGAGGTGTCGATCACGTCGATGCCGAGCGCCTTCAGCTCCTTGGCATAGGCGACCGTGTCGTCGACATCCCAGCCACCGCCGCCGTCGACCGCCGAGACGCGGATGAACATCGGCTTGTGCTCCGGCCAGTTCTGGCGCACCGCCTTCGCTGCCGCGAGCGGGAACTTCATGCGGCCGGCGCGATCGCCGCCATACTGGTCGTTGCGCTTGTTGCTGAGCGGCGAGAGGAACTGCGCCAGCAGATAGCCGTGCGCGCCGTGGATCTCGATCACGTCGTAACCCGCGGCATCGGCGCGGCGCGCGGCCTCGCCGAACTTCTTCACGATCGTGTCCATCTGCGCCGCGTCGAGCGCCAATGGCGTCGTCGAATAGCGCTCGCCAGCGGAGAGCGCCGACGGCCCGTAGACCTGCCACGGCTGCCAGTTCGCCTCCTTCGGCCCAAACTCGTCCGGCTTGTCGAACTGGCGCGGCGAGGAGGCCTTGCGGCCGGCATGGGTGATCTGGGTGGCAGCGAGTGCACCTTCCTGCTGCAGGAAGCGCGTCAGCCGCTTGTGGCCCTCGATCTGGCTGTCGTCCCACATGCCGAGATCGCCCTGCGTCACACGACCTTCCGGCACGACGGCACAGTTCTCGGTGAAGACGATGCCGAACTTGCCCAGCGCGAACTTGCCGAGATGGACCAGGTGGTAATCGTTCACCAGCCCGTTCGTGGCGCGATATTGCACCATGGGCGAAACCACGGTGCGGTTGGCCGCGACGACGCCGCGCATCTTGAAGGGCGTGAAGAGAAGCGGTTTCTGCAAAGCTCGGTTCCCCCGATCGAAGGCCTGCACCATAGACCGGACGGGAGCCCGGGGCCTATCCTTGCCCCATGTTTGACCTCGTCATCCGAAACGGCACGGTGATCGACGGCTCCGGCCAGCCCCGCAAAGTGGCCGATGTGGCCGTGCAGGACGGGAAGATCGCCGCTGTCGGCTCCAAGCTCGGTCTGGCCAAGCGGGAGATCGAGGCGGACGGGCTGATCGTCACGCCGGGCTTCGTCGACATCCACACGCACTATGACGGCCAGGCGACCTGGGATCCGTTCCTCACGCCCTCCTCCTGGCATGGCGTCACGACGACGGTGTTCGGCAACTGCGGCGTCGGCTTCGCGCCGGTGCGGCGCGGCCAGTCGGAATATCTCATCAACCTGATGGAAGGCGTCGAGGACATTCCCGGCACTGTCCTCAGCGAAGGCGTGAAGTTCGACTGGGAGAGCTTCGGCGACTATCTCGACGCGCTCGGCTCGATGACACGCGCGGTGGACGTCGCCGCGCAGCTCCCACACGGTGCGCTGCGCTTCTACGTCATGGGCGAGCGCGGCGCCAACCATGCCGAGACGCCGAACCAGGGCGAGCGCGAGGAGATGACGCGGCTCGTGGCCGAGGCGCTGAACGCCGGCGCCGTCGGCGTCACGACCTCGCGCACGACCAAGCACAAGGCGCGCGACGGCCGCTTCACGCCCTCGCTCAGCGCCCGCGAGGCCGAGCTGTTCGCGCTCGCTGAGGGCATGCGGCGAACCGGCAAGGGCGTGCTGGAGGTGAATTCCGACTTCGGCCCTGGCGAGTTCGAGGCGCTCGATGCCGCGGCGAAGCTTGCCGGCCGGCCGCTCTCGGTGCTGCTGGTCCAGGTCGATGCCAGTCCCAACTTGTGGCGCGAGACGCTCGACCAGGTGAATGAAGTGCGCCGCGCCGGACGCGAAGCCAATGCGCAGGTGGGCTCGCGGCCGATCGGCGTGATCCTCGGCCTCGAGACCACCGTGCATCCCTTCGCCGCCCATCCGGTGTGGCGCGAGCTGCGCGATCTCTCTCCGGCCGAGCGCTACGGCAGGCTGGCGGCCGACGCGGATCTCCGCCGCCGCCTCACCGCGCCGCGCGAAGGCGGCCCCGCCGCCTACATGGGTGAGTCCTTCCACAAGATGTTTCCGATTGGCGAGCGGCCCGACTACGAGCCGGAAGCGAGCCGGTCGATCGCCGCCACCGCCCAGCGCACCGGCCGCACGCCGCAGGAGGTCGCGCTGGAGGCGATCATGGCCGACGGCGGCAAGGGCCTGCTGATGCTGCCCTTCGAGAACTACGCCTATGGCAGCCTCGACGTGGTGCATGAGATGCTGACCGATCCCGGCACAGTACTGGGCGTGGCCGATGGCGGCGCGCATGTCGGTGTGATCTGCGACGCGTCCTCGCCCACCTCGCTGATGACCCTGTGGGGCCGCGACCGCAAGCGCGGACCGAAGCTCGGGCTGGAGTTCCTGATTGCCAAGCAAACGCGTGGCACGGCCGAGGCCTATGGCTTGCGCGACCGCGGCCTCCTGGCACCCGGCCACAAGGCCGACATCAACGTGATCGACTTCAATGCGCTCTCACTGAAGCGACCGGAGGTCATCTACGATCTCCCCGCCGGTGGCCGCCGCCTGATCCAGCGCGCCACAGGCTACAGGCACACGTTCAATGCGGGCATCGAGACGGTGCGCGATGACGAGCTGACGGGCGAGCGCCCTGGCCGGCTGGTGCGCGGAGCGCAGACGGCGAGCTGATCCTCTTCCCCATTTCCATCGGCAAGCCCCCCGGTCGGCGCAGTAGGTGCCCGAACGATCTCGTGCTACTCTGGCGCGATTGATATCGATGTGCACAACTTATGAACCGCGAATTTGGTTCATGACACGTCCATCGAGAGGGGGAAAAGCGATGGCGAATCAACTTCCGCAGATCAAGTACATCGTCCAGCTGATGCTGGAGAACCGGTCGTTCGACCAGATGCTGGGCTATCTGTACACCAACGCCAATCCACCCAATCGATCTCCCGCGGGGGATCCGTACGACGGGCTGACCGGACAGGAATTCAATCTCGATTCGTCGGGCAACAAGGTGCCCGTCTTCCCCATCGGCAAGACACATACTCACCCCTACCTGATGCCGGGCTGCGATCCCCGTGAAGGCTTCCAGGCCACGAACCTTCAGCTCTTCGGCGTCGATCCGGTGCCCCCAGGCGCGAAGGCGACGAATGGCGGCTTCGTGGTGAACTTCGAGAACGCCATCGCCTACGATCAGGGCCGCCACGAGCCCGACGCCCTGCCCGGCACCAAGCCGTCGGATATCATGGGGATGTACGATCCCTCCATGCTGCCGGTCATGAGCGCCCTCGCGCGCAGCTATGCGGTCTGCGACGCCTGGTTCTCCTCGGCGCCGACCGAGACCTATCCGAACCGGGCTTTCGCGCTCGCAGGCACGTCGCTCGGCCATCTCAAGGACGACTTCAAGATCCTGAACACGCCGAGCATCTTCGGCCGGATGTCCGACGCCGGCCTCGACTGGGCCGCCTACGGTTACAACAGCTATCCCTATGTCAGGACGGACTATCCCGACACGAAGGCCGCCGACCAGAGCAAGTTCGGACACTTCTCCGATTTCCAGCAGCGGGCCAAGGCCGGGACGTTGCCTGCCTTCACCTTCCTCGAACCCGGATGGGGACCGACCGGAAACAGCCAACACCCTGTGACCGATGTCTCGCTGGGCGAGAAGCTCATCTTCGACGTCTACAAGGCCCTGCAGACCGGCGCCGGCTGGAAGAACACCCTGCTCATCATCAACTACGACGAGCACGGCGGAAACTACGACCATGTGGCGCCGCCCACCAACGCCACGCCCCCAGACAATTTCCGTGGCGACGTCGATCATCTCAACTTCGACTTCACCCGTTTCGGCGTGCGCGTTCCCGCGCTGCTCATCTCGCCGCTGATCAAGGCCGGCACCGTGTTCCGCGCACGCAGCGGCGTGATCGACCACACCTCGGTGCTCAGGACCCTGCAATTGCGCTGGCCGCAGATCAAGCCGCTCGGCAAGCGCGATGCCGCAGCACCTGGCCTCGGCGACGTTCTCACCCTCGCCCAGCCGCGCACCGACGACCCCTTGGGCAGCACGACGCCGCCCAGCTCCGGCGAGCCGGTTCCCAACGCCAATCGTCCGTCCAAACTGCAGAAGATGCAGGCGGCGAAGGTCGCGAGCCTGCCCGTCCCCAACGAGCACGGCACCTACGACCACGATCAGCCCGATCTCAAGACCTCCAACGAAGCGGCCGAGTACATACGCGACCGCACGGCCGCCTGGGCCGACCACAGCGCTCGGCGGCGAAGGGCGCATGGCGGTGGGGGAACGGCGGCGTCGGCACCGTCAGCAAGACAGCACAGGACCGGCAGGTCGCCGTCCAGCTCCGCGAGGAAGCGAAAGAAGCAGTGAGCCTGGCGGCAGCTGCCGAACGAACGAGGTCCGTTCAAACCGTCATGTGACGGCGAACGGCCTCGGTGTCGAAATCGGCGCGGCTGCCGGCCATCACGATCTCGCCGCGATCCATCACGGCGAAGTCGTCGGCGAGTTCGTGGGCGAAGTCGAGATACTGCTCGACCAGCAGGATCGCCATGTCGCCGCGCTGGCGCAGGAAGTCGATGGCACGGCCGATATCCTTGATCACCGACGGCTGGATGCCTTCGGTCGGCTCGTCGAGCACGAGGAGCTTGGGCCTCATGGTCAGCGCACGGCCGATGGCGAGTTGCTGCTGCTGGCCACCCGACAGGTCGCCGCCGCGGCGTTTCAGCATCGACTTCAGGACCGGGAAGAGCTCGAACACCTCCTCCGGCACGCTCTTCTGCGCGGCCTTCACGGGCGCGTAGCCGGTCTCGAGATTCTCTTTCACCGTCAGAAGCGAGAAAATCTCGCGTCCCTGCGGCACCAGCGCCACGCCGCGGCGCGCGCGATCGTAGGCCGGCAGGGTGGAAATCTCCTTGTCCTCGAGCTTGATCGAGCCCGAGGCGATCGGCTGCAGACCGCAAATGGCGCGCAGCAGGCTCGTCTTGCCGACGCCGTTACGGCCGAGCAGGCAGGTCACCTTGCCGATGGACGCCGAAAGCGACACGCCGCGCAGCGCCTGGGCGGCGCCGTAGAAGAGGTTGACGTTCTGGACCGAGAGCATCGCCGTCACCGTCCGCTCTTCATCGACCAAGGTAGACTTCGACGACGCGCGGATCGGCGCTCACATGGTCGAGCGAGCCCTCGGCCAGCATCGAGCCCTCGTGCAGCACCGTCACCTTGACACCGAGCGCCCGCACGAAGGTCATGTCGTGCTCGACCACCACGACCGAATGCAACTTGTTGACCTCGCGCAGCACCTGCGCCGTGGTCTCGGTCTCGACGTCGGTCATGCCGGCGACCGGCTCGTCGACCAGCATCAGCTTCGGGTTCTGCGCCAGCAGCATGCCGATCTCGAGCCACTGCTTCTGGCCGTGGCTGAGGCGGGCGCCCAGCATGCCCTGGTTCGCCTCGAGCCGGATGATCGAAAGGATCTCGGCCAGGCGGTCGTTCTCGGCCCTGGTCGGCGCGGCGTTCAGCGTCTTGTACCAGCTGCGGATGCCGGCCAGCGCCAGCATGAGATTGTCGCGCACCGTATGGTTCTCGAACACGGTGGGCTTCTGGAACTTCCGCCCGATGCCCAAGGTCGCGATTTCGGCCTCGTCGAGCTTGGTGAGGTCGGCCTTGCCATCGAATACGACCTCGCCCTCGTCGGGCCGGGTCTTGCCGGTGATCACGTCCATCATCGTGGTCTTGCCGGCACCATTGGGGCCGATGATGGCGCGCATCTCGCCCGGCTCAATCAGCAGCGAGAGATTGTTCAGCGCCTTGAAGCCATCGAAGGAGACGGTGACGCCGCTGAGATAGAGCAGCGCCGAGGTCGAGCGCTGCTGCTGATGGTGAAGCGGCGCGCTCATGCCGCCTTCGCCTTCCGCGCGGCAAGCTGGCCGCGCAGTCCGATCACGCCCTTGGGCAGGAACAAGGTCACCACGATGAACAGCGCGCCGAGCGCGAACAGCCATACCTCCGGCAACGCGCCGGTGAGATAGGTCTTGCCGAAATTGACGATGAAGGCGCCGATCACCGGCCCGATCAGCGTGCCGCGGCCGCCGACAGCGACCCACAGCACGGCCTCGATCGAGTTGCCGGGCGCGAACTCGCTGGGATTGATGATGCCGACTTGCGGCACATAGAGCGCGCCCGCGATGCCCGCCATCGCGGCCGACAGCACGAAGACGAACAGCTTGTAGCCCTCGACGCGATAGCCGAGGAAGCGCATGCGGCTCTCCGCATCACGCACGGCCATCAGTGCCTTGCCGAAGCGCGAGCCGACCACGGCCGCGGCGATCACGAGGAAAATCGCCAACGCCAGCGCGGAGGAGAAGCAGAGCACCGCGCGCGTGCCGTCGGACTGGACCGAATAGCCGAGGATATCCTTGTAGTCGGTCAGGCCGTTGTTGCCGCCCAGGCCCATGTCGTTGCGGAAGAAGGCGAGCTGAAGCGCGTAGGTCATCGCCTGGGTGATGATCGAGAGATAGACGCCGGTGACGCGGCTGCGGAAGGCGAACCAGCCAAGCGCCAAGGCGAGCAGACTTGGCACGATCACGATCATCGGGCCGGCGAACCAGAAGAAACGGAAGCCGTGCCAGAACCAGGGAAGCTCGGGATAGTTCAGGAACACCATGAAGTCGGGCAGCACCGAATTGCCGTAGACGCCGCGCGCGCCGATGTTGCGCATCAGGTACATGCCCATGCAGTAGCCGCCCAGGGCGAAGAAGGCGGCGTGGCCGAGCGACAGGATCCCGCAATAGCCCCACACCAGATCGACCGCGAGCGCCAGCGAGGCGTAGCAGAGATACTTGCCGATGAGCTGCAGCACCCAGGCCGGCACGTGCAGCGCGCTGGCGGCGGGCGTGAGCTGATTGAGCAGCGGAAGCACGATGCCGATGGCCAGCACCAGCAACACGAACAGCTGGAACTTGCGGTCCATGCCCTGCCAGAGGAAGCGCGTGATCATGCTTCAGCTCTCATTCGACGGCCCTTCCCTTCAGGGCGAACAGGCCGCGCGGACGGCGCTGGATGAACAGAATGATGAAGACCAGCACCAGGATCTTGCCCAACACGGCACCGGCGTAGGGTTCGAGGAACTTGTTGACGATGCCGAGCGCGGTCGCGCCCACCAGCGTCCCGAAGAGATTGCCGACGCCGCCGAACACCACGACCATGAAGGAGTCGACGATATAGCCCTGGCCGAGATTGGGACTGACATTGTCGATCTGGCTCAGCGCCACGCCGGCAAGGCCTGCGATGCCGGAACCGAGGCCGAAGGTCAGCGCATCGACCCGTGGGGTGCGGATGCCCATGGCCGAGGCCATCGGGCGATTCTGGGTGACGGCTCGCATGTAGAGGCCGAGCGGCGTTCGGCGCAGCAGCAGCATCAGGAGCGCGAAGACGATCAGTGCGAAGATCACGATCCAGAGGCGGCCATAGGTGACGTCGATCTGGCCGACATGGAAGGAGCCCGACATCCAGCTGGGCGAGCTCACCTCGCGGTTGGTCGGGCCGAACAGCGAGCGCACGGCCTGCTGCAACACCAGCGACAGGCCCCAGGTGGCGAGCAGCGTGTCGAGCGCGCGGCCGTAGAGGAAGCGGATGATCGTGCGCTCGATCACCACGCCGACCACGCCCGAGACCAGGAAGGCGAGCGGCAGCGCGATCACCACCGAGGCCTCCATCAAGCCGGGCGCGGCGGAGCGCAGCACCTGCTGCACGACGAAGGTCGTGTAGGCGCCGAGCATCACCATCTCCCCATGCGCCATGTTGATCACGCCCATGGTGCCGAAGGTGATGGCGAGGCCGATGGCGGCCAGCAGCAGTACCGAGCCGAGCGAGATGCCGTACCAGACGTTCTGCGCCGCCTCCCAGGCCTTGAGCGACTGGCGCACCGACGAGGCGGCGGCAGTGGCGGCCTCCTTCACCGGACCGCTCGCCGAGGCGATCACGGTCTGCAGGACACCCAGCGAATCGGCGTCGGCGCGATCGCGCACGATGGCGATCGCCGCGATCTTCTGCGCGTCGGGCGCGTCGGAGGCCAGCACGACGGCGGCCCGCGCCTGTTCCATGACCCGCTTGATGCCGGGGTCCTTCTCCGCCGCCAAAGCCTTGTCGAGCGATTCGAGCGAGGAGGCATCGCGGCGAGTGAACAGCGAATTGGCGGCGCTGCGGCGCACACTCGGATCGGGGCTCATCAGGGTCAGCGAGCCCATGGCAGCCTCGATGGTGCCGCGCAGCCGGTTGTTGATCTTGACGCGTTCGAGATCGTCCTCGGACGCGGTGCCGGCGGGCTTGCCGGTGATGGCGTCGCTCAGCTCGATCGACTTGCCCTCGCCCTTGCCGATGACGACCAGCTTGTCGGAGGGGCGCACGTAGAGCTGCCCGGCACTCAGCGCCTGGAGGATCGGGGCGGCACGCGCCTCGCCCGAGGCGGCCAGCGCTTCGATGGCGTCGCCACGCTCGCTGTAGCCGCCCGTGGTGAGATTGGTCACCAAGGTCGCGAGGTCGGCTGCGAGGGCAGTACCTGCGAGGCAGATGGCCGCGATGGCCGGCAGGAGCCACGCCAGGAGACGCTGTTGCGACATGGGTCGAGGATTAACCGTTAGATGGAAACGGGGCGACTCGAAAGTCGCCCCGCCCCTGTGAGTTGAACGGGTTCGCTCTTACTTACCCGAGCCGATGCACTTTTTGGCAACCTTGTCGTAGTTGCCGCAGCTGATCGGCGGCGTCCAATCGGCGATCAGGTTCTTGGAGTCGTCGAGAATCGGCGACCAGGCGACGCCCGGAACCAGGTCCTTGGTCTTCCACACCACGTCGAACTGGCCGTTGGCCTCGATCTCGCCGATCAGGACCGGCTTGGTGATGTGATGGTCGGGCAGCATCTCCGACATGCCGCCGGTCAGGTTCGGCACCTTGATGCCGATGATGCCGGGGATGACCTTGTTCGGATCCGTCGAGCCGACCTTCTTGACCGCCTCGACCCACATGTTGAAGC
>DATJWN010000351.1:0-5801 GCA_035501235.1 Reyranella sp.
TTCGCCTCGGCCTGAGCGCGGCTTGACAGGAGGGTCGGCTAGCAGTCTTTTTATCGATGTCCGAGGGGTGTCCGGCCTGTCCGAGGCCGGTCTGAGACAGCAAATCTGCTGAACCCTTTGAACCTGATCCGGGTCATGCCGGCGAAGGAACGGGAGCGATCGGTTGAGTCAGGCCAAGGTCATCGTTGTCGGTGCAGGCGTCGCGGGCCTCGTGACGGCGCTCGAGCTTGCCGAGCGCGGGTGTGCCGTCGAGGTGATCGAGCGCGGCCGCGCGCTGGGCGATGGTTGCTGCTCGTGGCAGGCCGGCGGCATGCTGGCGCCCTGGTGCGAGAGGGCGACGACGGAGCCGGTCGTCGTCACGCGTGGCGTGCCCTCGATCGACTGGTGGGTCAAACATTTCCCCGGCACGGTGCGCAAGGGCAGTCTCGTGCTGGCGCCGCCACGCGATCAGGTCGATCTCACGCGCTTCGCCGAGCGCACCGAGCGCTATGAATGGATCGACGGCGATCGCATCGCCGCGCTCGAACCCGACCTCGCCGGCCGCTTCCGCCGCGCGCTGTTCTTTCCTGACGAAGGCCATCTCACGCCGCGCCTCGCGCTTGCCGCGCTCGAGGAACGGCTGAGCAAGCTCGGCGTGCCGATCCGTTACGGCACCGAAGCGCCGGCGAATCCGTCGGCCGACTATCTGATCGACTGCCGCGGCCTCGCCGCGCGTGACCGGCTGGTCGATCTGCGCGGCGTGCGTGGCGAGATGCTGGTCATCCGCTCGCGCGACGTGTCGCTCGCGCGGCCGGTGCGGCTGCTGCATCCCCGCATCCCGCTCTACATCGTGCCGCGCGGCGACGGCGTGTTCATGATCGGCGCGACGATGATCGAGAGCGAGGAGCGGCGCGGCCCCAGCGTGCGCTCGACCGTCGAGCTCTTGAATGCCGCCTATACCCTGCATCCAGCCTTCGGCGAGGCGGAGATCGTCGAGCTGGGTGCCGATTTGCGGCCCGCCTTCCCCGACAACCTCCCGGCGGTGCGGCGCAAAGGCACGATCTTTTATGTGAACGGGCTTTACCGGCACGGTTTCTTGCTGGCGCCGGCCTTGGCCCGCGAAGTGGCCGACGCCATCTCTTTGGAGACTTCGGAGAGGAGCGATGCGGATCTTCGTCAACGGCGATCAGCGTGAGGTCGAGGCGGCGACGCTCGCCGTCGCCCTCGACGCGCTGGGCTATGGCGGCAAGAAGATCGCGACGGCGGTGAACGGTCGCTTCGTGCCCGCGCCGACGCGCCAGAACGTCACGCTCAACGACGGCGACAAGGTCGAGGTCGTGGCGCCGATGCAGGGCGGGTGAGCCATGGCGCGCGATTTCTACGGCGTCGAATTGAAGTCGAGGCTGCTGCTCGGCACTTCGCGCTATCCCTCGCCCAAGATCCTGGCTGAAGCGATCACGGCGTCGGGCGCCGAGGTCGTGACGGTGTCGCTGCGCCGCGAGTCGGGCAGCGAGCGCGGCGGCCAGACCTTCTGGTCGTTCATCCGCGGCCTCGGGCTCCGCGTGCTGCCCAATACGGCCGGCTGCCATACGGTGAAAGAAGCCGTCACCACCGCGCACATGGCGCGCGAGCTGTTCGATACCAAGTGGATCAAATTGGAAGTCATCCGCGATGACGAAACGTTGCAGCCCGACGTGTTCGGCCTCGTCGAGGCGGCGCGCGTGCTGGCCGAGGACGGCTTCGAGGTCTTCCCCTACACGACGGAAGATCTCGCCGTCGCCGACCGTCTGGTCGAGGCCGGGTGCAAGGTGCTGATGCCCTGGGGGGCGCCCATCGGCTCGGCGCGCGGCCTCAACAATGTCTACGGGCTGAAGGCGTTGCGCGCGCACTTCCCCGACCTGCCGCTGGTCGTCGATGCCGGTCTCGGCGTGCCCTCGCATGCCGCGGCGTCGATGGAGCTGGGCTACGACGCGGTGCTGCTCAACACCGCGGTCGCCGAGGCGGGCGATCCCGTCGCCATGGCCAAGGCCTTCGCCATGGCGATCGAAGCCGGCCGCATGGCCTTCGCGGCGCAACCGCTCGAACCGCGCGACATGGCGCAGCCCTCCACGCCGATGATCGGCCGCGCAGCGCTTGGTGATTAGATGATCGACCGTTTCTATCCCGTCGTTCCCGACTCGACCTGGGTCGCGCGTCTCGTGCCGGCCGGCGCGCGCTTCATCCAGCTGCGCATCAAGGACCAGCCCGAGGCCGAGCTGCGCCGCCAGGTGCGTGAGGCGCAAGCGGTCTGCGTCAAGCATGGCGCCGACCTGATCGTGAACGACCATTGGCAGATCGCCATCGACGAGAAATGCCCGTGGGTGCATCTCGGCCAGGAGGACCTCGTCGATGCCGACGTGAAGGCGATTCATCGCGCCGGCGTGAAGCTCGGCGTCTCCACGCACGACCACGAGGAGCTGGAGAGGGGCCTTGCCACCGATCCCGACTATGTGGCGCTGGGCCCCATCTGGCCGACGCTCTTGAAGAAGATGCGCTTCGGCCCGCAGGGTCTCGAGCGCATCGGCGAATGGAAGAAGCTTGTCGGGAAACGGCCGCTGGTCGCTATCGGCGGGCTGACCCTGGAGCGCGCGCTGCAATGCCTGAAGGCGGGCGCCGATTCGGCGGCCGTCGTCGGCGATATCGTGAACAATGCCGATCCCATCGCGCAGGCCAAGGCGTGGGTGGCGGCAACGCGAGTAGCCGCATGACGGCAGACCGCTACGCCCGCCAGACCATCCTGGGCGAGGTTGGCGCCGCCGGCCAGGCGCGGCTTGCGGCATCGACCGTGCTCGTGGTCGGCGCAGGGGGACTGGGCTGTCCGGTGTTGCAGTATCTGGCAGGCGCCGGCGTCGGCCGGCTGATCGTCGTCGATCATGACGTTGTCGAAGAGACCAACCTCCATCGCCAGCCGCTCTACGGCATGCCCGATCTCGGCAAGCCGAAGGCCGAGTGTGCGAAGGCGGCGCTGCTGCGCTTCAATCCGAATATCGCCGTCGAGCCGGTCGTGGCGCGCCTCACGCCGCAGAACGCGGCGGCCCTCGTCGCGCGTGCCGACCTGATCGTCGATGCCGCCGACAGCTACGCCGTGACCTACATGCTGAGCGATGCCTGCCACGCGACGAAGAAGGCGCTGGTCTCCGCTTCGGCGCTCGGCCTGTCGGGCTATGCCGGTGTCTTCTGCGGCGGGGGCCCCAGCTATCGCGCGGTGTTCCCCGACGTCTCGATCGACGGCGCCACTTGCGCCACCGTTGGCGTGCTGGGTCCGGTCGTGGCCGTGCTGGGCGCGTTGCAGGCGCATCTCGCTCTGCATCATCTGCTCGGTCTCGAGCCCGCCGTGCTCGGCCGCGTCGTCACCTTCGATGCCAGGAAGCTGGTGTTCGGTGGCTTCGGCTTCGAGGGCAGCCCCGAACCGATGGCCTCGGTGCCGTTCATCGCGCCGGAAGCGCTCGAGGCGGATGATCTCGTGGTCGACCTGCGCGGCATCGACGAGGCGCCGCAGACCTTCGCCGGCGGCCGCCGCCTCGATGTCGATCACGTCCATGAGATCGTCACGCAACCTCCACCCTCGCAACGCATTGTCCTCTGTTGCCGCAGCGGCCAGCGTGCTCTGATGGCGGCGGACCGCTTGCGCGAACGCGGTCTCGACAATCTCGCCCTCGTCGCCCTCGGTTGACCCAAGGAGAGCCCGCATGTCGCACACGACCGACCAGAACGTGCTGAAGCACATCGAGGAACTCGTCGCCGAGGAGAAGGCGCTGTGGGCCAAGGGCGCGGTCAGCGACAAGGAGAAAGTCCGTCTCGACAAGATCAAGGTCGAGCTCGACCAGTGCTGGGACCTGCTGCGCCAGCGCCGCGGCTTGCGCGAATTCGGCCGCGATCCGGATCAGGCCGAAGTGCGCTCGGCGGCGACGGTCGAGAACTACAAGGGCTAACGGGACCGCGGGCCTCCAGGCCCGCTCATGAATCTGAACGGGCCTGGAGGCCCGCGGTCCCGTTTACTTCTCCCACCTCGCGGCGGCCTTGTCGTCGGCGTCATGCGCGCCGACCCATTTGTCGCCTTTCGGTGTCTGTTCCAGCTTCCAGAACGGCGCCTTGGTCTTGAGCCAGTCGACCAGGAACTCGCAGGCTTCGAACGCGGCCTCGCGGTGCGGCGAGCCCACCGCCACCAGCACGATGCGCTCGCCCGGCTCCAGGCGGCCGTAACGGTGGACGATCAGCGTGGCTTCCAGCGGCCAGCGCTTGTTTGCCTCGGCCTCGATGTCCTCCAGCGCCTTCTCGGTCATGCCGGGATAGTGCTCGAGGGTCAGCGCATCGACGCGGTCCTTGTGATAGCCCTCGCGCACATGCATCTCGCGGACGAGGCCCACGAACACCGCGAGCCCGCCGATGCGCCTGGTGCCCGTGGTCAGCGCGTTCAGTTCCGCGCCGACATCGAAATCCTCGGCCTGCACGCGGACGGCCATGTCAGCCTCCAGTGAAAGGCGGGAAGAAGGCGACCTCGCTCGCGCCAGCGATAGACACGTCGAAGGTCGCGGTGCGCTTGTCGACGGCGGCGCCGAAGGCGGCGCTCTCGGCCAGCGCCTCGGCATGACCGGCGCTGCGATCGCGCAGCCAGTTCACGAGATCGCCCACGGTGCGCACCTCTGCGGGCGGCGAGACCTCTTCATCGGCGACGCCCACCGTGCGCTTCATCCAGGCGAAATACCGGACTTTCATTCGGCGCTGCCCGGCGCCGTATCTTCGGCCATGTGGCGCAGGCCCATGCGCAGGTAATCGTAGCCGGTGATCAGGGTCAGCAGCGCCGCCGCCCAGATCAGCCAGATCCCGGCCTCGGTGACCCAGGTCGCGGCGGCATCGCCAACGAGCAGGAAGCTAATGGCGAGCATCTGCACCGCAGTCTTCCATTTGGCGAGCTGGCTGACCGGCAGGCCGACGCGCAGCTCCGCCAGGAACTCGCGCAGGCCCGAGACCAGGATCTCGCGCGCCAGGATGATGAGGGCCGCGAGCACATTGATGCCGTTCAGCGGCCCGCGATCGACCAGCATGAGCAGCGCGGCGGCCACGATCAGCTTGTCGGCGATGGGATCGAGGAAACGGCCCAGCCGCGAGATCTGGTGATAGCGCCGCGCGAAATAGCCGTCGAAATAGTCGGTGATGGCTGCGGCGATGAACAGCCCCATCGACAGCCACTGCGACCAGCCCTTGTCGAGCCAGAAGCAGGCCACGACCAGCGGGATCGCCGCGATTCGCGAGAGCGTGAGGATATTGGCGGTGTTCAGCATGTTCGGGGGCACCTTACGGCGGCGTCGAACGCATTGTCACGGACCGCGGACCTCTCGGCCCGCATCATGAGCGGGTGGGAGGCCCGCGGTCCGGACGAACGTCAGCCCCCACCCCTAAAATGGTCATGAATCTTCCGCGCCAGCGCGTCGGAAATGCCGGGTACGGATTTGATGTCTTCCAGGGTTGCCGCACCCACCGCGCGGGCACTGCCGAAATGGTGCAGCAGCGCCTTCTTGCGCGAGGCGCCGATGCCCGGCACCTCGTCCAGCGCCGAACGCGTGATGTCCTGGGCGCGTCGCGTGCGATGCGTGCCTATGGCGAATCGATGGGCCTCGTCGCGCAGGCGCTGGAGGAAATAGAGCACCGGATCGCGCGGCTCGAGCGAAAAGGGCGGCCTGCCGGGGACGAAGAAACGCTCGCGGCCGGCGTCCCGGTCAGGGCCCTTGGCGATGCCGGCCACGGCGATGTCCTCGATGCCGAGTTCGATCAGCACCTGGCGG
>DATJWN010000352.1:0-20864 GCA_035501235.1 Reyranella sp.
ATGAGCGGAGCTGGAGCTCCGCGGTCCCGGATGACATGAAGCTGCAGACGGCGACGCGTCTCGGCCTCTACGCCGTGCTCGAGCTGGCGCGCGATCCGGAGCGCACGCTGTCGTCCGCCGATCTTGCCGAGCGCTTCGGCGTGTCGAGCCATCATCTCGCGAAGGTGCTGGGCACGCTCGGGGCGGCGGGCCTGGTGCGCGGCGGCCGCGGCGCCACGGGCGGCTACCGTTTCATCGGCAATCGCCGGCGCACGACCTTGATGGACATCGTCGCGCTCTTCGAGCCCGCGCCCGGCAGCCGCGCCAAGGAGCCGGGCGAGGACACCGACATAGGCGGTGCATTGCAGCGCGTGCTGCTGGAGATCGACGAGATCGCCGAGGCGACATTGCGCTCGATCAGCCTGGAGACGATGTTGAAATCGTTGGTAAATCAATAATGGACCAGTGGGCGGATTTCTGCTAGTCCGAGGGAAGTTCGGAGATCGCCCATGATCGTTTTCGTCGCCAACAATTTGCACAACGCCGGGAGTTGGCGCAGTTAGCGACGCTGCGCTGGCGTGCGGAAGGAGCGATTGCCGTGTCTGGCCGCAGGGCAATTAGCGGAAATAGCGCCGGTCCGCCGGGGTCGTGACAGGCAATTGCCGTTTTTTTAACGGGGCGGACGTGATGCGCTTCTATCTCCTGCTCTCGACGGTGGCCGTGGCCGGCGCGCTGGCGGGAGCAGTGCGCGCGCAGACGGAGACCTGCGACTTGAAGGCTGGGCCGCCCAGCCCGGACTTCGAGCGCTACGCCGCGACGCAGTGGCCGAAGGAGGCCGAGCGCTTCAAGGCCAACGGGCAAAACGTCTCGCGCCAAGGCAACCGGCTGCGGCTCAGGCTGGAGAACGGCACGGTCGAACTGGTCGATTGCCCGCGCGGCGACGAGGCGCATGTGTTCCTGTATGAGGACTACGATGACAAAGGCGGCTTCTATGTCGTGCGCCGGCCGGCCTTCCGCGACTTCTCCTACGTGCTGGTGATGCGCGCGACCGGCAAGCAATACACGGTCTACGGCACGCCGATCTGGGCGCAGGACCGCTCGCACTTCGTGACGGTGGCCTGCACCTGGCTGCCGACACGCGGCGCGCTCACCATCCGCGCGCCGGCGAAGGGCGAGCTCAGGACGGAGACGCAGGTGCCGCTGCCGACCTGTCTCGACCAGACCGAGAGCTGCTCGGCGCGTTGGGACAATCCGTCATGGATCGCCGTCACCTGCACGCGCACCGACGGCTCGACCCGCAAGGGCTCGGAGTTCGTCGTGCTGAAGGGCAGCGACGGCGTGTGGAAGACATTCGGCCGTTAGGAGTCCCATGAATTTTCCGCGTCCCGTGAAAGCCGTCGTGTTCGACATGGACGGCCTGTTGTTCGACACCGAACGGCTTTACGAAAAGGCCTTCATTTCGGCGTCGGCCGAGCTCGGCCACGCCGCCGACAGCGAGGTCTTCAGCCTGCTGATCGGCACACCCTGGCCGACCGGCCGGCAGATCCTGCTCGACCGGTATGGACCGGACTTCCGCGTCGACGACCTGACGGCGGTCTGGATGCGCCACTTCAAGAAGCTGATCGAGGTCGATCTGCCGTTGAAACCGGGCGCCCTCGAACTGCTCGCGGTGCTCGATCAATTGGAGCTGCCGCGGGCGATCGCAACCTCGTCTTCGCACAACACGGTCGCGCATCATCTGGCGATGCATAAGCTTGTCGACCGCTTCCACGCCGTCGTTGCGGCCGGCGACTATGCCAAGGGCAAGCCCAATCCCGACCCGTTCCTGCTGGCCGCCGCGCGCCTCGATATCGCGCCGGCCGACTGCATGGCCCTGGAAGATTCCTTCCACGGCGTCCGTGCAGCCCATGCCGCGGGCATGATGACCGTCATGGTGCCGGACATGCTTCAGCCGACAGCGGAGATTCGCGCGCTCTGCGCGGCGGTGGCGACGAGCCTGCTCGATGTGCCCGCGCTGATTACTTCCAGCCGTCGCGGGTCTGCGGCAGCTTCTTCTTGAGGAGCGCGCCGGCCACGACATTGCGCAGCACCTCGGCCGTGCCGCCGCCGATCGTGAACATGCGGACGTCGCGCGCCATGCGCTCGAGCGGAAGCTCGCGCGAATAGCCGCGGGCGCCGAAGAATTGCAGCGCGTCGTTCACGACCTGGATGGCGCTCTCCGAGGTGAAGACCTTCGCCTGCGCCGCGAGCAGCATGTCGGGGAAGCCGCCTTCGCCCGAGCGTGCGGCGTTGTAGACCAGCGCCTGCGCCGCCGAGAGCTTGATCGACATGTCAGCGAGCTTCCATTGCAGGCCCTGGAACTCGTTGATCGGCCGGCCGAACTGATGGCGCTTCTCCGACCAGTCGAGCGCCAACTGATAGGCACCTTCGGCGATGCCCAGCGCGACCGTCGCCGCGCCCACCCTCTGGCTGTTGTAGGCGTTCATCAGATCGGCGAAGCCCTTCTTCAAGCCGCGCGGCGGGATGACGAGCGAGGAGGGCGGCACGTCCATGTCCTCGAAGTCGATCACGGCTTCGGGAATGCCGCGCAGGCCCATGGTCGGCTCGCGCTTGGTGATCTTGAGGCCCTTGGTTTCGTCGCGGATGGCGAGGAATCCGCCGATGCCTTCCTCGTTGCCCTGCTCGTCATAGACCTTGGCGAAGATCAGGTGCAGCCGCGAAACGCCGCCGCCGGTGATCCAGTGCTTGCGGCCGTTGATGACATAGCGGTTGCCCTTCTTGTCGGCGCGCGTGGTCATGCCGTTGGCGTCCGATCCTGCATCGGGCTCGGTGATGCAGATGGCGGGCTTGTCGCCGGCCAGCACCATGTCGGCCGCCATCTTTTTCTGCTCTTCCGAGCCATAGGCCATGACTGCGCTGATCGCGCCCATGTTGGTCTCGACGGCGATGCGGCCGGTGACGGAGCAACTCGCCGACAGCGCCTCGATGGTGAGTACGGCGTCGAGCCAGCCCTTGCCCTGGCCGCCATACTGCGTCGGGATGGTCATGCCGAGCAGCTTTTCGTTCTTCAGCAGCTCGACATTGTCCCAGGGATACTGCTCGGTGCGGTCGACCTCGGCGGCGCGCTTGGCGACGGGCCCGGCGGCGACCTCGCGCACGCGCGCCTGCAGCTTGATCTGGTCGGGCGACAGTCCGGCGGTGTTCATTCCTTGGGTCCCTGGTCGTTCGGATCGACGCTGAAGATGGCGATGGCCTCGGTGCGTCCGCGCACGGGCACCTGGCCCAGGTCGCGGAAGACGAAACGGTCGCCACAGGCCTCGCGCGTGCTCTGCGAGACCAGAATGCGCGTGCCGTGATGCTTGTTCAACTCTTCGAGCCGGGCCGCGAGGTTCACCGTGTCGCCCAGCAGGGTGAAGCTCATGCGCTCGCCGGCACCGATCGAGCCGCCGATCACCGGGCCCGAGCTGATGCCGATGCGGGTCGCGAGCGCCACGCCCTGGTCGCCGAAGGTGCGGTCGCCCACCGCGCGCTGGATGTCGATCGCGGCGCGCACGGCCGCGGCCTCATGATCCTCGCAGGCAAGGGGCATGTTGAAGGAGGCGAAGAGGCCGTCGCCGATGAAGGTGTTGACCACGCCGCCATGGGCGCGGATCGGCGCCAGCACGGTCTCGAGATACTCGTTCAGCGCCGCCACCAGCTCCTGTGGCGAGAGATATTCGGCGATGGTGGTGAAGCCCGCGATGTCGGTGAACAGGATGGTCGCCTGGCCGATCTCGCCGCTCGGCCCATCGCCCCGGCGATCAAGGATCGCGGCGGCGACGCTCTCGTCGACATAGCGGCCGAAGGTCTCGCGGATGCGCTGGCGCTCGCGCAGGCCCTCGATCATCGAATTGAAGCGGCCGGTCAGCTCGCCCACCTCGTCGTTGGAGGTGACCGGCACCTGTACGTCGAGATTGCCGTCGGCCACGCGGGTCATGGCGGAGGAGAGCGCCGCCACGGGCCGGAGCAGCGAGCGGCTCACATAGTAGGCCGAGATGGCGAGGCCGATCACCGAGGAGGCCGCATCGACCACGATCTCCGCCTGCTGGCGTTCGCCGGTGTAGGAGAAGAGATCGACGATGATCGCCGCCAGCGGCACGACCGACACGACGAGCAGCGCCACGACCAGCTTGTTGGCGTAGCTGCCGAAATAAAGGCTGAGATTGCGCCCTGTGCGCTCGAAGATGAAGGTGCAGAGGTCGGCGAGATAGTCGCTGACCACGAAGTAGGTGTAGGTGAAGTAGTAGATCGGGACGAGCAGGCAGACGGCGACGTAGTCGGCGATGGTCGGAACCTGGAGCCCGACCGACAGCACGGCGCCGGTCTGGGGCAGCCACCAGGGCAGCGAATTGCGGAAGGCGTAGAGGAAGAAGGCGAAGACCGCGACCCATTGCGCGGTGAGCAGCGGCAGCTGCGTGAGCCGGCGCTCGGCGCTCTCGAACGTTGCCTCGCCCTTCAGGAAGCGGTTTATCGGCTCGAACAGGCGGTTGGCCACCAGGCCGTTGACGCCGAGCAGGAGGACCACGCCGGGCAGGGTGGAGATCCAGGTATCCTCCCAACGGCCGTTGACGAGGCGGAAGATGATGGCGATGGCGAGGTCGAAGATGACGATCGACACCGCCATCAGAACGTAGCGTCGCTTCAGGGCGGTGATCTCTGACGCCGGTGCGCTCATGCCGGCTGGTCGATCCGGTAGACGACCACGTCGCCGCGATGGCCGCGCAGGTCCATCTCGCCCAGGCGCACGGCGGGGAAGCCGGGGCCGGCGGCCTTCACCGTGCTCTCGGTGGCGAGGATCAGGCTGTGGAACTGCTTGTTGAGCTGCTCGACCCGCGCGGCGATGTTCACCGCGTCGCCGAGCAGCGTGTAGGAGAGCCAGTCGCTGGTGCCGATGGTCACGCCGACCACCGGCCCGGTGTTGATGCCGATGCGCGTGCGGATGCGCACGGGGAAGGTCGCCTGCGCCAACGCCTGCTGGATCGCGAGCGCGGCCTTGAGCGCCGCGGCGGCGTGGTCCTTTTGTGGCAGAGGCAGGTTGAAGGAGGCGAACAGGCCATCGCCGATGCAGTTGTTGACCACGCCGCCATGGGCCTGGATCACGGGAACGACGGCGCCGTAATAGACGTTCAGGATGCGCGCGACATCGGCGGGCGAGAGCGTCTCCGACAGCGTCGTGAAGCCCTCGATGTCCGTGAACATCAGGGTCGCCTCGGCGAGCGTGTCGGCGACGCGGCCGCCGCTTTCCTGGTCGGCGAGGATGGCCGAGGCGACCGTCTCGTTCACGTACTTGCCGAACGTGTCGCGCAGGTACTGGCGTTCGGCGAGACCGCCCACCATCTGGTTGAAGCCGCTCGTCGCGCGGCCGATCTCGTCGTCGGAGGTGACGGGCAGGGAGACGTCGAGGTCGCCGTCGGTGACGTGGCGCATGCCGTAGTCGAGCCGGGCGATGGGCCGGGTCAGCGCCTGGGTGATCCAGTAATAGATGATCACCGCACCGATGGCCGAGGCGATCATGTCCATCGACGCCTCGCGCAGCAGCCGGTTGGGATGGTCGCGGTAGCTCACGATGTCGCCGGCCAGCAGCAGCATGGCGGCGAAGGAGACGAACAGCACGGCGAGGCCGATCTTGTTGCGGAACGCGCCCGGGAAGGTGGCGATGTTCACGCCGTGGGTCGTGAACAGGTATTCGCAGAGCCGATCGAGATAGGCGCAGACGATGAAGTAGGTCAGCACGACGTTGAAGCTCGTCAGCACCACGAAGGTGTCGATCGTGTCCACCAGGGCTGCGATCTCGAGGGTCGCGCCGAAGGTGATGCCGACCTGCGCCGACAGCAGCCGCAAGGCCTCCATCGGCGCATAGCAGCAGGCCATCAGGATGGCCGACTGGCGCGGCAGGCGGGCCACCACGGCCTCGACATCGGCGAAAGCCGCATGCCCCTCGACGAAGCGTCGCACCGGCCGGATCAGCAGCCAGGCGCCCAGCCCCACGGCCAGGATCAGGAATATCGCCGAGACCGCCGACATCGGCAGCAGCACCATCGGATGGCCGTTGATCACCGCGTAGGCGACCGACGTGACGAAGTCGATGCCGAACGGCACGGCCATCGCCAGGTAGTAGCGATGGATGATCGGGCGCGCCGAAGCGGGCGCCGCGGCGAGCGTTGCCGTCATGGCGGCGGGTATAGAGCGGATCGTGGCGGAGCGGAATGCCCCGCCGGTGCGGCTTTAGGCCTTCACTTCGCGGGCCGTGATCTTGTACTTGAAGGCATCGGCATCGAGCGGGTCGACCAGGCCCGACTTGTCCTCGGCTTGCGGGTACATGAGGAAGGGCAGCGGGTCCTTGTAGACGGCGCCCGGCAGCTTCACGTCATGTGCGACGTTGAAGGCAGCCCAGTTGCCTTCCCAGGCGCCGAACAAGGTCTTGCGGGCGGCCATCACCTTGAGGTCGGTCATGGCGAGATTGGTCGGCGGTTCCTCGAGCACGACCTTGCGCACGTCGGCGGGATCGGCCGGCGTCCAGCCGCTGCCCGAGAGCCACACTTCGGCGCGGCAATGCTGCGCCTTGGTGACGACCTCGGAGCCCGCGCCCAGCGCCTTGTAGCCGAAGGCCGAGGGCACGATGCGGATGCCGTAGACGTCGCGGGCCGGCACGCCGACCGAGCGCGACATGGCGACGAAGAGGGCGTTGAGGTCCGCGCACTTGCCGTTGAGGTTGCCGGTCTTGATCATCCAGCTCACATCGCCGACGCCGCAGCCCGGCGTCTTGGCGTTCCGGAATGTGTTCTCGACCACCCACTCGTAGAGCGCGCGCGCCTTGTCGGCGTCGCGGGTCTTGCCGCGCACGATGCCCTCGGCCGTTTCCTTCACGAGACCGTCGACGGGCAGCAGGTCCGTCGCCATCAGGTTGAAGCGGCGCTCCTCTTCGCTGAGCGGCGGCGCATTGCCGACGCCCGGACGCACGGAGCGATCCTGGGTCTGCACCTCGGTCGTGACCTCGATCACGGGATTCTGCAGGTCGGCGGCCCATTCGACGCGGAGCATCTCGGCGCCGTACTTGGGATCGCGCACCCGCTCGGCGACCTTGGCATTGCCGGTCCAGTTGGTCTTGCCCGGCTTCTGCCAGTCGGCGGCCTCGAAGGTCGGCAGCGGGATCCAGGCCTTGTTGGCGAAGGTCGGCTCGACGCGCGTGGTGAGCGTGAAGCTGCGCCAGCCCTTGGGCTTGGGCGTGAAGTCGACGGTAGCCGAGGCGATTCCCGGGACGAAGCCGAGGCCGCCGGCGGCGAGACCGGCCTTCAGAAGATCGCGACGATTCATGATGATGATCCCTCCCAAAACACGACATGCCGGGGAGGGCAGTTCCGTCCGTCGTCGGACGAGAGCAGATCCATCCCGGACCGACCCGCATCGCGACGCGACAGCGGCCTGTACCGGAGGGAGGGAGAGTGCAGAGCGCGGGCGCTGGCGTCAATATCGCGGTCAGCCTTTGCTGCCGGCCTTCTTCTTTTTCTCCTTTTTCTCGACGCCAGGGCGCGAGCGAGAGTGCTCCTTCGCAACAGGCAGGACAGCCAGGAGCGTCTTGAAGACATAGGCGGCCCGGTTCTTGGTGATCAGCACGAACGCCGCGTAGGCGCAGAGCAGAGCGAGAACAAGCCCTGCTGTCTGCTTCTCCTCATGAGGCACGGCCAGGAGAACGCCCGCGATGATCAGAGCGAAGAGGGCGAGTCCCGCCAGGTGCAGGATATGAAGCCGCACGTCTTCCGGCAGGGACGCGGGCGGCGGTTGATCGGCTTTCGATCCGCCAAGCTTGATGGCCTTCGACTTGCCGACGCGCGCCCTGAACTTCTTGTCCAGGCCTTCGAGATACTTCCGGTAATCGTCGACATCCTCCTCGAGGAAGTCGCGATACCAGGGGAAATAGTGGTCGAACAAGATGCTGTGGTAGATTCCAGCGAGCAGGTCGCCGTCGATTTCCGTGCGCTTGGCGCTTGGCTTGAGCATCAGGACGCCGGGATGTTCGGAATGCTCGCCCGCATCCATGTCGGCCAGGAGGTACTTTGTCTTGACCTCACGAAAGCCGATCCAGGTGAGAAGCTGGACGAACTCGCGGCCGCCCGCTTCGCCATCCGTGAACTCGCGATCCTCGACCTCGACGGCGATGAAATCGACACCGAGTTTCAGGTCCGCGATCTCGGACTGCAGGAGGCTCACGAATTCGTAGAAGGCGGCGTTCTTGCGCTCTGCCTCGGCGATGGCGATATGGTCGATGACGACCAGACGGCTCTTCCTGTAGTGACCGAACATGACGAAGCCGATCAGGTTCTCTTCGCGATAGAAGGCGGCGAAGTAGAAATGGCCTTCCGCCGTCTCGGGCTTCGCGATCTTGTGGCGGATTTGATCCGTATCCGTCCGCAGGTCCGGTGCGGTGGTGTCGGTGAAGATCTTCAGGGCCTTGTCGACGGCGTCGTTGTCCGCCGGTGTCAGAAGGCGCAGGCTGTAGCTGATCTTTGATGGCATTTCGGTCGAGGCTCCCCTGCCCGCGAGGGTAGCATCGTCATGAAACACTCGCCATCTGAGATTGGCCCGACAATCTACAGTCCGAGATAGGCCTTCCGAACCTGATCGTTCGAGAGCAGCGCGCCGCCGGTGCCGGAGAGCTCGACACGACCGTTCTCCAGCACGTAACCGCGATGGGCGATCTTGAGCGAGGCCATCACGTTCTGCTCGACCAGCAGGATGGTGAGGCCCTCCTCGTTGAGGCGCCGGATGATGCGGAACATCTCCTGCACGATGGCAGGGGCGAGGCCGAGCGAGGGTTCGTCGAACATGATGAGGCGGGGCTTGCCCATCAGGCAGCGGCCGATGGCGAGCATCTGCTGCTCGCCGCCCGACAGTGTCCCGGCCGCCTGTGCGCGCCGTTCCGCGAGGCGCGGGAACAGCGAGTAGACGTGGTCGAGCGTCGCCTTCGCTGCGCCGCGGGCGCGACGCAGCACGGCGCCCATCTCGAGGTTCTCGAGCACGCTGAGATTGGGAAAGACCTGGCGGCCCTCGGCGACATGGCCGATGCCGGCCTCGCAGACGCGATGGCTCGGCCAGCCGGTGACGTCCGTACCATCGAACACGACCCGCCCGCGCGTCGGCGTCTCGATGCCGTGGATGGCGCGAATCAGCGAGCTCTTGCCCGCGCCGTTGGCGCCGACCATGGCCACGACCTCGCCGGTCGCGATCTCGAGCGAGACACCGGCCAGCGCCTGCGCGTCGCCATAGTAGAGATCGAGGCCTTCGACATGGAGCAGCGCGCTCACGCGACTTCCTCCTCGCCGAGATAGACGTCGAGGACGGCCTTGTTGCGCACGATCTCCTGCGGCGTTCCCTCGGCGATCTTCTCGCCGTAGCTCACGACGGTGACCTGCGCTGCGAGCGCCATGACCGCGCGCATCACATGCTCGATCAGCAGGATGGTGAGGCCGGTTCGCGCATTGAGCTCGCGCAGGAAGCCAACCATCACGTCGACCTCGGTCGGACGCAGGCCTGCCATCACCTCGTCGAGCAGCAGCAGGCGCGGTCCGGTGGCCAGCGCGCGCGCCACTTCGAGCCGCTTGCGGTCGGGCAGGGTGAGGTTCTCGGCAAGCTGGTGCGCGCGGTCGGCCAGTCCCAGCCGTTCGAGGATCGCGAGAGCCGCGGCGCGCGCCCGGTCGACCTTGGACTGACGCTGCAAGGCGCCTATCGTGACGTTCTCGAGGACGCTCAACCCTTTGAAGGGCCGCACGATCTGGAAGGTGCGGCCCACGCCCGCGTCACAGACGCGGTCGGGCCTGAGCCCCGAGATGCGCCGTCCATCGAGCGTCACGGTGCCCGCCGTCGGCGCATAGACGCCCGCGATCATGTTGAAGATGGTGGTCTTGCCGGCGCCATTGGGGCCGATCAGCGCGTGGATGCTGCCGCCGGGCACGGTGAAGCTGACATCGTGCACCGCGCGCAGGCCGCGGAAGCTCTTGCCGAGTCCGGCGAGCTCGAGCGTGGCGCCGCTCACAATCGCCGCTCCAGGCCGAGGCGCTTGGCGATCCACGGCCAGAGGCCGGCCGGGCGGTACATGATGATCGCGAGAAGCGCGAGGCCGTAGAAGATCTGCTTGATGCCCGGAATGCCGAGCATATCGCCCACCGACGTGAAGAGCTCGCCGAGCGAGGTCAGCACGACGGCGCCGATCAGCGGACCGCCCAGGGTGCCCAGCCCGCCGATGATGGGCGAGAGGGTCATCTCGATCGAGCGGCCGATGGAAAAGGCTGTCTCGGGGAAGAGGTTGTTGTAGTAGAAGGCGTTCCACACGCCTGCGATGGCGGTGAGGGCGGCCGAGATCATCACCGCCATCATCTTGCAGCGCAGCACCGGTACGCCGACGGCTTGCGCAGCTTCCGCGTCCTCGCGGATGGCGAGCCAATAGCGGCCCAATCGGCTTTGCAGCAACAGATGGCAGAGGCCGAAGGTGCCGGCCGCGAGGGCGAGGATCACGTAGTAGAAGAGTACCGGCCCGCCCCGCAGGTTGGCGAGATCGGTGACGCCGCGTTCTACTTTCAGGAACAGCCCACCCGAGCCGCCGCTCCAGCTCCAATTGTCGAAGCCGATGCGCGTGAACTCGGCGAAGGCGATGGTGAGCAGGGCGAAATAGACGCCCGCGAGCGAGAAGCGGAAGCCGAGATAGCCCACGATCGATCCCGCGGCGACGGCGGCGGCGATGGCAACCAAGACGCCGGCCCACGGGCCGATGCCGTAGTGGAAGTAGAGACCGGCCGCGACGTAGCCGCCCAGCCCCGCGTAGAGCGCGTGGCCGAGCGAGAGCTGGCCCGCGAAGCCCATCATGATGTTCCAGGCCTGGCCCACGAAAGCGAAGTAGAGGACCAGGATCAGGACCGAGAGGCCGTAGCCGCCGAGCAGCGCGGGCGCCGCGAGCAACAGGACGAGCAGGACCGCGAGTCCGGCCAGCAGCCGAGCGCTCATCGCGTCTCCTTGCGGCCGAGCAGTCCCTGCGGACGCAGCAGCAGGACGACGATCAAGAGTCCGAAGCTGAACATGCTCTTCAGGGCCGGATCTCCCAGCAGACCCGCGACCGCCTCGCTGACACCGATCAGCAGGCCGCCCAGCAGCGCGCCGGTCATGCTGCCCAATCCGCCCACGATCACGATCACGAAGGCGAGCAGCGTGTAGTCCGGCGCGAGGGAGGGCGTCACGGGGACGAGCATGATCATCAGCGCGCCGGCCGCACCGACGCAGGCGGCGCCAATGCCGAAGGTGACGGCGTAGAGCCGCCGCACGTCGAGACCGACCACGAGCGCACCCATATGGTTGTCGGCCGCGGCGCGGATCGCTTTGCCTGTGCGGGTGCGCGTGAAGAAGAGCCAGAGAAGCGCCGTGATCAGGAGTGCCACGAAGGCGGCTTGCACGCGCACGGTGTCGAGCACCAGCGGCCCCATCTCATAGGAGTCGAATCGCGACTCGAGCTGGACGGTCAGCGAATCGGGACCGGCGATGGCGAGGCAGGCGTTGGCGATCAAGGTCGCGACGGCCAGCAGCAGCAGGAACTGCTGGTGCTCCGGCCGATTGATGAACGGCTGGATCAGGCCGCGCTGCAGCAGATAGCCCGCGCCGAAGAAAACCGCCGCGATCGCGGGCAGGCTCAGCATCGGCGGCACCTGCAGCGCATCGAAGGCCGCCCAGGCGAGATACATGCCGACCACCATCATCTCGCCATGCGCGAAGTTCACGACCCGCATGACGCCGAAGATGACCGACAGCCCCAGCGCCATCAGCCCGTAGACCATGCCGGTCAGCAGGCCCTTGGCGACCGCCTGGGCAAGCGCGAGGAGGAAGTCGTTCAAGTCCGCCGCTTGTCGCCCCAGCCCGGCTGCGGGAAGGTGAGCGTCGCCTCGGCCGATTCCTTGGGCAGCACGACCTTGGGCTTGCGCTG
The DNA here is from genome assembly GCA_035501235.1 of Reyranella sp. Taxonomy (GTDB): domain Bacteria; phylum Pseudomonadota; class Alphaproteobacteria; order Reyranellales; family Reyranellaceae; genus Reyranella. Next base: position 11,981 of record DATJWN010000352.1, read on the forward strand.
CAGGTTCTGCAGCACCGTGCCCTTGATGTTGACGTTCTGGCCCTTGGCGTCGAACTGGATCGGACCGCCGACCATCACGTGCTCGTCGATCTTGGTCTTGCGCAGCGCGTCCATCAGCGCGTCGGGCTTGGTCGACTTGGCGGCGAGCCAGGCATTGGCCGCGATCAGCAGCGCCTCGAAGGTGAAGCCTGCGTCGATGTCGATCTGGACGCCGGGGAACTTGGCCGTGTGGTGCTTGTCCAGCACCTTGGTCATGTTCGACTTCGGGTCGAGCCAGGGCTGGATGGAGATCGTGTACTCGCCGTACTTGCCCATGCTCTTGATGAAGTCCTGCTCGTACATGCCGGGCGTGCCGGGATTGATGCTCATCGGTTCCCAGCGCTGCTTGACCATCTCCTGGACCATCAGCTTGGCGTCGTTCAGCCGGCAGATCGGCATCAGCATGTCGGCCTTGGTCGCCTTGGCCTTGGCGACCTCGACCGAGAGGTCCTTGGCCGCGGCGTCGTAGGTGATCGTCTCGAGAATCTCGTAGGGCATGCCGGCCTTGGGCAGCATGGCCTTGATGCCGCCCAGCATGGCGCTGCCGAACGTGTCGTTGATGCAGAGCACCACCGCGGTCTTCGGCGTGACGCCGGAGACGGCGAAGATCTGCTTCTGCAGGTCGAAGGCGCTGGTGAGCAGCATCGGCGCCGTCGGGAAATTGCGCACGATGAACTTGTAGCCCGACTCGGTGATCGGCGGTGCGGCGGCGATGTTGACGACCAGCGGCACGCCCTTCTGCTCGGCAACCTGGGCGACGGCGATGGTCTGGCCCGAATCGAAGGCGCCGACCAGCACCTGGCAGCCCGCCTCCACAGCCTTCTCCGTCTGGGTGCGGGCGACGTCGGGCTTGGTCTCGCTGTCGTAGGTCACGATGTCGAGTTTCACCGGCAGCTTGAGGTCGGCGAAGACGTCGTTGGCGATGTCGGCGCCGTGCTTGCACATCTGGCCGATCAGCGCCTGCGCCCCCGACATCGGCAGGATCAGGCCGACCTTGAGGTTGGCCGGCGCCGATTGTGCCGAGGCGAAGCGCAGCGGCAGCGGCGCGCCCACGAGTGCCGCGCCGGCGGCGATGCGGCCGAGGCCGCGACGGGTGAAACGATTTCGGTCGGTCATTTGCGGCCCCTCTCCCTGTTTTGCTGGCGCGACTATAGAGACGGCGGGCGGGCCGTGCTAGGTCGGCGGACATGGTGGCGCTCGACGATCTCAATCGCAGGACGATGGCGGACTTCGCCGCTGCCGTGGCCGATACCTTCGAGCTGGCGCCCTGGGTTGCCGAGCAGGCCGCGGCGAAACGCCCCTTCGCCACCGTCAACGACCTGCATGCGGCCATGATGGGCGCGGTGCGGGCGACGCCGCGCGGGAAGCAGCTGGACTTCCTGCGACAGCACCCCGATCTTGCCGGCAAGGCCGCTCGCGCTGGCGAGGTCACCCGGGACTCCGCCCGCGAGCAGGCGAGTGCGGGCCTCGATACCCTGTCCGACGAGGAATACGCGCGCTTTCATCGCCTGAACGATGCCTACAAGGCCAAGTTCGGATTTCCCTTCATCGTCTGCGTGCGCCGCCACACGCGAGACTCGATCCTGGCGCAGTTCGAGCGCCGCCTGCCCAACGATGCCGCGACCGAGTTGGCGACGGCCCTGCAGGAGGTCTTCTTCATCACGCGGCTCAGGCTCGCGGCAAAGGTGACCGGCGACGGCACGCCGAAGGTCAACGGCCGGCTCAGCACGCATGTGCTCGACACGCAGGCCGGGCGGCCGGCGGTCGGCATGGCGATCGAACTCTTCGAGCTTGCTGGCGAGCGCTGGCATCGCGTCGCGAGGACGATGACGAACGGCGACGGCCGCACGGACAAGCCGCTGATCGCCGACCGGCCGCTGCCCATCGGCCGCTACGAGCTGCGCTTCGCCGTGGGCGATCACTTCCGCAGCAAGGGCATCGAGCAGGGCGATCCGCCGTTCCTCGACATCGTGCCGCTGCGCTTCTCCATCGGCGAGCCCGAAGGGCACTACCACGTGCCGCTGCTCTGCACGCCGTGGAGCTACTCGACCTATCGCGGCAGCTAGCGGATACCCAGCACCTTGTCGCGCAGCCACGCGCCGCGGCTGTAGGGCGGATAGCGCAGCGGCGGGTCGATCTTCGTGCCGCGATAAAGCACGCCGCGCGCATTGGTGTAGGCGAGGAAGCCCCATTTGCCGTGATACTTGCCCATGCCTGAATTGCCGACGCCGCCGAACGGCAGCTCGCGCACGATGGGCTGCACCGTGCAGTCGTTGACGGCGGCATCGCCCGAAGAGGTCGCGGCGAAGATGCGGTCGGCGACGGATGGATCGCCCGTGAAGACATAGAGGCCGAGCGGATGCGGCCGGGCATTCACGTGCTGGATTGCCTGGTCGACGCCCTCGACCTCGACCACCGGCAGGATGGGGCCGAAGATCTCCTCCTGCAGCACCGGCGCATCCGGTGGCACGTCGGTCAATATGGTGGGCGCGATGAAGAGATCGTTGTGGTCGTGTTGGCCGCCGTGGAAGACCGTGCCCTGGGCGAGCAGCGCCTTCACTCGCTCGAAGTGGCGCGAGCTGACGATGCGGCCATAGTCGGGACTCTTCTGCGGATCGGCGCCGTAGAAGTCCGTGACCGCCTGCTTGACCAGCCCGAGGAAGTCGCGCGCGACGGGTTTTGCCACGAGCACATAGTCGGGCGCGGTGCAGGTCTGGCCGGCGTTGAGCCAGCGGCCGTGCGCGATGCGGCGGGCGGCGACCTTGAGATCGGCCGAGGCGTCGACGATGGCCGGGCACTTTCCGCCCAGCTCGAGCACGACGGGCGTGAGGTGCTTGGCGGCCGCGGCCATCACGATCCGGCCGATCGAGGTGCCGCCGGTGAAGAAGATGTGGTCCCAGCGCTGCTCGAGCAGGGCCGTTGTCTCCGTCACGCCGCCCGTGACGACCGATACGGCCTCGCGATCGAGGTATTGCGGCACGAGCCTGGCGATCGCTTCCGCCGAGGCGGGCGACACTTCCGACGGCTTCAGCACCGCGGCGTTGCCGCCCGAGAGGGCGGCGATCAGCGGCGAGAACAGGAGCTGGATGGGATAGTTCCAGGCGCCGATGATCAGTCCGACGCCCAGCGGATCGAACTGGATGACGGTGCGGCCGGGCCACAGGAAGACCGGCACGCCTTCGCGCTTGGGCTTCATCCAGCGCCGCACCCTGCGGCGAGCGTAGGTCGCCTCCTCGGCGATGATCCTGAGATCGCCCAGCGCGGCCTCGACGCGATTGCGGCGCAGGTCGGACCACAGGGCTTTGCTGAGCTCGTCGGCCTTCTCGGTCACCAGGGCCGCGACTGCGGCGAGTTGCTGCTCGCGCCATGCGGCCGGCCGCGTCTTGCCGGACTGAAAATAGCCGCGATGGCGGGCGAGGGTGGCTGCGATGTCGGTGCTCATGGCGGCCATGCTAGTCGAGCGTTTCGCATGCCACCAGCGCGCGAAGCCTGCTTTACGATCACGCACGCGGGCGCTATTACCAGTCAGCTACAGCGGTCGGTGACCATTTTGCCGTCAGGGGCTTCGCGCCTTCCAGAGGGTGCGCCGGAGAGGCATAGTCGATCGCGCGGAAGTTGGGGAATAACGGAGGAAGTCATGACCTACAGCGATGTCTCCCTGATGATCGACGGCGCCTGGACCAAGGGCGCCAACGGCCGGACGATTCCGGTCATCAATCCCGCGACCGAAGAGGTGATCGGCCAGGTAGCGCATGCCGAGACCGCCGACCTCGACCGCGCGCTCGCCGCCGCCGAGAAGGGCTTCCAGCAGTGGCGCAAGGTCTCGCCGTTCGATCGCTACAAGGTCATGCGCAAGGCGGCCGAGCTGATCCGCCAGAGGGTCGACGAGATCGCCCCGATCATGACCATGGAGCAGGGCAAGCCGGTGATCGAGGCCAAGGGCGAGACCATGCTCGCCGCCGACATCATCGAATGGATGGCCGAGGAAGGCCGCCGCACCTACGGTCGCATCGTGCCGGCCCGCGCCGAGAACGTGTATCAGCTCGTGATGAAGGAGCCGGTCGGCCCGGTCGCCGCCTTCACGCCGTGGAACTTCCCGATCAACCAGGTGGTGCGCAAGGCCTCGGCCGCGATCGCCACCGGCTGCTCGATCATCGTCAAGGGCCCGGAGGACACGCCCGCCTCGTGCGCGCACCTGGTGAAGGCCTTCGTCGACGCCGGCGTCCCGGCGGGCGTGATCCAGCTCGTCTACGGCGTGCCGTCGGAGATCAGCGAATATCTGATCCCCCATCCGATCATCAAGAAGGTGACCTTCACCGGCTCGACTCCGGTCGGCAAGAAGCTCGCCGCCCTCGCCGGCGCGCACATGAAGCGCGTCACCATGGAGCTCGGCGGCCATTCGCCGGCGATCGTGTTCGAGGACGCCGACGTCGACCAGGCGGTGAGCATCCTGGGCGCCAACAAGTTCCGCAACGCCGGCCAGGTCTGCGTCGCGCCGACGCGCTTCCTGGTGCACGAGAAGGTCTATCCGGAGTTCGTCGAAAAGTTCACGGCCTATGCCAAGAACGTCAAGGTCGGCAACGGCCTCGACAAGGACACGCGCATGGGTCCGCTCGTCGCCGAGCGCCGCCTGCATGCGATCGACGGCTTCGTGAGCGATGCCATCGCCAAGGGCGCCAAGATCCAGACCGGCGGCCAGCGCAAGGGCAACAAGGGCTACTTCTACGAGCCGACCGTCATGACCGACGTGCCGCTCAGCGCCAAGATCATGAACGACGAGCCGTTTGGCCCGCTGGCGCCCATTTCGCCGTTCAAGGATTTCGACGGCGTGATGAAGGAGGCCAATCGGCTCCCGTGGGGCCTCGCGGCCTATGCCTACAGCAAGAACAGCAAGACCATCGCGCAGGTCGGCGCTGCTCTCGAGAGCGGCATGGTGTCGATCAACCACCACGGTCTCGCCCTGCCCGAAGTGCCGTTCGGCGGCATGAAGGACTCGGGCTACGGCTCGGAGGGCGGCATCGAGGCGCTCGAGGCCTACCTCAACACCAAGTTCGTCACGACGCTCGGGATGTGACCAAAGGGCGAGGTCCTTTGTCATCCTGAGCGCAGCGAAGGATCTTTCCGGGGTTAGTCGCAAAGGCGACTAACCCACCCTTGCCCCCGATGCCTTGATGATCGGCGCGAGCTGCTTTTCCTCGGCGCGGCGGAAGTTCGCGACGTCAGAGGGGCTCATCCAGAAGGCCGTGGCGCCCTGACCCATGAATACGGTCTTGAGCGCGTCGCTTGCCAGAGCCTGCCTGGTCAGAGCGGACGCCCTTTCGACCATCGCCGGCGGCAGGCCGGCGGGCCCGCACAGTCCGCCCCACGAGGTGATCTGGAACCCCGGATAGTACGAGGCCATGGTCGGCACGTCGGGCGCGACCGGGCTCGGCTCGAGCGAGGTGACGCCGAGTGCCCGCAGCCGCCCGGTCTTCACGTGCGCGAGCGGCCCCGGGATGTTGTCCCACATCGAATCGACCTGGCCTGCCAGCAGGTCCTGCAGCGCCGGCGCGCCGCCGCGATAGGGCACGTGCAGCATGTTGATGCCGGCCCGCTGCTTCAGCATCTCGCCGCAGAGATGCGGGCTGGTACCCGCACCGCCCGAAGCGAAGGTGTACTTGCCGGGACTTGCCTTGCAGAGCTCGATCAGCTCCGGGATCGTCCTGGCCGGGATCTCGGGCTTCACCACCAGCATGTTCGGCACCTGCCAGAGCATGCTGATGGGCGTGAAGTCCTTCTCGGCGTCGTAGGGCAGGCGCGCATAGAGCGTGGGCGAGATGGCGTGCGCGGAGATGCTCATCAGGCCGATCGTGTAGCCGTCGTTCGACGACTTCGCGATCGCGTCGGCGCCGACATTGCCGCCCGAGCCGCCCTTGTTCTCGACCACGAACTGCTGGCCGGTGATCTCGCTCAGCTGCTGGCAGACCACACGCGACAGCACGTCGGTCGCGCCGCCGGCTGGAAACAGGTTGATGTACTTCACCGGCTTGTTCGGCCAGTCCTTGCCGGCCCACGCAACGCCCGACGCAACGTACGGAGTGGCCAACACGCCACCCATGACGGCAAGCACCCGCCGTCGGGGCACAAGGACCCGGACCATGGCAACGCCTCCCTGGATGTACGCTTTTTGATTGGCGAAATCCTAGGGAGGCGATGCGGAATTGTACAGGAGAGAAAGTGCCTCTCTGCGGGCGCCATGCGGCGCTACACGCCGCCGATCGTTGCGCTCGCGCGAAGCGCCTTAGTCGACCTTTGCGCCGCTCGCTTTGACGATCGGCGCGAAGCGCGCTTCTTCGGAGCGACGATAGGCGACGGTGTCGGCAACGCTCTTCCAGAAGGGCGTGGCGCCGTTCTTGAGGTAGGCCTTCTTCACGTCGTCGCTGTCGAGCGCCTGCTTGGTGAGGGCGTTCAGCTTCTCGACGATTGGCGCCGCCATGCCGGCCGGACCGCAGATGCCGCCCCAGGAGTTGATCTCGTAGCCCGGCAGGAACGAGGCCATGGTCGGCACCTCGGGCGCCATGGGGCTGGGCTCGGTGCCGGTGACCGCTAGTCCCCACACCTTGCCGCCGCCCATCTGCGCCAGCGAACCCGGGATATTGTCGAAGATCATGTCCACCTGGTCGGCCAGCAGGTCCTGCGTGGCGGGCGCGCTGCCGCGATAGGGCACGTGGAGGATGTCGATCTTGGCCATGGCGGCGAACAGCGCGCCGCTCAGATGCACCGTCGTGCCCGCGCCTGACGAGGCATAGGAGACCTTGCCCGGCTTCTCCTTGGCGAGCGCGATCAGCTCCGGCACCGTCTTCGGCCCCAGCGACTTGCGCACGATCAGGAGGTTCGGCAGCGACCACAGCAAGGTGACCGGCGTGAAGTCCTTCTCGGCGTTGAAGGGCAGGCGGGCATAGAGCGTGGTGGCGATGGCGTGGCTCGCGACGCTCAGCAGGCCGATCGTGTAGCCGTCGGGCGCCGACTTGGCGATGGCATCGGCGCCGACATTGCCGCCCGAACCGCCGCGATCGTCGACGATGAACTGCTGGCCGGTGAGCTCGGAGAGTTTCTGGCAGACGATGCGCGAGAGGATGTCGGTCGGCCCGCCGGCCGGAAAGAGGTTGATGTACTTCACCGGCTTGCTCGGCCAGGCATCGACGGCGCGCGCGGCGCCGGCCGACAGCATCGGCGCGGCCAGCGCGCCGCCGGAAAGAGCAAGCGCGCGGCGGCGCGGCAGGATCAACTTGGACACGTACATTCCTCCCAATTCAGTACTCGTGCGCCGGACTGTAAGAACACCGCAGTTGATGTGCCAGCAGCGAATCGCGACACTGGCTCATGCCCGATCGTGACGATTTAGGTGGCGCCTGGCGCGTGCCGCCCAGCCGGTATCTTGCCAAGCGCTCCGCGGAATTTTCGATAGGCGCTCCCAGTTCGGTCTACGTGACCATGGCCGATGGCTGCCGCCTGGCGGTCGATGTGCAGCTGCCCGACGGCGATGCGAGCCGGCGCTGGCCGACAATCCTGATCCTCACCCCTTATATAAGGCGCTTCGAGCTGCAGTCGGGGGTGAACGACGTCGAGCCGTCGCCCAACACCTACCGCTATCGCGACATGTTCGTGCCGCGCGGCTACGCGCTGGTGGTGGTCGATGCGCGCGGCACGGGGGCGAGCTTCGGCACGCGCGATTCGTTCCGGAGCCCTCGCGAGCGTTCCGACTACAAGGAGATCGCCGACTGGATCGTGGCCCAGCCCTGGAGCGACGGGCGCATCGGCGCCACCGGCATCTCCTATCTGGGCGCGGCCTGCGATTTCCTGGCGAGCACGGGTCATCCCGCGGTCAAGGCGATCGCGCCGTTGTTCGCGGTCTGGGACACCTGGGCCGACAACTACTATCCGGGCGGCATGCTCATCAAGCGGCTGGCGCTGGTCTATGACGAGCTGATGCTGGCGCTCGACCACGACCGCCGCGACTTGAGGCAGCAGTTCAGCTACTTCGCCAATCCCGCGTTGAAAGGGCCCATGCCGGTCGACGCCGACCGCGACGGCACGCTCGCGCGCGAGGCGGTGAAGGGGCATCTCGCGAATTTCCGCATGCCCGACTTCATCACCGAGTTCAAATGCCGCGACGATGCGCTGCCCTACGATCCCACCTTCACCAGTGCCTCGTTTAGCCCGTACAACTATCTCGACGAGATCCCGAAGGACGTCGCGGTCTACGCCGTCTCCGGCTGGATGGACGGCGCGGGCTACGCCAACGGCGTGCTGTCGCGCTATCTCACCTTGCCGAACAAGGAGAAGCGCGTGCTGCTGGGGCCATGGGATCACGGCGCCCGCGTGAATGCCTCGCCGTGGCGCACGAAGCAGGAGCCGGAGTTCCCGGTGCTGGGCGAGGTGCTGCGCTTCTTCGACCAGCATCTCGCCGGACGCGAGACCGGCCTCGCCGACGAGGAACCGATCCACTATTTCTCCGCCCACGTCGAGGAGTGGCGCGCGGCGAAGAGCTGGCCGCCGGTGACGGGCACGCGTCGCTTTCACGTCGCGGCGAACCGTCAGTTGTCGGATGCGCCGCCCAAAGATCGCTCCGTCGAAACATGGCCGGCCGACTTCACCTTGGGCAGCGGCACGCAGACACGCTACGAGCGCATCGCGGGCATCGATGCCACGCGTTACTACGAGGATTGGCAGGAGCGGCAGAGCAAGTTGCCCGGCTTCACGAGCCCGCCGCTTGCCGAAGCGCTCGAGATTGCGGGCCATCCCGTCGTGTCGCTGTGGCTCGCTTCGAGCGAGCCCGATGCGGCGATCTTCGCCTATCTCTCCG
>DATJWN010000353.1:0-5373 GCA_035501235.1 Reyranella sp.
TGGAGATCGCCCTGTCCCCCGGTTTCCGCTGGGGGGCCAGCCTGCTGTCGGGCGAGGAGATCAGCGCCGAGGATGTCTACAACCAGACCGCCATCACCTATCCCAGCGCCTATCGCACGGAGATGACCGGTGAGTATCTCAAGCAGGTGCTCGAGGACGTGGCCGACAATCTCTTCAACCCGGATCCCTATTACCAGCAGGGCGGCGACATGGTGCGCGCGGGCGGTCTCGCCTACACGATCGATATCGCCAAGCCCGTGGGCCAGCGGATCTCCGACATGACGCTGCTCAAGACGGGCCAGAAGATCGACGCGGCGAAGAAGTACACGGTGAGCGGCTGGGCCTCGGTCAACGAGGGCACCGAGGGCCCGCCGGTCTACGATGTCGTCGCGAAGTACATCTCGGATGCAAAACACGTTCGGCTCGAGCCCAACCGACAGGTCAAAGTGGTGGGCGCCGACGATGTCGGCTATCTACCGGAGTGAAGGAGAGGAACATGGCGCTGAAGCATCTCTTGCTGGCTGCATCGGTCGTCCTGATGGCAGGCCAGGCGCTGGCCGAAGACAAGGTCCATCGCCTGGCGCTGCAGATCACCGACGATTCGCCCGACAAGATGAACACCGTGCTGGGCAACGCGACCAACGCCACGAAGTACTACGCATCCAAGGGCGAGAAGGTCGAGATCCGGGTCGTCGCCTATAGCGCGGGCGTCACCATGCTGCGCACCGACAAGTCGCCGGTGCTCGAGCGGCTGAAGACTTTCTCGGAGTCCATGCCCAACGTGACGTTCGAGGCCTGCAACAACACGCTCGAAGGTATCGCCAAGCGGGAAAACAAGAAGGTCGAGGAAATTCCGCTGCTGCCGGGCGCAAAGATCGTGCCAGCGGGCGTCGTCGAGCTGATCGATCTCAACGAACAGGGTTGGACGATTGTACGTCCCTAAGCGTCCGTCCGTAACGGCGTAGACCGTTCCGTCATCATGCGTCACCATGCGTGACGCATGTCCGCCGCGAAGAAGTCTCGTCCGTCGCCGATTGCCTGGCTGATCGCACCGGCGCTGCTGCTGTTCGTCCTGTTCTTCATCCTGCCCTTCGCCGTGATGGCGGCGATGTCGTTCTTCTCCGCCAATCCGATCAGCAATCCCAACGCCTATCTCACGACGAAGCACTATGTGCGCTTCATCGACGACGATGCCGGCATCTTCCACGACGCGCTGTGGTCGACGCTCCGCATCGGCCTCGTCACCACCGTCGTCGCCCTGCTGATCGGCTATCCGCTGGCGCACTGGATGGCGCGCATGCATTCCAGGCTCGGCCATGCGCTGGCGCTGATGGCGATCATCGCGCCGCTGCTGACGGGCATTGTCGTGCGCACCTTCGCCTGGATGACCATCCTGCAGGACAAGGGCGTGATCAACACGACGCTGATCTCCTGGGGCCTGATCAGCAAGCCGCTGCCCCTGATGTACAACGAGTTCGGCACGGTGGTGGCGCTGGTCCATATCTACGTGCCGTTCATGGTGCTGACGCTCATCGGCGTGATCGGACGCATCGACGAGCGGCTGGAGCAGGCGGCGCGCAGCCTGGGCGCGGGACGCCTGCGTGCCTTCGTCGAGGTGACGCTGCCGCTCAGCCTGCCCGGCATCCTGGCGGGCTCGCTGCTGGTCTTCGCATTGTCGATCAGCGCCTATGTCACGCCCTCGCTGATGGGCGGCACCGACGTGCTGACGCTTCCCATGCTGATCGCCCAGCAGGTCGGCACCAGCTTCAACCCGGGCTTCGCCGGCGCGCTCGGCGTCATCCTGCTGCTGGTCTGCCTCATGATCGTGATCGCCTACAACAAGATCCTGGCGCGGCTCGCGGGCGAGGAGGGGCTCGCGTGAGCGCGGCGCTCAACAAGCGGCCGTTCGATGGCGGGCGCGCGGCCTATCTCGCGCTCAATCTCCTGCTGCTCGGCTTCCTGCTGGCGCCCATAGCCATCGTCATCGTCTTCGCTCTCAATCCGACGCCCTACATCTCCTTTCCGCCGGTCGGCATCAGCCTGCGCTGGTTCGAGAAGTTCTTCGCCGGCAGCGATTTCATGAACGCGCTCGCTTTGTCGCTCTGGGTCGCGGGCTGCGTGCTGGTCCTGTCGATCGTGATCGGCGGCGCCTGCGCGCTCGCTTTGGCCCGCGGCAACCTGCCCGGCCGGGCCTTCCTCACGGCCTTCTTCATGTCGCCGCTGATGCTGCCCGCCATCCTGACCGGCCTCGCCTTGTTCCAGTCCTATCTGCTGGCGGGCATCGGGCGACCCGTCTGGGGCCTGATCATGGCCCACACGCTGGTCGCGGTGCCCTACGTGCTGCGCACGACCCTGGCCGTGCTCTACAATTTCGACCGGCGCATCGAGGAGGCGGCCGCCGTGCTGGGCGCGAGCCCCGCTCGGGTGTTCTTCGAGGTCACCCTGCCGCTGATCCGGCCAGGCGTGTTCGCGGGCGGCGTCTTCGCCTTCATCGTCTCTTTCGATCAGTTCCCGGTCTCGCTGTTCCTGGTCGTACCTAAAGGCGAAACACTGCCTGTGGTGCTGTTCAACTACATGAAATTCGACCTCGACGGCGCCATTGCCGCCGCCTCGATGGTCTCGATCTTGCTCGCCCTGGGCGTCGTGCTGGCGCTGGAAAGGCTGATCGGGCTGCGGGCCTACGTTAAGCTCTGATCCGAAGACAAATTGGGGAAACAGAAGGGGATGACCATGATCTCACGTCGCAAACTGTTCGGAACCGGCGCGCTCGCCGCCGCCACGCTCGCCTCGCCCGCGATCCTTCACGCGCAGGCGAAAACGCTCAAGATCACGACCTGGGGCGGCAAGTGGGGAGACATCATGAAGGCGACGGTGCTGCCGGCCTTCGAGAAGGAATTCTCCTGCACCGTCTCGGCCGACCAGGCCTTCCCCTTCATGCCCAAGCTGCAGGCTAGCCCCAAGAGCGACCCGCTCTACGATGTCTTCCACACCAACTCGAACGAGCAGTGGAGCGCCCTGACCGAGGGCCTCGTGCTGGAAAAGATCACGGCCAAGGACGTGCCCAACGTCGCCGATGTCTATCCCTATGCGGTGAGCGACAAGATCGTGGGCGTGACCATCTTCACCAGCGCCATCGGGCTGGGCTACCGCACCGACAAGGGCATCACGGCTCCGAAGTCGTGGAAGGACCTCGCCGACCCGAAGCTCGCCGGCGCGCGCGGCGGCTATCTCATCCCGGTCAACAGCCTCGGCCAATGCCATCTGATGATGCTGGGCAAGGTCTACGGCAAGGGCCTGCAGGACCTCGACGCCGCCTACAAGGCGCTGGAGCAGCTGAAGCCGATCAAGCTCGTGGATTTCACCGGCCAGATGGAAAAGATGCTGTTGTCGGGCGAGGTCACCGAGGGCGTGATCCACGACTCAGGCGTCTTCCGCTACTACGACGCTGCCAACCGCCAGCCAGTCGACTTCTGCAGCCCGGGCGAGGGCGTGATGGCGCTGGAGCAGGTGCTGAACGTGACGCCAGGCTCCAAGGTGAAGGAGCTCGCCTTCGCCTACATCAACTACATGCTGCGGCCCGAGGTGCAGAAGCTGCTGGCCGAGGCGGTGTGGTATTCGCCGGCCAACAAGAAGGTGAAGCTCGAGGCGAAGTACGACGAGAAGCTGCTCACCACGCCGGAGAAGGTCGCGACGCTCATCCAGCCCGACTGGAAATGGTACAATGCCAAGAAGGACGACATCGACGCCCGCGTCACCAAAATCCTGAAAGGGTGATGCGCACGACAGGCGCGTCGCATGACATCCGCAGCCATCCGGCTCGCTGAAGTCACCAAGACCTTCGACGGCAAGGTCGTTGCCGTCGATGCGGTGACTCTCGACATCCGGGCCGGCGAGTTCTTCTCGCTGCTGGGGCCGTCGGGCTGCGGCAAGACCACGAGTCTGCGCATGATCGCGGGCTTCGAGATGCCGGATTCCGGCCGCATCCATGTCGGGGCCGAGGACATCACCGATGTGCCCGTGCACCGGCGCGACATGGGCATGGTGTTCCAATCCTACGCGCTCTTTCCCCATCGCACGGTGGCGGAGAACGTGGCCTTCGGCCTGCGCATGCGTGGTGTGCCAAAGCCCGACATCGCCAGGCGCGTGGCGGCGGCGCTGGCGCAGGTTGAATTGACGGGCCTGGAAGATCGCCGGCCGGGTCAGCTCTCCGGTGGCCAGCAGCAGCGCGTGGCGCTTGCCCGCGCGCTGGTCGTCGAACCCCGGGTGCTGCTCTGCGACGAGCCGCTGGGCGCGCTCGACCGCAAGCTCCGCCAGCAGATGCAGTTCGAGCTTAAGGAGCTGCAGCGCCGGCTCGGCGTCACGCTGGTGTTCGTGACCCACGACCAGGAAGAGGCGCTGGCGATGAGCGACCGCATCGCCGTCATGAACAAGGGCAAGGTCGATCAGGTCGGCGCGCCGACCGAGATCTACGAGCGCCCGCGCACTCGCTTCGTCGCCGACTTCATCGGCGAGATCAATCTGCTGGACGATGCCGCCCGGCCACGCGCGCTCAGGCCGGAGAAGGTTCGGCTCGTCTCGGCCGGCGAAGGCCGGCTGTCGGGGACGGTCGAGACCGCCAATTTCCTGGGCGGCGCCACTCTCTATCGCGTGCGCGCAGGCAACCGCATCTGGCTGGCGCGCGAGACCCATGCCGGCGAGCGCAGCCCGCGCGCGGCGGGTGACTCGATCGGCCTCGCCTGGAACGATGCGGACACCATAATGCTGGAGGCCTGATGCCCGGTGGTCAATTGATACGCGGTCGGCTCGTGGTCACGCGCTGGGGAGCCGAGCCGCGGGCGGTCGAGAACGGCGCCCTTCATGTCGAAGAGGGCGTCGTCAAGGAAGTCGGACCGTACGACGAGTTGCGCCGGAAGCATCCGGATGCGCGGCAGATCGGCGATGGCACGCATCTGGTGATGCCGGGTTTCGTGAACGCGCATTCCCATGGGCGGGGGATCACGACGTTGCGCCAGGGCATTCCCGACGATCCGGGCGAGGTCCGCTCGGTCGGACTGCGCGTCGGCCTGTCGGGCGATCCCTATTGGGACGTGCTCCATACCTGCGTTCGCCAGCTCGAATCGGGCATCACGGCGACGATGCATCTCGACACGAACTACGGCTATGGCCCGTTGGATGTGTATGAGCAGAGGCTGGAGAACGTGGTGGCGGCCTATGGCGACAGCGGCATGCGCTCCGCCGTGACACTCGCTCTCCGCGATTCCAGCATGGACGATCCCTATCTCGAGGAAGCCTTCCTCGCGACCTTGAGTCCGGAGATCCGCACGGAGATCGAGGGCTGGCGCCGCCCGGTGCTGAGTCTGGACGACTATGTCG
>DATJWN010000354.1:0-5998 GCA_035501235.1 Reyranella sp.
GGCGGCCATCCCGCCGCGTGGCTGCATCCCAAGGCCAATGCCAAGGGCGCGACCGACATCGGCTATTTCCGGTCGCTGGCGCAGACGGCGGAGCGCGGCCTGTTCGATCTCTTCTTCATCGCCGACACGCCGGCGGCGCGCATCGACAACCTGCACGCCTGGAGCCGCTTCCCGATGTTCATGAACGTGCTGGAGCCGGTGACGCTGCTCACCGCGCTCGCCGGCGCGACCAAGCGGATCGGGCTCGGCGGCACGCTGTCGACCAGCTTCTACGAGCCCTACAACGTCGCGCGCATGTTCGCCTCGCTCGACCATATCAGCCACGGGCGCGCCGCGTGGAACGTCGTGACCTCGGCCAACGACTACGCCGCGCGCAACTTTGGGCACTCGAAGCTTGCTCCGCACGCGGAACGCTACGAGCGGGCCGGCGAGTTCGTCGATGTCGTGAACAAGCTCTGGGACTCGTGGGACGACGATGCCTTCGTGCGCGATCGCGAGACCGGCGTCTATTTCGATCCCAAGGGCCAGCACCGCGTCGTCCATGAAGGCAAGTTCTTCAAGGTCGACGGCGCGCTCAACATCGCGCGCTCGCCGCAGGGCCATCCGGTGCTCATCCAGGCCGGCGCCTCCGACACCGGGCTCGATCTCGCCGCACGCATCGGCGAGATCGTGTTCACGAGCGCGGCGGCACCCGCCGAGGCGAAGAAGGGCTACGATGCGTTGAAGGGCCGGCTGTCCAAGTTCAATCGCAGCCCCGACGACGTGAAGATCCTGGCCGGTTTCCCGGTCGTGATCGGCGAGAGCCAGCAGGACGCCGAGGACAAGTACCAGGCGCTGCAGGAGATGATCCATCCCGATGTCGGCCGCTTCCGGCTCGGCACCGATCTCGAGGCCGATCTCTCCGACCTGCCGCTCGACGAGCCGATCCCGAAGGACCGCCTGCCGAAGAGCGCCAACATGCACAAGGCGTTCTTCGACGGCATCATGAAGATCATCAACGAGGAGAACCCGACCTTGCGGCAGCTCTATCTGCGCTACGAGCGCGGCCGCAAGACCATCCGGGGCACGCCCAAGCACATCGCCGACGTGATGGAAGAGTGGTTCACCACGGGCGCCTCCGACGGCTTCATGATGCAGTTCTCGACCCTGCCGACCGGGCTCAGGGATTTCGTCGACAAGGTGGTGCCCGAACTTCAGCGCCGCGGCCTGTTCCGCACCGAGTACGGCGGCACGACCTTGCGCGAGCATCTCGGCCTCGCGCGGCCCGCCAATCCGCATACGGTCTAGCGGTCATGATCCTGACCGTCTCCACGCCAGGCCACGGCGTCCACCCCGCGGCACCGTCGCTCGCCTGGTTTCGCACGCTGACCCGGACCGCCGAGCGCGGTGGTTTCGACGCCATCCTCTTTGACGGCGCCTGGGGGCCGGCCGGCCCCTTCACCATCGATCCCGTGCCGCTGATCGCCGCACTGGCCTCGTCGAGCAAGCAGATCGGCCTCGGGGCCGCGATCGCCCTCGATCATGCCGAGCCCTTCAACATCGCGCGCTCCTATGCCGCCATCGACCGGCTGACCGCGGGCCGCAGCGCCTGGATCGCCGCGATGGGGACGGGGCGGGCCGCCGACTTCGCCCATGCGCCGCCCATGGCACCCGCGGATCGATGGGCGCGCGCGGCCGAGAGCGTCGCCGTGGTGCGCAAGCTCTGGGACAGCTGGGAGGACGAGGCAGTCATCCTCGACAAGCCCAACGGCCGCTTCTCGAACCCGGACGTCATCCATCCGATCAATCATTCCGGCCAGTACTTCAGCGTGCGCGGTCCGCTCAATGCACCGCGGCCGCTGCAGGGCAATCCGCCGGTGTTCCAGCGCGATGTCAGCGCCGAGGGCCTGGCGCTCGCGCGCGAGACGGCCGACGTGCTGATCGCGCCGGTTGGCGATGCATCGGCACTCGCCGGCATCCGGCGCGCCATCGGCGAACGGCCGCGCCTGCTGGTGCGCCTCGCCGTCCTGCTGGCGGAAACCGATGCTGAAGCGAAGTCGCGAGCCAAGGAATTGGGCGCCCCGCTCGAGGGCCTGTCGTTCGTCGGCACGCCCGGCGGCCTGGTGACGCATCTCGCCAAGCTCTCGACGCTGTGCGACGGCATCGACCTGTGGCCCGCCGTGTTGGCCACGGACCTCGATCTCCTGGTCGATCAGGCGGTGCCGAGGTTGAGGGCGACGAGCCTGCGCCCCGCCACTTATCGCGGCCGCACCTTGCGCGAGAATCTCGGCCTCGCACGGCCCCGGAGCCAGTTCGCCGCATGACCCGCCAGCTTCATCTCGGTGTCTTCATCTATCCGGGCGGACACCATATCGCTGCCTGGCGCCATCCCAAGATGCAGGCCGAGCGCATCACCGAGCTCGACTACTACATCGAATCCGCCCAGCACGCCGAGCGCGGCAAGTTCGACCTGTTCTTCGTGGGCGACGCGCTCAATGCGCGCGAGCGTGAAGGCAAGGTGGTGGGCGAGATCGCGATCAACAATCTCGATCCCGTCTCGGTCGTGTCTGCCGTGGGCTCGGTGACCACGCATCTCGGCCTCGTGGCGACGCTGTCGACGACCTACAACGAGCCGGCCTCGATCGCGGCCAAGTTCGCGACGCTCGATCACCTGAGCGGCGGCCGAGCGGGCTGGAACGTCGTCACGACGCTCGACGAGAAGGCCGCGCTCAACTTCAGCCGCGCCAAGGCGATGGAGAAGTCGCTGCGCTACCAGCGCGCCCAATCGTTCGTCGATTGCTGCAAGGCGCTGTGGGACAGCTGGGAGGACGGCGCCACGGCGGCCGACTCCTTGCGCATCAAGGCGCCGATGTATCGCAGCCAGTATTTCTCGGTCGATGGGCCGCTCGGCATGCCGCGGCCGCCGCAGGGCTGGCCGGTGCTGGTTCAGGCGGGCGGCAGCGAGCCCGGCCGCGACTTTGCCGCCTCGATCGGCGAGGCGATCTTCACCGCCCAGGGCAAGCTCTCGGACGCCCAGGCCTTCCGCGCCGACATCCATGCCCGCATGGTCAAGCGCGGCCGTTCGCCCGACGGCATCAAGATCATGCCGGGACTGTCGCCGATCCTGGGCGATACCGAGGAGGCCTCGAAGCGGCGCGAGGAGGAGTTCGCCGAGCTCGCTCATCCGTCGGTCGGCGTCTGGATGCTGACCGAGATGACCAAGTTCCGGCTCTACGATCATCCGCTCGACCAGCAACTGCCCACGAAGGACATCCGCGCTTTCAATCCGGCGCTGGGGATGAACGCCCTCAGCCTGCTCGAGCGTGCCGAGCGTGCGCCGATGACCATCCGCGACGCCGCCCGCATCATGGTGAGGAGCCGCGTGCATCAGTCCTTCGTCGGCACGCCCGACCAGCTCGCCGATCACATGGCACAGTGGTTGCACGAGGGCGGAAGCGATGGCTTCAACATCCTGCCGCCGCTCTTTCCGGGCGAGCTCGGCCTCTTCGTCGATCAAGTGGTGCCTGCGTTGCAAAAGCGTGGCGTGTTCCGTCGGGACTACACCGGCCCGACACTGCGCGACCATCTCGGCCTGCCGCGTCCGCCAGGCAGGCCATCAACTCGAACCTGATTGGATAGATCCATGACTCTGAATCTGAAGCGTTGGCTGGCCGTCCCGCTGTCGCTCCTGCTCGCGGCGACCGCCTATGCGGCCGATACGCCCAAGAAGGGCGGCACGCTGATCGTCGGCAACGGCGACGACCCGCGCGTGCTCGCCGGCAACTTCAGCTTCAACGTCGCCGACACGATGGTGAGCTGCATGGTCTACGAGGGCCTGCTGCGCTTCGGCCCGGGTTTCAAGCTGGCGCCGGGTCTTGCCAAGTCGTGGGAGGTCTCGCCCGACGGCAAGACCTACACGTTCCACCTCGAGGAGTCGAAGTGGGAGGACGGCAAGCCGGTGACGTCGGAGGACGTCGCCTGGTCGCTGATGAACACCAGCGCCAAGTACGGGCCGAAGTTCATCCCGGCCGGCAAGGTGATCGACACGATCGACACCTCCGATCCGCACACGGTGGTCTTCCACCTGAAGCAGCCCTTCGGCCCGTTCCTGTTCTCGCTGGTCTGCGAGCAGAACGCCGCGATCATGCCCAAGCATGTCTTCGAGGGCACCGACATCCTGAAGAATCCCGCCCTCACCACCAAGCCGATGGGCAGCGGCGCCTTCCGCATGACCGAATGGGTGCACGGCGATCACGTCACCCTGGAGCGCAATCCCGACTATCGCCGCCAGGGCAAGCCCTATCTCGACAAGGTGATCCTGAAGACCATTCCCGATTCGGCGGCCCGCGTTCTTGCCTTGCAGGCGGGCGAGATCGACATGATCGAGGAGCTCTACTTCTCGCTCACCTATTACAAGACGCTCTCGGCCGACAAGCGTTTCCAGATGCACACCGTGGGCTACGGCGCCGACGATCTCGTGCTGATCAACACCAAGAATGCGCCGCTCGACAAGCCGGAGGTGCGGCAGGCGCTGTTCACCGCGATCGACCGCGACTACCTCTTCAAGAACGTCTATTTGAGCCTCGGCCGGATGGCGACCAGCTTCGTCGACAGCCGCATGACCTGGGCGCACAATCCCGCGGTCGACTACAACAAGATGTACGCCTTCGACCCGGCGCGCGCGAAGAAGATGCTCGACGATGCCGGAGCGAAGCCCGGCGCCGACGGCACGCGCTTCACGATCCGGCTGGCCTTCTCGGCCAACCGCGCCGATGACGTGCAGACCGCCCAGGTGCTGCAGCGCAACTGGCAGGCCGTCGGCATCAAGGTCGTCCTGCAGGGCACCGAAGGCAATCTCTTCGCCACCAAGGTCTTCGGCGACTACGACTTCGATGCCGCCATCGCCAACTATTCGACCGGCGGCGACGTGGCGCTGGGCGTCTCGCGCCTCTACACGACCGATTCGATCAAGAAGGGCTCGGTGTTCGTGAACGGCTCGCGCTATTCCAATCCGGAGGTCGACAAGCTGTTCGACGAAGGCCGCGATGCGCCCAACCAGGAGGCGCGCGCCAAGGCCTATTTCAAGCTGCAGGAGATCATCGCCCACGACCTGCCGGTGCTGACCCTGCACGAGCAGGCGCAGATCAACGCCGCCAGCGTCAATGTGAAGGACCTCTTCCTGGCGGCGCATTATCCGTGGTGGGACGAGATCTGGATGCAGCAACCCTAAGGCAATGTTGCGCTTCCTGCTCACGCGGCTCCTGTGGGCCGCGCCCATCGTGTTGGCGATCGCGGTGCTGAGCTTCCTGCTCCTGCACCTCGTTCGCGGCGATCCGGTGACGGCGTTGATCGGCGACTTCCCCGCGCCGCCCGAATATGTGGCGCGCATCCGGGCCGAGTTCGGCCTCGACCAGCCGATGTCGACGCAGCTCTGGCTCTATCTCGTCAATCTTGCCCACGGCAATCTCGGCTTCTCCTTCGCCAACCGCATGCCGGTGCTCGACCTCGTGCTGGCCCGCGCGAAGATCACCTTGATGCTGATGGTGCCGGCGCTCGTCGCGGCCTCCGTGCTGGGCGTGGTGATGGCGCTCGCCGCCGCCCCTCGTGCCGGCTCCAGCGCGGATGCCGCCATCACCGGCCTCAGCTTGCTCGGCCATTCGGTGCCGGTCTTCTGGCTGGCCCAGCTCCTGGTCATGGCCTTCGCCGTCCAGCTCCACTGGATGCCGGCCAGCGGCATGATCTCGCTGCGCAACACGCCGACCGGCTGGGCGGCGGTGCGCGACGTGCTGTGGCACCTGGTGCTGCCGGCCTTCTGCATCACGATCTTCTTCGTCGCCATCGTCGCCCGCGTCGCGCGCGCCAGCATCCTGCGCGTGCTGACCGAGGACTTCGTCGTCACCGCCACGGCCAAGGGCCTGTCCCGGCGGTACGTGTTGTGGCGCCACGTGCTGCCCAACGCGATGATCCCGGTCCTGACCGTGATCGGCTACAATTTCGGCCACTCGCTGACCGGCGCGAT
>DATJWN010000355.1:0-10628 GCA_035501235.1 Reyranella sp.
GGCGAAGGTCGGTTTCCACAAGATCGACTACGACCACGGCCATCCTGTGAAGCAGGTCGAGGGCGAGCACGATCTGTTCGGCGACGGCAGCGTGGTCTGCATCCCGACCTGGGGTCACACGCCAGGGCATCAGTCTCTCAAGGTTCGGACCGAGCGCGGCGAAATCGTTCTGACCGGTGACGCCTGCTATTTCTGCCGCACGCTCAAGGAGCGCCGGCTGCCCCAGTTCGTCTTCGACCGGCCGGCGATGCTGGCCTCGCTCGACCGCCTGGAAGCGCTGGAAAAGGGCGGCGCCAAGCTGATTTTCGGCCATGATTCGGAATTCTGGAAAAGCGTTCCCCAGGCGCCTGTTCCGGCATTCTGAAAAGCTGTAACAATCGGCCCGCATAGTCGCGCTTCCATCTCGAACAGGATCGGAGGGTACATGCGTCGAGTCGATCGTCGCCGATTTCTCACGGGTGCCGGCTTCGCTGCGGGCAGCTTCTCCTTGCCGCGCTTCGCGATCGGCCAGGCCGACGACCGGCCGACCATCAACTTTGCGGTCCAGCAGGTGGCGACCAGTGCCTCGTTGGAGGTCGTGCGCGAGCGCTCCAATGTCGGCGAGCGCGTGCAGATGCCGATCTTCGAGAACCTGATCGCGCGCAACCTCAAGTCCAAGCTGGAGCCGATCCCCGGCCTCGCCGAGAGCTGGAAGCGCATCGACGAGCGCACCGTCGAGCTCAGCCTGCGCAAGGGCGTGAAGTTCCACAACGGCGACGAGATGACGTCCGAGGACGTGGTCTTCACCTTCGGCCCCGAGCGCATGTTCGGCGGGAACTACGACAGCAGCTCGAACAAGACTCTGTTCACCACGGTGATGGCGCGCGACAGCATCGAGGGCAAGAAGCTGCCGGCGGAGGTGCCAGGCATTGCCAAGCGCGTGTGGCCCTCGCTCGAGAAGGTCGAGGCGATCGACAAATACACCGTACGCTTCGTCAACCGCGTGCCCGACGTCACCCTGGAGGGGCGCATCGGCGGACCGGCGAGCGAGATCATCAGCAAGCGTGGCTTCATGGAGGCCAAGACCTGGGTCGAGTGGGCGCGCAAGCCGATCGCCACCGGTCCCTACAAGGTGCGCGAGTTCAAGCCTGACGAGAGCCTGATCCTGGACGCCCACGACGACTATTGGGGCGGCAGGCCGCCGATCAAGACGCTGCGCTTCGTCGTCGTTCCCGAGGTCGCGAGCCGCATCAACGGTCTGCTGAGCGGCCAGTACGAATTCATCGGCGACGTGCCGCCCGATCAGGTGGCGACCATCGCGGCGAACCCGAAGTTCGAGGTGCAGGGCGGCCTGGTCACCAACCACCGCATCCTGGTGTTCGACGAGCATCATCCGCAGTTCGTCGATCCGCGCATCCGACAGGCAATAACGCATGCGATCGATCGCCAGGCCATCGTCGACAGCCTGTGGGCCGGCCGCACGAGGGTGCCGCCGGGGCTGCAGTGGGAATTCTACGGCCCGATGTTCATCGAGGGCTGGAAAGTGCCCGAGTACGATCCAAAGAAGGCGCAGGCGCTTTTGAAGGCAGCCAACTACAAGGGCGATCCGATTCCCTTCCGCGTGCTCAATAACTACTACACCAACCAGGTGGCGACGGCGCAGATCGAGGTCGAGATGTGGCGCGCCACCGGTCTCAACGTGCAGATCGAGATGCGCGAGAACTGGCAGCAGATCTTCGAGAACGACGGCAAGCGCGCGTTGCGCGACTGGTCCAACAGCGCGGCCTTCAACGATCCGATCAGCTCGCTGGTCGGTCAGCACGGACCGCAGGGCCAGCAGCAGCAGGCCAAGGAGTGGGCGAACGACGAGATGAACAAGCTCTCGGGCCTGCTCGAGACGGAGACCGACATGGCCAAGCGCAAAGCGATGTTCCAGCGCATGCTGGTGATCTGCGAGCGCGAGGACCCGGCGTACACGGTCCTGCATCAGAACGCGACCTTCACGGCCAAGCGCAAGGACATCGAGTGGAAGGCGGCTCCCGCCTTCCAGGTCGATTTCAGGGCCGACAATTTCCACTGGCGCAAGGCCTGATGGACGAACCGCTCGTTTCGCTCAAGGGACTGACGGTCGACTTCGACACCGGCAAGCAGGTAGTGCGCGCTCTGCACGGCATCGATCTCGATGTCGGGCGCGGCGAGGCGGTGGGCCTCGTGGGCGAGTCGGGCTGCGGCAAGAGCATCACATGGCTCGCTGCACTCGGTTTGCTTGGCCGCACGGCGAGGGTCGGTGGCGAAGTGCGACTGGGAGTCCGCAACCTGATCGGCGCACCCGTGGCGGAGCTGGAGCACGTGCGCGGTGGGCGCATCGCCATGATTTTCCAGGACCCGTCCAGCAGCCTCAATCCGGTGCATCGCATCGGCCGCCAGCTCGGCGAGGCGCTGAGACTTCATCGCGATCTCGACGGCGCCTCGGCGGCCGCCGAAGCGCGACGCCTACTCGATCGCGTGGGCATCGCCGACGCCGGACGGCGCTTGAACGACTATCCGCATGAACTTTCGGGCGGTATGAACCAGCGTGTGATGATCGCCATGGCGCTGGCTGGCCAACCCGACCTGCTCGTGGCCGACGAGCCGACCACGGCGCTCGATGCCACCATCCAGGCGCAGATCCTCGATCTTCTCGGCGAGATCCGGCGCGACAGCGGCATGGCGATGGTGCTGATCAGCCACGATCTCGGCGTGGTTGCCGAGAACACCGACCGGGTCTGCGTGATGTATGCCGGCCGCATCGTCGAGGACGCGCCCATCGCCACGATCTTCGGTGCCCCGAGCCATCCCTACACGCAAGGGCTGCTCGCGGCCCTGCCCGAGCTCGAGGGACCGCGACGGCCGCTGGTGCCTATTGCGGGCGTCGTGCCGGAGCCGTCGAACCTGCCGCCGGGCTGCAGCTTCGCGCCGCGCTGCGGACGTGCCATCGCCGACTGCGAGCGCGCACCGCCGATCGTGGCCCGGATCGCCGGTGGTCACCGCGTGGCCTGTATCCGCGCATGACGGCGCTGCTGGAAGTCAGCGATCTGGTCCGTAAGTACGACGTCCGGCAGGGAGCGTGGCCCTTCGGGCGATGGGCGACTCTTCATGCCGTCGATGGCGTGTCGTTCAAGTTGGAGGCCGGCCGCACGCTCGGTCTCGTGGGCGAGTCGGGATGTGGCAAGACGACGACGGCCAAGCTGGTGCTGGGCCTGGTGCCGGCGACGGGTGGCGAGGTGCGGATTGCGGGGGAACGCCTGCCGCCGATGGGATCGCCGCAGTGGCGGGCGCTCAGGCGGCGCATGCAGATGGTCTACCAGGATCCGTTGGCGGCGCTCGATCGGCGTGTCAGCGTCGGCCGCCAGGTGATGGAGCCGCTGGCGATCCACGGCATCGGCACGCCCGCCGAACGTCGCGAACGCGCTCTGTCGATTATGGATGGGGTGGGCCTCGCGCCGCATCACTTCGATCGATATCCGCACGAGCTTTCGGGCGGCCAAAGGCAGCGTATCGTGCTGGCGCGGGCACTGGTGCTCGATCCGCAGCTCCTGGTTTGCGACGAGCCCATATCGGCACTCGACGTTTCCATCCAGGCCCAGGTCGTGAACCTGCTGCTCGAGCTGCAGCAGCGGCTGGGGCTCGCTTATCTCTTCATCAGCCACGATCTCCGCATGGTGCGGCAGATAAGCCACGAGGTCGCCGTGATGTATCTCGGTCGCATCGTGGAGCAGGGCGATCCCGACCGGCTGTTCTCCCAACCCGCGCACCCCTACACGCGGGCGCTCGTTTCGGCGATCCCGGTGGCGCATGCCGGCCGTCGTCGCCGCATGGTGCTGGCCGGCGAGCCGCCCAACCCGGTCGATCGGCCGGCCGGCTGTGCTTTCCATCCGCGCTGTCCTTTCGCCGTCGAGCGCTGCCGCAGCGAAATGCCTGTGTTGCGCACGCTGGCCGATGGGCGAAGGGCGGCCTGCCATCTCGCGGAAGCGCTGCCGCGCAGCATTGCCGCCTGATGCTGCGCTATCTCGCCGGCCGCCTGCTGCGTGCCCTCCTGACCATCTTCCTGGTGATTACATTCGCCTTCTTCGTTCTGCATGCCTCGGGCGATCCCGCGCTGATGATCCTGTCGGCCGACGCGCCGCCCGAGGCGGTGAAGGCCTTTCGCGCGGCGTGGGGACTCGACCGGCCGCTGTGGGAACAGTACGCGGCCTATATCTTCCATGCCCTGCAGGGCGATCTCGGCAACTCCATGCGCGACGGCCGGCCGGCGCTCCAGCTCGTGCTCGAACGCGTGCCGATGACGCTCGCGATCACCGTGCCGGCCTTCGCGCTGAAGCTCGCGATCGGCATTCCGGCCGGTATCTATGCCGCCCTGCATCGCAACTCGCTCGCCGACCGGCTCACCATGATGCTCTCCGTCGCGGGCTTTACCGTGCCGAGCTTCGTGCTGGCCCTGGTCCTGGTACTGGTCTTTGCGGTGAAGCTGGGCTGGCTGCCTTCGGCCGGCAGCGACACGGCCGCGAGCGCCATCCTGCCCATCGTGACCCTGGGCGTCGCGGGCGCCGCCATCCTGGCCCGCTTCACGCGGTCGGCCATGCTCGAGGTGCTGGGCCAACCGTATATACGGGCCGCCTCGGCCAAGGGGCTGAGCTGGCGAAGGGTCGTCACCGAGCACGCGCTGCCCAACGCCGCGATCCCGACCACCACCATCGTGGGCTTCATGGTCGGCACCCTGATCGCGGGCGCTGTCGTGGTCGAAAGTGTATTCGCTTGGCCCGGCATCGGCCGTCTGCTGGTCTCGTCGGTTGCCAACCGTGACCTTGCAGTGGTGCAGGTGATCCTGCTGCTGGTGGCAGCCACCATGGTGACGGCGAACATCATCGTCGACTTCGTCTATGGCTGGATCGATCCGCGCATGAGGAGCAGGGGACTTGTCGGCGGCCGCTGAACCTCTCCAGCGCCGGCGCGTGGCGCGCTTCTTCGAGGCCTGGCCGCCGACCACGCTGCTGGCGCTGGCCTGGATCGTGAGCATGGTCGTCGTGGCCCTGGGCGCGGATGTGCTGGCGCCTTACTCCTTCACGGCGCTCGATCTCCGGGCGCGTCTTTCACCGCCGATCTTACTCGGCGGAAGCTGGGCACATGCGCTCGGTACCGATGAGCTCGGCCGCGACGTGCTCTCGCGGCTCATCATGTCCATACGGCTGAGCTTCCTGATCGCCTTCTTCGGCACGTTGATCGCCGCGGCGCTGGGTACGACGCTGGGCTTCGTAGCGGCGCATTTCCGCCGCCATGTCGAAAGCCTGGTGCTGATGCTGATCGATTTCCAGGCGAGCATGCCCTTCCTGATCATCGCGCTCGCCGTGCTCGCCTTCTTCGGCAACAGCCTGGTGTTGTTCGTGGCGCTGATGGGCTTGAACTCGTGGGAGCGCTACGCGCGCATCGCGCGCGGCCTCACCATTTCGGCCAACGAGCAGGGCTATGCAGCGGCCGTCCGGCAACTCGGCGCATCGAACCTGCGGGTCTATGGCCTGCACGTGCTGCCCAACATCGCCTCGACGCTCATCGTCTCCATGACGATCACCTTCCCCGAGACGATCCTGCTGGAGAGTGGTCTTTCGTTCCTTGGGCTGGGCGTGCAGCCACCGCTGAGTTCGCTGGGCAACATGGTGGGCTACGGCCGCGAGTATCTGACGCGCGCGCCGTGGATCATGCTATGCCCGGCCGCCGTCATCGTGCTCTCGACCCTCTCGATCAGCGTGGTCGGCGATTGGCTGCGCGACAAGCTGGATCCCACCCTGAGATAAGAACTGTCATGACCGATATTGCTTCCCATCGCGGCGGTGCGCTGCTGTGGCCCGAGAACAGTCGCATCGCCTTCGAGAACACTGCGAAGCTTCCCGTCGAGCAGGTCGAGTTCGACGTCCATCCGACGCGCGACGGCAAACTGGTGGTCATCCACGACGGCACGCTCGATCGTACGACCGACGGCAGCGGACCGGTGTCAGCACGCGATTGGACGGAGCTCAGCCGCCTCGCGCTGAAAGGCACAGGCGGCCAGCGCATGCTGCTGCTGGAGGAGGTGGTCGAGATCTTTCGTCCGACCACGATCCTGTTGCGGGTGGAGATCAAGTGCGATCCCGATCGGGTCCCCTATCCGGGACACGCGGCGCGTGTCGCGAAGTCCCTCCATGGGCTCGGCGTGCTCGATCGGACTGTCATCACCATTTTCCAGCTGGACACGGTGCTCGAGGCTGTCGCTGCGGGTCGGCCGGCGCTCCACGTGTGGCTCGTCACCCCGCAAGTGCAGGCCGATCTCGGCCTGAACCGAGTGGTTGCCGTGGCGAAGGCGAATGGCATGCCGATGCTGGGCCTGCGGCAAAATATGCTGGATCGACAGACGGTTTCGACGGTGCGCTCTGCGGACCTCGGGATCGGCGGCTGGGCCTGCAATGACGCCGCCGCCATCGCTCGATTGCTTGGATTGGGGGTCGATGTTTTCACAACCGACCGACCGGATTTGGCCCTGGCTCAGCGCGCCGCGCTTGCGGTACCGCAAAGCGATATGGCATCTTGAGCCTTCATCCATAACGCAAAAGTGGGAGCGCCTCGAGGGCGCGGGTTACCAGCAGCTCATGAGCGACAAGTTCCTGCACGCGCAATCGGCGCGAGCCACCTACGGTCTTCCATCGATTCGCAGCTACCTGATGCTGCTGATCGCGGCCGTACTCGTCCCGATGCTGGCGCAGGTCGCGGTGCTCGCCTGGTATTACGGGATCGCCTGCCAGCAGACGATCGAAGCGCAGCGGCTCGACGTCGCCAATAACCTGGTCTACCTCGTCGACCGCGACATCGAGGCGACCGGCGGCTACCTCAGCGGCATGGCCTCGCGCCGAGCCTTCCAGGTCGAACGCATGGACGTGATCGAACGAGCGGCCAATGAGGCCCTCGACCGCGGCTTCCAGGCGCTCGCACTGTTCGATCCTGACGGCAAGGTGAAGTTCGCCGCGCCCGCGAATCTGCAATCGGCGTTCGCACAGGCCGAGGATTTCGGTGTGCCCGAGATCGTCGGCGGTCGTCACCTGTTCGTCTCGAATCTGCTGGCGTTCGACAGCGGCAGGCCGTCGGTCTACGCCGTCTCGGTGCCCATCGTGATCGATGGTAAGGTCGCCTTTGTGCTCACGGGTGCGATGGCGCCCAAGCGGCTGCAGGCGCTGTTCGGCGAGGCGGGCCTGCGCGATGCCTGGACGGCCGGTGTGGTCGACCGCAGCGGCGTGATCCTGGCGCGTAGCGCCCGGCCGGAGACGTTCGTCGGTGTCGTGGCGCAATCGCCCATGGTCGAGGCGGCGCATAGCGGCCACCACTGGGGTGTGTTCGATGTCGTCTCGCGCGACGGCATCGCCATCAAGAACACTTTCGTGCGCTCCAAGGTCACCGGCTGGACGGCGGGTGTCGCGGTGCCGTCGGCGATCGTCAATGCGCCGCTGTGGCAGAGCATGCTGTTCATGATCGGGATCGGTCTCGGCCTGACGTTGATCGCGATCCTTGCTGCCAGCCTGGTCGCCAATCGCATCGTACGCGCCGTCCACCAGCTCGGTCGTGCCGCCGTCGCCTTCGCCGCAGGCGACGTCGTTCCGATCCATGTGAGCAACACTGCCCATATCGAGGATATCTCGCAGGCGCTGGAAGCCGCCGCGACCATGGCGAACCAGCGCCACGCCCGTCGCCGCTGACGTGCTCTGATCAAGTCTGGGGCATGAACTCGATCGTGAGACCGCCCGTCTGCTCGGGCGGCACGATCACGCGGTTGCCGTCGCCCAAGGCGAAGCTGACGTTGTTGGCGCGCAGCAGCGCCTGAAGCGGTCGGGCGCGCTCGACGGCGATAGCGATGCCCACGATCGAGGGGGTCTGCTCGGGCGCCATCGCCTCGATCGCCTTGTACTCGAGTTGCCACGCGGCTGCCGACCAGAGGAGCAGCTCGACGGCGCCGGTGCGCACCAGCGTGCAGCCGTCGAAGATCTCCTCGATCTCGGCCTTCCACTGGTCCTTCAGGGTCTTTGCGGTCTCCGTCGGCTTCTCGACGACAGCGTGGATCGCGACCAGGGCCAGCGCGCCATTGGGATGCACGATCCACTCCGGTTCCATGAAGGCGTCGGGCGTGCGATGGCTCACTGCGAACCAGGGAATCGGTCCGCCGCCCTTGCCAATGACGACTTCGGCATCGACCGGGTAACCGTCCTCGCTCTCCCAGCTGTGGTTGAGCGTCTCGCCTTCGAACTCGGCGACGTTCATGGCGAGCGCCAGGCGTGGCTCGCCCTCGATCAGTTCGATGTAGTTCGGGATGTCGTCGCGGTGGGGCTGGAAGCAGATGCAGCGCGGCTCGATACCCTCCGGCGTGAGGGTGAAACCGACCTGCTGCAGGCGGGCGGCGGTTTCATCGGGGGCGGCGACGATCATGCTGAGGTGGTCGATGTCGCGGGCGGCTATCGTCATGGCTTCGCGTCTTACGGCTCCGCTCGGGTGGTTTCCAGCGCCTTTTTCAAGAGGCGGTTCGGTTGCCGGTCTGGCGCATTTCGGAGATGGTCGGGTGGTGGACAAGCCCAAATCGCCCGCGGTCGTCGCCTATTGGGGGGAATTCCGCCGCGCACGCAGCGGGCCGGAGCAGCCCTATGACGTGTGCCGCATGGGCGACAGCGCCGCGTTCGGCGACGAGCTGTTGCAGCTCGTGCTCAAGGGGCCCAAGCGCGCGACGGCCTGTCTGCTGCGGGATGTCGAGAGCGGCCGCGAAGTGATGGCGCGCGTGGGTGGTCATGTCGTGGTGCTGGACGGCGCAGACCGGCCACGCGCCATCTGGCGGACCCGGACGGTCGAGGTGAAGCCGCTCGACCAGGTCGACGATGCCTTCGCCTGGGACGAGGGCGAGGGCGATCGCACCCGCGCCGACTGGCTCGCCATGCATGTCCGCTATTTCACCAAGCGCGCAATGGCCGAGGGCTTCGCTTTCGCTGCCTCATTGCCGGCCGTGTTCGAGCGTTTCACCCTGGTCTGGCCGCCCGGCGACGCCGATCCAGAGAGTACCTAGGCAATCGGGATCGCGCTAAAGTCGGTCAAAAGAACCGGAGGAAACCATGAAGCGCAGATCCGTCATCAAGGGCGCTCTCGCCGGAGCCAGCACTTTGGCTGCTCCCGCCTATCTGCGCGCCCAGTCGTCAAAGAAGTTGAGCGTGCTGACCTGGAACATTGCCGACCAGGAGGCGCTGCTCAAATCGGAGTTCGGGGAGTTCAAGGCCGCCAATCCCGGCGTCGAGATCGAATGGCTGGACAAGAAAGGTCCCGACCTGCCGGCCTTCTACCAGACGCAGATCGTGGCCGGCACGTCGCCGGATGTCGTCGACATCCAGGGAGCTCTGTGGGTCGACTATGCGGCCAATGGCGGACTGGTCGATCTCACGCCTTATCTTGCGAAGGACCCTGACGTCGCCAAGCGCTTCAACCAGGACTATCTCAAGAGCTGGGTCTACCAGGGCAAGACCTACCTGCTGCCGTTCTACGTCGCCAAGACGCTTCTCTACTACAACAAGACGATGTTCCGCGATGCCGGCCTCAGCGGTCCGCCGCAGAGCTTCGACGAGCTGATCGCCTTCTCCAACAAGATGGCCAAGGGCGAGAAGACGGGCTTCCTGACACTGAACTTCGATTGGCTCTACTGGCCGCTCTTCAAGATGAACGGCGTCGAGCTGCTCTCGCCGGACGGCAAGAAGTCGGCCTTCAATACGCCTCAGATGGCCGACGTGCTGGACAAGCTCGCCAAGGCGACGGCTGACGGCGGCATCAACAAGATCGCCTGGACCGGCCGCTGGGTCGAGCCCAACGGTGCCTTCGCCTCGGGCACGGTCGGCATGCTGCATGCCCATTCGGCGTCCTATTTCTTCGTGAAGGGGCAGGGGCCGTGGATCAACGAGCAGACCCTTGGTGCGGCCGAGCTGCCCGGCTTCTGGGCGACGCCGACCAACCATGGCTTTGCGATCTCCAAGGGATCGAAGAACCCCGATCTCGCTTGGGCCTTCATCAAGCACATGACCAGCGACAAGTCGGCGGGGACCCTGTTCAAGGAACGCCGCGTGCTGACGGCCAACATCGCCGCCGACACGGCGGGCCTCGAGGCCATCGGTAAGACGGATGCGCTGGCGGCCGCCGTGCTGCGCACTCAGATCGAGCACACCGACAAGCTCACCGGCAACTGGCCGCTGCCCTATGACGCCGAGCTCAAGGACGCCTTCTGGCCGGAGATCCAGAATGCCGCTCTTGGCCGCAAGGAGCCGAAGAAGGCGCTGGCCGACGCCGAGCGCGCGGTCGATAGGTTGCTTCGGCGGAAGGCGTAGGTGTTGCGTCACCGGACGCGCCAGAGGCTGCTCCTCTGGTGCTTCCTGGCGCCGTCGCTCGCGATCTTCCTGCTCTACCGCGTGATGCCGGTCGTCTGGAACTTCGTGCTGTCGTTCGAGTACTGGTCGCCCCTGAGGCCCGCCGAGTTCGCAGGCTTCGATCACTACGAGGACCTCTGGTACGACGAGGTCTTCTGGCAGGCGTTGTGGAACACGGTGATCGTGATCGCGAGCGCGCCGATCGGC
>DATJWN010000356.1:0-13931 GCA_035501235.1 Reyranella sp.
TGCGAAGGTACCCCTCGACCTCGCTCTCGGCCCAGGCGAGCGTCTTGTCCATGGGCTCGCCCTGCAGATGGCGCACGATCATCTTGGTCTGGATCGCCTGCGTGTAGATCTGGAAGGCGATCTTCGGTGGCGCCGGCGCCGCCGCGATCGACAGCGTCTGGTGGTTGTGCGGGTTGGGATAGTGGTAGAGCGTGCCCTTCGGCGGCTCGGCCTCGGCCCAGACCTTGAAGGTGGTGAGCTTCTCGAACGACGGCAGGTCGTAGCCGCCCGACGCGACCACCATCTTCTCGGCCGCCGCGGCGGTCGACAGGTGCGCCAGCAGGCTCTTGGCCGCCGGGATGTTCTTGCTGAAGTTCCAGATGCCCCAGAAGAACGGCACGAACGGCGCGTACCGCCCCTTCGGCCCGACCGGGAAGCCATGCGTCCAGCACTGCTCGGCGACCTTCGGCGCATCGCGCTTGGCGACGGCCCAGGCCGACGGCGGGTTCATGATCATCGAGCCCTGGCCCGAGATCAGGAACTTGTTGTTCGAGGCGTCGTCCCAGGCCGCGACATCGTCGGGCAGGAACTGCATCAGCTTCTTGTAGTAGTCGAGCGCCTGACGCACCGCATCGGTCTTGACCGTGGGCTCGCCCTTGGCGTTGACCAGCTCCGCGCCATAGGCGTTGAAGACGGTGCCGATCGTGTCGACGCTGTCTGACGTCGTGCCGAGGCCGATGCCGAACGGGTGACCGCCCTTGTGGCAGGCTTCCGCCGCCTTCAGGAACGTATCGAACGTCCAGTTGTCCGCCTTGGGCGCCGCGCCCGCGGGATACATCTCGGTCACGTCGATGCCGGCATACTGCTTCATGTAGTCGATGCGCGAGCACGGGCCCTTGAGCTGGGTGCCCGCCGTGGCCGGCACTGCCAGCCACTTGCCGCCGACCTTGCCGAGATACTCGACGGTGCCGTTGACTGCGCCGTTGTCCTTGATGAGCTGTTCGACCAGATCGTTCACGGGCGCGAGCTGCTCGCTGTAGCGGGCCGGCAGCCAGGTCGACATGGCGAGGATATCGTGTCCCGACTTGGCCTGCGACTCTGCGGCCGTCGTCAGGAGGATCTTGTTGCCCTGCGAGGTGATGTAGTCGATCTGGACCTCGACCTTTTCCTTCTCGCCCCACTCCTTGCACAGTGCCTCGGTCGCCTTGTTGGCATCCGGAACCCAGTGATCCCAGAAGCCGATGGAGACCTTGCCCGCGGCATAGGCGCCGCGGACGAAGGGCGCCGCGACCATTGCAGTCGAAAGCGCCGCCGTACCGGCAGCAAAACGACGACGACTAACCTTCCTAGAAACCATACTAAATTCCTCCTCTGAGCCGCCCGCGGGCCGACCATTCGTTATTTCTCGTCACCGCGTTGCCGCAATGCCGTGACTCTCAACGGAGCCTTGTGCCAGATGCTATGCATAAGCCTTCGGGCAAGCAATGCATTTTCAATTGAATGACACCCCTGCGTCGTTTGACACCCTTGGCCCGGCCGGCCAAACCGGCAGGGCCAAAATCGTGCTCCAAATCACTGTGAAATCGACCCGAGATGCCTGACGTTCCTACCGCCAATCCCTGGCTGGCCGCCGTCGAACCCTCGCCGATCGGCGAGACCCGTCGCTGGGTGACCGGCCGAAGCTTTCCCGCCGACCGCCCGTTGATCGACGTCAGCCAAGCCGTTCCCGGCTACCCGCCGGCCCTCGAGCTGCGCCGGCATCTTGGCGAACTGCTGCTCGACCCAGCGATGCACGGCTATACCCCGATCCTTGGCTTGGCCTCCTTGCGCGAAGAGTACGCGGGCCATCTGTCTTCCTTCTATGGAGCCAGGATCGAGGCGAACGAGGTCGGCATCACCTCGGGCTGCAACCAGGCCTTCTGCCTTGCCTTGATGAGCATCGCCAAGGCGGGCGATCAGGTGATCCTGCCCCGGCCCCACTACTTCAATCACGACATGTGGATGCGCATGCAGGGCGTCGAGCCGGTGTCGCTCGACTTCCGGCCGGGCTCGGGCGCCGTGCCCAACGCCGAGGATGCCGCTCGCCTGATCGGTCCCAAGACGCGCGCCATCGTCCTGATCTCGCCGAACAACCCCACGGGGGCGGTCTATCCGCCGGCCACCATCCGCGCCTTCTTCGAGCTCGCGCGCAAACACAAGATCGCACTGCTGCTGGACGAGACCTACAAGGACTTCCTGCCCGAGGGCACGCGGCCGCACGATCTCTTCGACGATCCCGACTGGCGCGGCACCCTGGTGCATCTCTACAGCTTCTCCAAGGTCTTCGCGCTCACCGGCTACCGAGTCGGCGGCGTCACCGCAGGTGCCCCGCTGATCGCCGAGATCGAGAAGGCGATGGACTGCGTCTCCATCTGCCCGCCCCGGCTGGGCCAGGAGGCGGCACTCTACGGCCTGCGCAAGCTGTTGCCCTGGGCGCGCAAGAACACCGAAGGGCTGAAGGCGCGCGCCGATCTGCTGGGCAGCGGCCTTGCCCGCTCCAACCGCTGGCGACTGGTCAGCATCGGCGCCTATTTCGCCTATGTGGAGCACCCCTTCGCGGGCGAACGCTCGACCACTGTCTCCAAGCGCCTCGCCGACGAGGAGAACCTGCTCACCATTCCCGGCGACATGTTCGGCGCGGGCCAGGAACGCTTCGTGCGCATCGCCTTCGCCAATGTCGCCGACGAGAAGATCCCCGCCGTGCTGGAACGGCTGGAACGTTTCGGAGCCTGAGCCATGCCGCATGCCACGACGCCCGACGGTGTGAAGCTCTATTACGAGGAGACCGGCGAAGGAACGCCCATCCTGTTCGTGCACGAATACAGCGGCGACTGGCGGAGCTGGGAGCCGCAGATGCGCTTCTTCGCCCGCAGGCACCACTGCATCACCTATTCCTTTCGCGGCTATCCCGGCTCCGACGTGCCGCAAGAGGCCTCGATGTACGGCCAGAAACATGCCGTCGACGATGCCAGGCACATGCTGGATCATCTCAAGATCGCGAAAGCGCACATTGTCGGCTTGAGCCAGGGCGCCTTCGCCACCGCGCACTTCGGCCGGCTCTATCGCGACCGCGCGCTGTCGTTGACGCTTGCCGGCGTGGGCTCGGGCGCTGGCCGCGACGGCCACGAGCAGTTCAAGAGAGACGCCCGGGCGACAGCCGAGCGCATCCGCAGGAACGGCATGGCCGAATACGCCCATAGCCTGATCACCAATCCGACGCGCTCGCGCTTCAAGCAGAAGGACCCGCGCGGCTTCGCCGAGTTCGTGCAACAGCTCTCCGAGCATTCGGATCTCGGCGCCGCCAACACCATGGCCGAGTACCAGGGCAAGCGGCCGTCGCTCTACGACTTCGAGGCCGAGTGGCAGAAGCTCGATCTCCCGGTGCTGATCGTCTGCGGCGACGAGGATGATCCCTGCCTGCAGCCGAGCCTCTACCTGAAAAAGGCGTTGCCCAATGCCGGCCTCGCCATGTTCGCCAAGACCGGCCACACGGTGAATATCGAGGAGCCGGACGCCTTCAACCGCGAACTCTGGAACTTCATCACGCTCGCCGAAGCAGGCAAATGGACACCCGGCCATCCCATGGCGCCGGGGGCTAGTCCGCTCTGACCGTCACCGCGTGATTGAGGGGACCGTGGCCGTGGCCGAAGCCGGGTGCGGTCGCAATGGCGTCGCGCACATAGGTGCGGGCGCGCGCCACGGCGTCGTACAGGCTCATCCTCTGGGCGAGGCCGGCGGCGGTCGCCGAAGCAAGCGTGCAGCCCGTGCCATGCGTGCTGCGGCTCTGGATGCGACTGTCCTCGAAGCGGTCGATGCGGCCCGGCTGCACCAGCAGATCGACGACGCGTTCGCCCTCCAAATGGCCGCCCTTCATCAGCACGGCCCTGGCGCCGAAGGACATCAGCTTCTCGGCCGCGCGCACCATGTCGGCCTCGACGCGCACCGGAAAGCCCACCAGTACTTCGGCCTCGGGCAGGTTGGGCGTCAGCAGCAGCGCCATCGGCAGCAGCACGTCACGCAAAGCCGTCTCCGCTTCGCTCAGGAGCAGACGGTGGCCGCCCTTGGCTACCATTACGGGATCGACGACCAGGGGCACGCCCGACGCGTGCTTCTCTAGGGCCGAAGCCACGGTCGTGATGACCTCGGCGCTGTGCAGCATGCCGGTCTTGAGCGCATCGGCGCCGATATCGGTCAGCACGACCTCGATCTGCCGGGCGATGAAGGCGGGATCGACCGGCACGACGCCATGGACGCCTTGCGTGTTCTGCGCGGTGAGCGCGGTGATGGCGGTCGCGGCAAAACCGTTCATCGCCGTCACGGCCTTGATATCGGCCTGGATGCCGGCGCCGCCACCGGAATCGGAGCCGGCGACAATGAGGACGCGGCCCTTCATGCGGCCTGGCGCGGGATCGCCTCAATGATCTGATCGACCACGCTCTTCACGAGATCGGAGTCGTCGCCCTCGGCCATGACGCGGATCAGGGGCTCGGTGCCCGACTTGCGTACCAGGATGCGGCCGCCCTTGCCGAGCTTCTTCTCGGCAGCGGCGATCGCTGCGACCACAGCCTGGGCCTGCAATGCCGCCGCGGCATCCCCCACGCGCACGTTCTTCAGGAGCTGCGGCACGGGTTCGAAGGCGCGGAAGGTCTCGCTGGCCGGCTTGCCGCTGCGCACCAGGGCCGCCAGCGCCTGCAGTGCCGCCATCATGCCGTCCCCGGTCGTGGCATGGTCGGTCATGATGATGTGGCCCGACTGCTCGCCGCCGAGGTTGAAGCCGTCCTTGCGCATGCGCTCGAGCACGTAGCGGTCGCCGACCTGCGTGCGCACGAGCTGGAGCCCGCGCGCACCGACATAGCGCTCGAGGCCGAGATTGGACATCACCGTCGCCACCACGCCGCCGCCCGACAACCGGTCGTCGCGCTTCCAGAGATCGGCGATGGTGGCCATGAGCTGGTCACCGTCGATCAGGGAGCCCTTCTCGCAGGCGAGCACGACGCGGTCGGCATCGCCGTCGAGGGCGATGCCGATATCGGCGCCGTGCGCGGCGACCTGCTCCTGCAGCGCCTCGGGATGGGTCGAACCGCAACCGGCATTGATGTTGAAACCGTCGGGCTTGACGGCGAGCGGCACAACTTCGGCGCCAAGCTCCCAGAGGATGGTCGGCGCGACCTTGTAGGCGGCACCGTTGGCGCAATCGACGACGATCTTGAGGCCGGAAAGATCGAGCCGGCGGGCGACCGAGGCCTTCACCGCTTCGATGTAGCGGCCTTCGGCGTCGTCGATGCGCCGGGCGCGGCCGATCGCCGAGGCCTCGGCGAGCTGGATCGTGGAATGCGATGTGACATGCGCCTCGATCTCGCTCTCGACGGCATCGGAGAGCTTGAATCCGTCGGGCCCGAACAGCTTGATGCCGTTGTCCTCGTAGGAATTGTGCGAGGCCGAGATCATGACGCCGACGTCGGCGCGCATGGAGCGCGTCAGGAAGCCCACCGCCGGCGTCGGCAGCGGCCCCAGCAGGAACACGTCCATGCCGACCGACAGGAAACCGGCCGTCAGGGCCTGCTCGATCATGTAGCCCGACAGCCGCGTGTCCTTGCCGATGACGACGCGATGGCGATGGTTGCCGCGGTTGAACACCTTGCCCGCGGCCATGCCGATTCGCATGGCGGTCTCGGCGGTCATGGGCGCCGAATTGGCGCGGCCGCGCACGCCGTCTGTGCCGAAAAGGGAGCGGGACATGAAGGCGGATTCTACCGCATTGCGGCGGAGATCGCGAGGGCCTGACGGGTGCCGGCCACATCGTGGACGCGCACGATCGACGCGCCATGGCGCGCCGCCTCGACCGCGAGCCAGACCGACGCGGGATCGCGCCGCGCCGGCACCTTCTCGCCCGTCAATCGGCCGATGAAGCCCTTGCGCGAGGAACCGACCACGACGGCGTGGCCCTCCTCGGCAAAGCGCCCGGCATGCGCAATCAGCCGCAGATTTTCCTGCGGAGTCTTGCCGAAGCCGATGCCGGGATCGAGCGCGATGCGGTCCCGGGCGATGCCGGCGGCCAGGCAGGCCGCGACCCTCTCGCGCAGGAAATGCCGCACATC
The DNA here is from genome assembly GCA_035501235.1 of Reyranella sp. Classification (GTDB taxonomy): domain Bacteria; phylum Pseudomonadota; class Alphaproteobacteria; order Reyranellales; family Reyranellaceae; genus Reyranella. The sequence continues at coordinate 6,117 of DATJWN010000356.1, forward strand.
CTCGACGACGTCGCCGTAGATCGCGCCTTCATATTTGTCCTCGGAGATGCCGCGGCGATGCATCAACACGACGGGCACGCCGCGTTCGGCGACCAGCGTCAGCAGGTTCGGGTCGTCGCGTAGAGCCGAGGTGTCGTTGACGATGCGCGCCCCGACATCGAGGCACGGGCGCGCAATGGCGGCACGTCGCGTATCGACCGAGACCACGACGCCCTTGGCCACCAGCGCCTCGACCACGGGCAGCACGCGGTCCAGCTCTTCCTCGACCGGAGTCGGACGCGAGCCGGGTTTGGTCGATTCGCCGCCGATGTCGACAATGTCGGCGCCCTCCTCGGCGAAGCGCAGTCCAGCGGCGATGGCTCGCGCCGGGTCAAGATGCTGACCGCCATCGGAGAAAGAATCGGGAGTGACGTTCAGGATTGCCATTACGCGAGGGCGATCCAGAACGAGGCCGGCGAAGTTCTTAATCGAACGAGCCCTTTAGACTCCGGGCTGCGGCTCGGGATTGGCGCCGGGCGCTGGACCGCTGCTCGGCACCGAGGTACGCCGACGGCGGTCGGGACCGGGGCCCGCGCCGCCGGTGTCGTCTCGCACGACAGGCTCACCGCGCAGGATCGTGCTGATCTCGTCGTTGCTCAGCGTCTCGTACTCGAGCAGCGACTTGGCGATCGTGTGCAGGTCCTCGAGATGCTCGGTCAGGATACGCCTGGCCTGGCTCTCGGCTTCCTCGATCAGACGGCGGACCTCCTGGTCGATGATCTGAGCGGTCGCCTCGGAGACATTCTGGGTCTGCGTGACCGCGTGGCCGAGGAACACCTCTTGCTCGTTGGCCTGGTAGCGCACGCGGCCGAGCCTGTCGGACATGCCGTAGGCCGTGATCATGGCGCGCGCCATCTGGGTCGCGACCTGGATATCGTTCGACGCGCCGGTCGTGACGTTCTCCGGTCCGAAGATGATCTCCTCGGCGATCCGGCCGCCGAACAGGATGACCAGACGCGATTCGAGATAGAGCTTGGTGTGGCTGAGATGGTCGCGCTCCGGCAACTGCATGGTGACGCCGAGAGCGCGGCCGCGCGGGATGATGGTCACCTTGTGCAGCGGATCGCTCTTCGGGACATGCAGCGCCACCAGGGCGTGGCCGGCCTCGTGATAGGCGGTGAGCTTCTTCTCCTCGTCGGTCATGGCCATCGAACGCCGTTCGGTACCCATCAGCACCTTGTCCTTGGCGTATTCGAAGTCGGCCATGGTGACGAGACGCTTGCCGACGCGGGCGGCGCGGAGCGCGGCCTCGTTGACGAGGTTGGCGAGATCGGCGCCCGAGAAGCCAGGCGTGCCGCGCGCCAAAACGCGCGGGTCGACGTCGGGCGCCAGCGGCACCTTGCGCATATGGACCTTGAGGATCTTCTCGCGACCGCCAATGTCGGGATTCGGCACCACGACCTGGCGGTCGAAGCGGCCCGGACGCAGCAGCGCGGGATCGAGCACGTCGGGACGGTTGGTGGCGGCGATCAGGATGACGCCTTCGTTCGACTCGAAGCCATCCATCTCGACCAGCAACTGGTTCAGTGTCTGCTCGCGCTCGTCGTTGCCGCCGCCCAGGCCCGCGCCACGGTGGCGGCCGACGGCGTCGATTTCGTCGATGAACACGATGCAGGGCGCGTTCTTCTTCGCCTGCTCGAACATGTCGCGCACGCGGCTGGCGCCGACGCCCACGAACATCTCGACGAAGTCGGAGCCCGAGATGGTGAAGAAGGGCACGTTCGCTTCGCCGGCGATCGCGCGCGCGAGCAGCGTCTTGCCGGTGCCCGGCGGGCCGACCAGCAAGCAGCCCTTGGGAATCTTGCCGCCCAGGCGCTGGAACTTCTGCGGGTCCTTCAGGAAGTCGACGATCTCCTCGAGCTCGCCCTTGGCCTCGTCGATACCGGCCACGTCCTCGAAGGTGACGCGGCCATGCTTCTCGGTCAGCAACCGCGCGCGCGACTTGCCGAAGCCCATGGCGCGGCCGGTGCCGCTCTGCATCTGGCGCAGGAAGAAGATATAGACACCGACCAGCACGAGGACCGGCAGCCAGCTCACGAAGATCGAGCCGATGTTGACGCCCTCTTCCGGCGGACCCGCATCGACGCGGTCGACGTTCTTGATGAGGTTCGGCATCAACTGCTCGTCGGGCGGCGTGGACGGCGCGTAGGTCGAGAATTTCTGGGCGCCGTTGCGCGGCTCACGGAAGGTGCCGGTAATGGTGTTGCCCGAGATGCGGACTTCCTGCACTTGACGCTGGTCGACGGCGTGAACGAAATCCGAATAGGAGATCGCATTGCCGGCCGTGCGCGTCGTGCCTCCCTGGAAGACGCTGTAGAGCAGCGCGAGCAGGAGGACGATGACGATCCAGAGGGCGGCGTTGCGATTGAACGGGTTCACTGCACTTGGGTCCGACGAAAGGGTTTCACTCTAGATGGGGCGCGGCCACCGGCTCGCAAGCGAAAAAAGCAGCCGGAATGAGGGGCTGATGCCCCTCCCGACGGTCGTTTTTGCCACTTTCCGGCCCGACAATCCACCGCAAGCGCCGGCTGCCGGGCACCTGACGCAGCATCAGGTGCAGTCCAGATAGCGTGAAATCCTGTCCTTTTCCTGACTTCCCGCGCGCCCTTTTGTCGATCGGGGCTACGAGCCGCAGGGCGGCGCGGGCGAGCCGGTCACGGCGGGGCGGATGGTCGCGGCCGCCCAGAGCCTGCGCCAGGCGGCCCAGCAGGCGCACCCGATTGTCCTGCCCGAGGCGCATGTATGCCGCGCGATCGAGCGCCACAAGCCCATCCGGTTCGAACTCCAGCACGTGAAGCGCCACCCGGGCGAACTCCCTCTCGCCCGATGCGCGGGCCCCGGCCAGGCCGGGATCGACCCTCGGCAAGAGCCCTCCCTGGGCGCGCAATCGTCCACGCTCGAACCGGGCATCGAGGTTCGAGGGATCGTCTATCCACAAGACACCGCGCGCCTGCAGGGTCGCCGTAAGGCGCGTGCGCGGCACGGCCAGCAGCGGTCGCAGCAGCCGCACGTCGCGTTGTTCGGCGAGGGGCGCCATGCCGGCCAACCCGTCCGGCCCGCTCGCCCGATCGGCCCGCATGGCCACCGTCTCGCGCTGGTCGTCGGCCTGGTGGGCGACCAGCAGATGCAGGAGGCCGTGGCGCCGGCAGGCCTCGAGGAGCAGACGGTAGCGGGCGGCGCGGGCCGCCGCCTGCAGGCCGCTCGAGGGCTTCGCGCCCGTCCAGCGCAGGATCTCGCTCGCAATGCCGTGGCCCGCCAACAGCTCGCGCGTCCTGGCGGCTTCCCGCGCCGCCTCGGGCCGCAGGCCGTGATCGACGATCAGCGCGAGAATGTTGCCGTCGCGAACGCGCGCCCAGTCATGGGCCAGCAGAGCCAATGAGAGGGAATCGCGGCCGCCGGAGACGGCGACCGCTAGATTGGGCCGAGCTTCGAACGGCCCGAACGCCGCCATCAGCGGCGTGAACTCGCTCGCTTCGACCGGCGCGGCAGCGGCGACGGTCACCCGCAGCCGTTCTTCTGACGCTCCTGGTCGGCGCGGCGCTTCTGCAGATCCGTGGCGCGCGGATAATCCTGGCCGAAGCGCTGGAAGACAGCGCAGGCGTCGCTCTTGCGGCCGAGCACGGCGAGCGTGATGCCGAGCTTCAGGAGATTGTCGGGCCCCTTCTGACTCGTCTTGTAGACCTTGTAGCCCTCGGCGAAGGCCCCCATCGCGCTCTGATAGTCGCGTCGTGCGTAATAGGTCTCGCCCAACCAGTATTGGGCATTGCCGGCAAGCTGATGCTGCGGATTGCGCTGCAGGAAGGTCTTGAAGCCGCGCTCGGCACCGGCATAATCGCCGTCGTTCAGCATCTTGAGCGCATCGTGATAGAGCTGCTCGCCGCTGGCAGCACCTGCCGCGGGCGGCATGACAGCGGGCGGCGGCCCGGCCGATGCGCTGGGCGGCGGCGCCGGGGGACGCGGGCCGCCGGCTCCCGGCTTGCCCTTCTCCAGTGACTCGAGCCGGAACTCGTAGTCCGACTCCATCTTCTGCAACTTCTCCTGCAGCTGCTGATTCTGGTACTGCAGCTGCTCGATCTGGCCGGTCAGCATGGTGATCGATTGCTGAAGCTGATTCAGCCGGTCTTCCGTGTATTGCTGGTTCTGCGCCACAGCCGATGACGGCAGGGCGAACGCTCCCAGGACCAGGAGCCGGCAGGTGAGCATCTTCATGGTGCGCAATCGTATCCGTTCGATCCGGGCCTTTTTCGGGCCGGCGTTCCCATTGTCGTGCAGGACAAGCTCGTCACCAAACGAAAACGCCGGCCGCAAGGCGACCGGCGCTCGTTCGTTCATGGCGCTTGCTTACTGCAACGCGGTGATGCCGACGCGGTTGCGGGCCCACGCGCCTTCGTCGGAGCCGACCACCTCGGGGCGCTCCTTGCCGTAGCTGATGGTACCGATGCGCGCGGCCGGCAGGCCCTGCGAGATCAGGTACTGCTTCACCGCGTTGGCGCGGCGCTCACCGAGGGCCAGGTTGTACTCGCGCGTGCCGCGCTCGTCGCACTTGCCTTCGATGGTGATCTTGTAGTTCGCGTACTGCTTCAGCCAGGCAGCCTGCTTGTCGAGCGTGCCGCGGCCATCGGCACGGACGCTCGACTGGTCGAAGTCGAAGTACACGCGATCTCCGACATTCTGCTGGAAGTCCTGAATCGAGCCGGGGGTGACAGTCACCGGCGGCGTTGCCGCTTGCTGGCTGCTGCAAGCAGCGATGAACATGAGTGCCGCCATGGCAGCGATCGTTTTGATAGTCCGCATCTCAATCCCTACGCGTCGCTTTCGCTTCGCGCTCCTCTCGGTTTCCCATTCGTCCCACCGCTCCCAGACGGAACGACCCGAGCGTTTTCGCTCGGGTCGAGTGCGATAATATCCCCCATCATTGGGGAATCAAGGGTGACCAGGCCGGGTCGGACGCGTCCGTCGGCGTCGGCACCTGCCGTTCGAAGCGACCCGTGATGTCGATTGCATGCAAGGTGACAGAACCTGCCCGGCCTCCCGAGTTGGGCTGCTGCTGGAAATACATCAGCACCCGTCCGTTGGGCGCCCAGGTCGGACCTTCGACCAGGAAGCCGCTGGCCAGCATGCGCTCGCCGCTGCCGTCGGGGTGCATGACGCCGATCCCGAAATCGCCGCTGACGCCGAACTTGGTGAAGGCGATGTAATCGCCCCGCGGCGACCAGACCGGTGTCGCATACCGCCCCTGGCCGAAGCTGATGCGCTTCTCGCCGCCGCCGCCCGAACTCATGACATAGAGCTGCTGCGTGCCGCCGCGATCGGAATTGAACACAATTTGCGTACCGTCATTGGAATATGACGGCGACGTGTCGATGGCCGGCGAGCTCGTCAGACGATGCAGGCCACCGCCGTTCACCCCCATCTCGTAGAGATTGGTGCGGCCATCCTGCGCGAGGCTCATCGCCACTCGCGTGCCATCGGGCGAGAAGCGCGGCGCGAAGCTCATGCCGGGGAAGTTGCCCAGAAGCTGGCGGCGATTGGAATCGACATTCTGCAGATAGACCTTGGGGGGCGACCGATCGCCGCCATAGGCCATGTAAACGATGTCCTGCAGGGTCGGCGAGAAGCGCGGCGTGATGGCGAGCGTGGCGCCATCGGTGATGTAGCGATTGTTGGCGCCGTCCTGGTCCATGATGGCGATGCGCTTGATGCGCGTCTGCAGGGGACCGGTCTCGGAGACGTAGGCGATGCGTGTGTCGAAGTAGCCCTCCTCGCCGGTCACGCGCTTGTAGATCGAATCGGCGATGATGTGCGCCAGCCGCCGCCACTTGTCGGGCTGGCTGCTGTAGGAGTAGCCGGTCAGCTGCTGGCCGACGACGACGTCCCAAAGGCGGAAGTCGACCTTCATGCCGCCGCCCGACTGCTGGACCTGGCCGACGACCAGGCCCTCGGCGCCAATGCTGCGCCAATCGGGAAAGCGCGGCGCGGAAGCCGCAGTCACGTCGCGCTGGATGAAGGAAGCGGGATCGATCGAGCGGAACAGGCCGCAGTTTTGCAGGTCGTTGCGGATCACCTGCGCCATCTGCGAGCCGATCGGATCGCCGCCGAAATCGACGATGGCGACCGGCTTGGGCTCGAAGTTCGGTTTGTTGATGTCGATCGTGAGCTGGGCGTGCGCAGGCATCGTCGCGAGCGCCAGCACGCCTGCACAGATCAGCGTCCGCAGATGTCTCAGTTGCATCATGTCGAACCTCTCGTCGTTTCCGGGGGGCAGTCTCTATAGCGCGGCGCGCTTCAGTAGTCGCGTGGATCGAAGTTGAAAGTGATCGTGCGCCATGAATTGTATTTATCCGGTGACAGCGGCCAGGGCTGACAGCGCGGATTGAGCACGGCGCGATAGGCAGAGTCGGCGGCGGCGCGGAACAGCGGATCGCTGTTGTAGCGCCCGCGATCCTTGATCTCGGCGGAGACGGGCGTCCCGTTCTGATTCATCTCGACGACCAGAGAGACCACGAGCTGGTCGGAGTCCTTGGCCCCGCCGATGAAATTCCAGCACGGCCTGATCTTCTGCCGCACACCTTCGATCTCGCTCGCCGTCACGACGCTCGCAAGATCCGGCGCCATCGACACCTGTCGCGTGATCTCCTTGGGCCGCTGCGGCGCCTGCTGCGGCGTCTTGATCGGCGGCGTCTTCTCCTCGTTCTTCAGGATGCTTTCGACAATGTTGTCGACCTTGTCCTTCTTCGGCTGCGGCTTGACCGGAGCGGCCTTGGGCGGCTCGACCTTCTTCACCTCCGGCTTGGGCGGCGTCGGCTTCGGTTCCGGCGGCTTCTCGACCTTGGGAGGCTCCGGCTCCTTGGGCTTGAGCGCGATCTTGTCCTCGGAAGGCTTCGGCTCCTCCGCCTTGGGCTTCTCTTCCGGCTTGGGCGGGATCGGGACGCTCTCCTTGACCTCGGGCTTGGGTGTCTCCGGCGCGGGCGGCGGCTCGACTGTCTTGGGCGGCGGCGCCTTCGACGTCTCGTCCGCGATCTTCGCGTCCTTGGGCTGCGGGTCCTGGAGACCCACCTTGGGCGCGGCCGCCTTCTTGTCGATCTTCACGAAGTCGACCATTACCGGCTCGGGTTCCGTCGGCGGATGGCTGAACAGGTTCAAGTTCACGATCGCCGCAACCAGCGCGATGACGTGCACGGCCGCCGACAGAATGGCCGGCGTGCGCATCTCGATACTGGCGGGCGTGCGATCGAACATCGACCGACGGGTCCTCCGCTACTTGCGTGGTCCGGCCGCTGCCGGCTTCCCGGCCGGCGCCTGATCGGCCGACTCGCCCAGAAGACCGAGTTGATGAAAGCCCGCATCGATGACGACGCCCATGACTTCCATCATGCGACCGTAGTTGATCGTCTTGTCACCGCGGATGAAGACGCGTTGGTCCGGTTTCTCGTCGTGCACGGCCTTCAGCTTGGTCGCGAGCTCAGGCACTTCGAACTTGGTCTCCCCGAGATAGACTTCGTCCTTGGAATTGACCGAGACGATCAATGGCTCGTCCTTGCCGCCGACTTGCTGGGCGGTGGTCTTGGGCAAGTCGACGGGCACGCCGACCTGCAAGAGCGGCGCGGTGATCATGAAGATGACAAGCAGCACCAGCATCACGTCGACCATCGGCGTGACGTTGATGTCGGCGATCGGCGTGTAGCGCCGCCGGCGGAAGCGTCCGCCGCCCGCGCTGCTGCCCGCCGCCGGGATGATGCCGGCCATCAGGTCTGCTCCTCGAGCTGACGCGACAGG
>DATJWN010000357.1:0-2827 GCA_035501235.1 Reyranella sp.
TGGTCGTGACGTTCGGATTGGAGATCACGAAACGCTGCGCCATCTCGGCGAGGCTCGACGAGCCGCTCTCCTTCACCAGCGGCTCCAGTGCCCTGGCCCGCGCGACATCGCCCGCGAAGTCCGGTGCCGAGCCGATCGGCGGCACGACCTGCATGGCAAGCGGATGGCGCGCTTCCGTACCCGCGAGCGCGCCGCCTGCCAGCGCGCGGATGACGATCGTGCCCATGTCGGCCGCTTTCGCCCGATCGAGCAGCCGGCCGTAGTCCAGGCCGGGTGCACCCTTGGGCAGCGGCCCGCCGGCACTGGGGTTCAAGGCGTTGTAGACGACCTGCACCGTGTCGAAGGCCTTGGAGTCCACGGCCTTCAGGATCGCCGCCGGCTCTCCCACGCCGCTGAAGCCGATGAAGCGCGTCTTGCCCGCCTCCACGAGCTTCTGCAGCGCGGGCACGACTTCGTTCAGGGCGATCTCGACATCCATTTGATCGTCGGCGTCCCTGGCGGCGAGCGGATTGTGCAGTTGCAGAAGGTCCACATAGTCGAGATTGAGACGCTTCAGGCTCTCGTCCAACGATTGTGCGACATAGGCCGCGACTCGCGAACGATCGGCCGCCTTCAGGCGGAATTTCGTGCCGAGGATCACCTTCGATCGATAGGGCTTCAGCACGCGACCGAGCGTGGTCTCGGAAGCGCCGTTGCCGTAGAGCGCGGCGGTATCGACGTAGTTGATGCCAAGCTCGATGGCGCGCGCGATGGCCCGCTCCTGGTCGGCCGGCGCCCCTTTGGTCATCAGTCCACCGACGGCGCCCGCGCCATAGCCCAGCACGGAGAGTTCGAGTCCGGTGCGGCCCAGCCTGCGCTTCTGCATCACTTCTCTCCCTCGATGCGGACCTTGCCTGCCTCGTTGTCCACGACGACGTGGTTGTCGTAGTAGGTGACCGTCGGCTTGGCGCCGAAGGCCGCTTCCATGCGTTTCTCCCAGTCCGGCGTGTACCAGGCGCGCGCGGCCGCTTCCGATTCCCAGAGATAGACCCCGCCGCCGCCCGCCTCGCCGTTGAGGTAATACTTGCGGACCAGGCCCTTGGGCCCGAGCGCGGTGTAGGTCGGCGCCGACTTGGCAGCCGACTCGACGGCTGCATCACGTGGCCGCTTGGCCATGGGGATTTGAACGATGGCGATGAACATGCGAGTAGCCTAGCACATGACCCACCCCGAATTGACCGGCACCGAGATCTGCGTGTTCGACGCCTACGGCACGCTCTACGACTTCAATTCCGCCGTGGCGCGTCACCGGACCGTCATCGGCGCCAAGGCCGATGCGCTGTCCGACATGTGGCGCACCAAGCAGATCCAGTACACCTGGCTGCGCAACTCGATGGGCGCCTACGCGCCGTTCTGGCAGGTGACCGGCGAGGCGCTCGACAATTGCCTCGCCACCCACGGCATCACCGATCCCGCCGTGCGGGAGAAGCTGATGGGCGCGTACCTCAAGCTCGATCCCTTTCCCGAAGTGCCGGTCATGCTGAATCTCCTCAAGAAGGCCGGCGTGCGGCGCGCGATCCTGTCCAACGGCAATTCCGAGATGCTCGATCCGATGGTCGCGGCCTCGGGCCTGGCCGACCAATTCGAGGCGGTGATCAGCATCGATGCAGCCAAGGTCTTCAAGGTCGATCCCCGCACCTATCAGCTGGTCGAGAAGCGCACCGGCGTGAAGCCCGACAAGGTCTGCTTCCTGTCCTCCAACTGCTGGGACGCCCATGGCGCGGCGCAGTTCGGCTTCAAGGTCGTGTGGGTGAACCGCGCCGGCATGCCGGACGACAATTTGCCCGGCAAGATCGTCACGCAGGTCAAGGACCTCTCTCAACTCCCTGCCCTTCTAGGTGTTGCCTGATGTCCGCCCCGCTTCCGACTTTTGCCGATGTCCAGGCCGCCGCCGCTCGATTGAAAGGCGTCGCGATCCGCACGCCGCTGCTCGAAAACGACCGCGTGAACAGGAAGCTCGGCGGCCGGCTGTTCATCAAGGCCGAATGCCTGCAGCGCACCGGCTCGTTCAAGATCCGCGGCGCCTACAATTTCCTCGCCTCGATGAGCGAGGCCGATCGCAGGAAGGGCGTGGTCGGCTGGTCGTCGGGCAATCACGCGCAGGGCCTCGCCGAAGCGGCCCGCCTCATGGGCGTCAAGGCGACCATTGTCATGCCGGCCGACGCGCCTGCGCTCAAGGTCGCCAATACGAAGGCGAGCGGCGCGGAAGTCGTGCTCTACGACCGCGTGAAAGACAGCCGCGAGGAGATCGGCCTCGGTATCGCGAAGAAGACCGGCGCGACCGTCGTGCCGCCCTACGATCACGTCTGGATCCTGACCGGCCAGGGCACGGCGGGACTAGAGCTCGCCGATCAGGCGAAGGAGCTTGGCGCCACGCTCGACGCGGTCGCCGCGCCCTGCTCCGGCGGCGGCCTGTCGACCGGCGTTGCGCTCGGCGTCAAAGGCGTCATGCCGAACGCCACGGTGCATGCCGGCGAGCCTGCAGGCTTCGACGATCTCGCGCGCTCGCTCGCGAGCGGCAAGAAGGAGAAGAACGCAAAGCTCTCAGGATCGATTTGCGACGCGTTGCTGGCGCCCGAGCCGGGCGATGTCACCTTTCCCCTGGCGCAGAAGGTTCTGGGTCCCGGTCTCGTCGTCACCGACGAAGAGGTGCTCGACGCGATGGAAGTGGCCTTCCGCGAATTCAAGATCGTGGTCGAGCCTGGCGGCGCCGTGGCGCTCGCCGCGGCTCTCACGGGCAAGTTGCCGGTGAAGGACCGTACCGTCGCGGTGATCTGCTCCGGCGGCA
>DATJWN010000358.1:0-7467 GCA_035501235.1 Reyranella sp.
ATGCCCCTCTCGGGAAGCACCATGAGCTCGGTCTTGCCGCCGGCCTTCTGTACGGCCGCCGTGAACTCGCGGCAGGACTTCAGGCGCGGCGCCCAGCGAGGCACGATATCGACATAGTCCCCGAACAGCACCAGCGTCGGAATCGCGAGGTAGGGCTTGAGGTCGCCGTTGGCCGCGGGGCAGCCGCCGGGCTCGATGGAGATGATGCCGGCGATGCCGTCGTTGCTCAGCACCGCGGTCTGGAAGGGATAGATGCCCGACTGCGAATGGCTGATCAGCACCGTGCCCTTGAGCTTCTTCGCGAGTTCCGAGAGTGCTGGCACGGTCGGGTTGGGCGTCGGCAAGGTCGCCGCCCAATCGACCACCATCTGCTTCCAGAACTCGCCCTGCGCCTCGAGGGGGAACTGCATGCCGGGGAAGACCTCCGGGTATTTCGCGCCGAAGCGGAAGATCGCCCAGGCGGCCTCGTGGCCGGCCGAGAAGATGGGCGGTGCCTTGTCGAGCGGCGTCTTGCCGAGCTTCACGCTGTTGAACACGGTGGGGTCGGCGGCCGAGCGGCCGCGCTGCGCCTGGTCGATCACATAGGTCGGGAAGCCCTGGCGCGCGAAGTATTCGTCCCAGCCCATGCGGCCGTCGGGCGTCGTCTCCCAGGTCTTGCCGGTGAGGCAGCACCCGTGGATCAGGGTGATCGGCTTGTGCTTGGCCGCGACCGGAATCTGGTAGTGCACGTACATCTGGTCGATCGTGATGGTCCCGGAGGGCGCGTAGGCCGGCAAGGTCGAGAGCGTGTCGGACTGCACGTCGTGCCCGCCGATGAAGAAGCTGCCCTGGGCTTCGATGGTGAGCGGCTCGGCGAGCACGGGGCCTGCAATCAAGGCCGCAAGCAGGCCGAACCATAGTTGTTTTGTCATGACGTTCCCCCGAAGATTGCCCTCAAGCATAACCGGAGGAAACGCGATGAACAGGCGGACATTTCTTGCCGGAAGCAGCGGTGCCGGGCTTTTGGCGGGGCTCCCGGCCGACGTGCTGGCGCAGGCCGTCCCCCCGCCTTCGCAACCCTCGTCATCGTCGTGGGATCACGGCAAGGTACGGCACATCCTGCCGACGGTCAGCGACACTGCGTTCCTGATCAAGGTGTCCTTCAACGCGCCGCGGCAGGCGGTGCCCCTCCTGAAGATCAACGACGCCAGCACCGCCGGCCACATGACCGACACGGCCGGCTTGTTCTGGCAGTTCCTGATCACCGACCTGCAGCCCGGCCGTGAGCACACCTTGTCGCTCGTCGATCCGGGCAGCGGCGCGCTCTGCGAACCTTGGAAGCTCTCGACCTTTCCCGCCGTCGACAGCAAGGTCGATCATTGCCGCGTCCTGTTCTACACCTGCGCGGGCGGCTACGCGAATATGGGCACGGCGGTCGGCTCCTTCCTGCCGCCCGAGATCCGCAATCGCCTGCTGCGCCGCGCCCTCTCCTTCTCGCCGCACGCGGTCGTGGCCAATGGCGACCATGTCTACTGGGACCTGCTCGCGCCCAAGGCCAGCCCCATGCTCGGCGCCTCGCCGGAAGCCATCAAGATCGCCGGCACCTTCGATCGGTCCATGCCGGGGCTGGGCGGCAAGAACGAGACGGTGCTGAAGCTCGCGACCGGTCCGCAGATCCAGCCGGTCTATGGCACCGACTTCCGTTCCACGCCTGTCTTCTTCATCCAGGACGATCACGATTATTTCGACAACGACGAGGCGACCGACCAGATCATCACCTTCCCGCCGAGCTGGTTCATGCTGCAGCTCGCGCGCGCCACGCAGTCCCTGTACTACCCCGAATACCTGCCCGACCTCACGCGCCCGCTCGGCCTGCCGAGCTCGGATGCGGGCGATCGCCTGGGCAAGGTCTCGGAGACCTTCGGTACGCTCCGCTACGGCTCGCTGGTCGAGGTGCTGCTGTACGACATCCGCCGCACCTTGACGCTCGCCGGCCCGAGCGCCGTCTACGTCGATCGCGAGGCCGAGAAGTGGCTGATCAACCGCACGCGCGCGTCGGCGAAAGAGGTGACGCATCTGGTGCATGCGCCGTCCAACCCGCCGGGCTGGAGCGCGGGCAAGTGGGGCGAGTGGTATCCGGACGTGCTGGGATCGGACGGCAAGCTCACCGTGGCGACGCCCAAGCCCTACTGGCAGCCCGGCTGGCTCTCCCAGCATGACCGGCTGGTGAAGGCGATGGGCGAGAATCGCGAACGCATTCCGCTGATCATCAGCGGCGACCTGCACGCCGTGGCCATCGGTCAGATGAAGCGCTCGGGCGACATCGATCTCGGCAAGAATCCCGTCACGGCCGTGCTGTCGGGACCGATCGGCACCTCGCCGGGCGGTTGGCCCTCGGCCTTCCGCGGCGTCGGCGCCATGCCGCCCAGGCATCTCGACATGGTCGAGGAGGTGAAGCCCATCGAGCAGCACAGCTTCACCATGGTCGATTTCGAGCGCGACAAGATCACGCTCCGCTTCTTCAAATGGGATCTCAAGTCGCAGCCGCCTGAGGCGATCGATTCGCTTCAGCCGTTCCATTCGACGGTTTTGACGCGGCACGCCTGATCGGGTGCACCGAGCGGAAGGAGATCGCGAAGCGGTTCCAGGCGTTGATCGCGGCAACCAGCAGCGTGAGCTTCACCAGCTCCTCCTCGGAGAACGCCGCGCGCGCCTGTTCGTAGACCCCGTCGGGCACGTGACCCTGCGAGACCAGGGTCACGGCCTCGGTCCAGGCCAGCGCGGCCCGCTCGCGATCGTCGTAGAGCGGGGACTCGCGCCAGGCGTTCAGGAGATAGATCCGCTCCTCGCTCTCGCCCTTGGCCCGCGCATCGCGCGTGTGCATGTCGAGGCAGAAGGCACAGCCGTTGATCTGCGAGGCGCGGATCTTGACCAGCTCGGCCAGCGTGGGATCGAGTCCGCTGGCGGCGACCTTGCCTTCGAGATCCATCATCGCCTTCATGGTCGCGGGAGACGCCTGGTAGGGGTTGAGTCTCGGTTTCATGACAGTCCTCCTCGTGGATCAGTGGGCGCCGCCGGCCGCGACGGGGCCGGCCTTCTTGAGCAGCAGGGCGGAAACCAGGGCGACGACCAGCGCGGCGCCCAGCAGGTAGAAGGTGTCGCCGAACGCCATGGTATAGGCCTGCTGGTGAACCCGCGCGCCGATCGCGACCACGGCCTTGTGCCAGGCGAGGTCGGGATCGCTGACGCCGTGGCTCATGAAATAGCGCACCAGCCCGTCGATGCGGTTGCGGGTCGCCTCGTCGAACACCGACACCGACTGGCCGAGCACGTTGGAGTGGAACTGCTCGCGCTTGTTCACGAAGGTCTGGAGCAGCGCGATGCCGATGGCGCCGCCCAGGTTGCGCATCACGTTGATCACGGCGGAGGCGGAGCCGGAATTCTCCGGTTCGATGCCGGCCGCGGCCACGGCGGTCAGGGGCGTCAGGACCAACGCCTGGCCGATCGCGCGCACGATGTTGGGCCACAGCAGCTGGTCGGCCGCGACGTCGGTGCTGATGTAGATGTTCATGAAGTTCGACAGCGCGAACAGGCCGAAGCCGATGGCGATCAGGAAGCGGACGTCGAACCGCTTCATGAGCCGCGGCACCAGCGGGATCAGGAGGAGTTGCGGCAGGCCGGTCCAGGCCAGCACCTCGCCGATCTGCTCGGAGTTGTAGCCCTGCACCCGTGCGAGATAGAGCGGCAGGATGAAGACCGAGCCGTAGAGCGCCACGCCCAGCAGGAACATGGCGATATTGCCGAAGGCGAAGTTGCGCCGCGCCAGCAGGCGCAGGTTCAGGAGCGGCTTGGCCGAGCGGAGCTCGATCCAGACGAAGGCCGGCAGCATGACGGCGGCCACGATGGCGAGCTTCACGATGAAGGGCGAGCCGAACCAATCGTCCTTGTCGCCCTCCTCGAGCGCGGTCTGGAGCGCGCCGAGACCGATCGCCATGGTGGCGATGCCCGGCCAGTCGCCCTGCTTCAAGAGGCCGAGCTGCATGGGGGTGCGCTCCAGCGCGTACCAGAGCATGGCCAGCATCGGCAGGCCCGGCACCAGGTTGATGTAGAAGATGTACTGCCAGCCCCAGTTCTCGGTGAGATAACCGCCGATGGTCGGGCCGATCGCGGGCGCGAAGGTCGCGGACACGGCGAACATGGCGAGACCGACCGGCTGCTTGGCCGGCGGCAGGAGCGTGATGATCAGGGTGAAGGCCATCGGGATCAGCACGCCGCCCGAAAAGCCCTGGAGCGCGCGCAGAACGATCATCTGCTCGAGATTGCCCGCGAAGGCGCAGGCCGCGGAGAAGAGCAGGAAGGCCGCTGCGCTCACGATCAGGTAGAGGCGCACCGAGAAGGCCCGCGCCAGCCAGGCGCTGAGCGGGATGACGATGATCTCGGCCACGAGATACGCCGTCGAGATCCAGCCGCCATCGTCGATGCCGGCGCCGATCGCGCCCTGGATGTCGGCGAGCGAGGCGTTGACGATCTGGATGTTCAGGACCGCCATGAAGGCGCCCAAGGTGGCGCCGACGATGGCGATCCAGGTCTTGGTGGGGACCGTGGGGGTTGCGGTGGCGGACATGGTCGCCTCCTCGGTTCGGCGAGCGCGCCTTAGTTCACACTGCGCGTGTCGATCGTGGGTTCGACCGACATGCCCGGCCGCAGCAGGCCCGCGAGGGCCGGATCGTCGAGCGCGATCTTAACCGGGATGCGCTGCACGATCTTGGTGAAGTTGCCGGTGGCGTTGTCCGGCGGCAGGAGCGCGAACTCGAGGCCGCTGGCCGGCGACAGGCTGTCGACATGGCCCTTGAGCTTGCTGCCGGAGAAGGTGTCGACCTCGATCTCGACCGGCTGGCCGGCGCGCACGCGGGCCAGCTGCGTCTCCTTGTAGTTCGCCACGACATAGACCGCCTGCAGCGGCACCACCGCCATCAGCGCGGTGCCGGCCTGCACATACTGGCCGACCCGGAGCGAGCGGGCGCCGACGGTTCCGGCGACCGGCGCGCTGATCTCCGTATAGGAAAGGTTGAGCTCGGCCTGGTGCTTGACCGCGCGCGCATGGTCGCGTGCGGCGTCGGCCTTGGCGCGTTCCGTGGCCAGCACGTCGATCTTGCGCTCGGCGACGACGAGGCCGGCGCGGCTCCTCTGCAGGGTGGCGCTCTTCTCCTGCAGCGCCGTCTCGGCCTGCTGCGCACGCTGCACGGTGCCGTAGCCGGTCTTCACGAGATTGTCGTAGCGGACATTGTCAGCCTCGGCGTAGGTGAGCGAGGCCTTGGCCGCCTTGATGTCGGCCCGCTCCTGGTCGATCACCGACTGCTGCTGGGCGATCTGCGCATCGAGATTGCGCAGGGTCGCATCGGCGGCTTCGAGGTCGGCGACCGCCTCGTCGAGCGCCACGCGGAAGTCGCGATCGTCGATGCGCGCCAGCACCTGGCCCGCGGCGACCTTCTCGTTGTCCCGCACCGCCACCTCGGTGATGTAGCCGGAGATCTTGGGCGCCACGGTGGTGTAGTCCGCCTGGACATAGGCGTTGTCGGTCGACACCTGGAACCGGCCGACCTTCCAGTAGTCGTAGCCGGCGTCGCCCGCGATCCCGAGACCCGCCACCAGGGCGAGGCCCAGTGCCGAGCGCTTCAGCGCGGCCTTGGAAGGAAGCTTGACCTTGGCATTGCGGGTGAGGCCGACGACCGCCACATAGGAAAGGAGGGACATGGACTTTCTCCTCGATCTGACGAGGGGAAGATCGGGTATCCCGATCAATTTGATAATATGCCTATTTCTTGAAATATTATCCCGTATAGATTAATAATCAGGGGTCGAATGGACCGCCTGACCGGCCTCACCGTTTTCACCCAAGTCGCTGAATTGGGCGGGTTTTCTGCCGCGGCGCGGCGGCTCGGCATGTCCACGACCATGGTCAGCAATCACATCCAGGCGCTGGAGGACCGGCTGGGCGCCCGGTTGCTGAACCGCACCACCCGGCGGGTCAGCCTGACGGATGTGGGCCGCGGCTACTATGAGCGCTGCACCCGCATCCTGGCCGAACTCGAGGAGGCCGACACGGCGGCGGGCCTCCTGCAGACGACGGTGCGCGGCACGCTTCGACTGTTCGTCGGCGTGCACATCATGCCGTTCATCGCGCCTGTGGTGGTCGAGTTCCTGGCCCTGCATCCCGGCGCGTCGGTCGAGCTCAATTCGGCCGAGCGCGCGCTCGACATGGTGGAGGAGGGGTTCGATCTCGCGATCCTCGCCACCCAGCCCGCCGACGGTTCGGTGGTGGTCCGCCAGCTCGCCAATTGGCACCACATTCTGTGCGCGTCGCCTGAGTATCTCGGGAAGCACGGCATTCCCCAGCAGCTCGAGGATCTCAAGCATCACAACTGCATGCGCTATTCGCTCTATCCCTTCGGCGACGAATGGCACTTCGTCGGTCCGGGCGAGTCGCAGGTGTCGGTGAGGGTCTCGGGCAATCTCGTCACCAACAGCGCGCCCGTGCTCCGCGCCGCGGTGCTGGCCGGCCTGGGCGTGATCATGGCGCCGACCTTCATCGCCACCGACGACCTGCGCGAGGCCAAGATCATCCGTCTGCTGCCCGACCATCGCGCCGTCGATTTCGCGATCAACGCCAGCTATCCGACGCGGCACCACCTCTCGACCAAGGTCCGCGCCTTCCTCGATCTCGCGAGCCGGCACATGGCGCAGCATCGCGCGCAACTGGCGGCGGACGCGTTCTAGCTAGCCCGCCTTCTTATTCAGGACGGCAAACCGGTCCTTCGGGTTCTTCTCGCGCGCCGCCGGCCCGTAGGTGCCCATCTCGATCCGGTGCGGGATGGTGAGCATGTAGTTCTTGAAGGCACCTTCCATCGCCTCGCGCCAGCCTTGCGCGTTCTGCATCTCGTTGACCGAGGCCTTGGCGAACTTGAGCGCGTAGGGATCGCGCTCGGCGATGCGCTGGGCGAGCGCCATGGTCTCGTCCTCGAGATCGGCCAGCGGCACGACGCGGTTCACCAGCCCCCATTTCTCGGCCTGATGCGCGGTGATGAAGTCGCCGGTGAAGAGATATTCCTTGGCCTTGCGCGGCCCGAGGTCCCACGGCATCGAGAAATACTGAACGTGCGCGCCGCCCCATTTGACCGCGCGGTCGGCGAACAGCGCGTCTTCGCTGGCCATGATGATGTCGCAGGCGGAAGCGATCATCATGCCGCCCATGATGCAGTAGCCCTGGACCTGGGCGATGGTGGGCTTCGGCAGGTCGCGCCAGCGCATCGTGTTCTCGAAGAAGCGCTCCCACAGCCGCCGGTATTCGCCCTTGAACCCCGGCTCGAGCGGCGTCTTCTTCTGGTCCTCCATCTCCTGCGGGCTGCCGAGATCGTGCCCCGCCGAGAAATGCTTGCCGGCGCCTGCCAGGATGATCACGCGTACCGCCTCGTCGGCGACCGCCTGCTG
>DATJWN010000359.1:0-6120 GCA_035501235.1 Reyranella sp.
CCGGCGAGACCTACGAATCGTTCGTGCGCGGCGTCGACCAGCTCATGGAGAACGGCCAGCACAACCGTATCCAGTTCAACAACCTGTCGATCCTGCCCAATGCCGAGATGGGCGACCCCGCCTATCAGAAGAAGTACGGCATGGTCATGGTCGAGTCGAAGATCATCAACATCCACGGTGAGCGGGTCGAGCTCGACGACGACGTGCCGGAGGTGCAGGACCTCGTCATTGCCACGGCCTCGACGCCGCTCGCGGATTGGCGCCGCACGCGCACCTTCTGCTGGATGACGGCGCTGCTGCACTTCGACAAGCTGTTCCAGATCCCGCTGATCCTGGCGCACGGCATCTCGGGCATCACCTATCGCGACATGATCGAGGCCTTCATGGCCGCCGATCCCAAGCGCTATCCGATGATTGCCGAGATCAACGCCTTCTTCGAAAGCGAGGCCAGGTCGATCCAGCAGGGCGGCGCGGAGTACGTCTTCTCGAAGGAATACCTGAACATCTTCTGGCCGGCCGACGAGTACATCTTCGTGAAGCTCACCGCCGAAGGGAAGTTCGACGCCTTCTACGCCGAGGCGGGCAAGCTCTTGGCCGAGACGGTGAGCGCGCGCAACGCCGGCCTGCCGATGGAAGTGATCGAGGACGCGATCAAGCTCAACCACGCGCTGGTGCACCAGCCCTTCGCCAAGACCGATCTCACGGTGAAGCTGCGCTACGACATCCTCGACTACTGGAACAAGGTCCGCACCGGCGAGCAGGCGCTGCTGCGCGAGCAGCCGATGCTGGTCAACGTCGACCGCACCAGCAAGCCCTACGACGATTTCCAGAAGTGGTGCCGCGAGATCGTGTGGTGGGGCAACAAGAAGGGTGCGTATCTGTACCGTCCCGACGCCAAGGAAATCACGCCGGAGCTGGCGGGGCATTACTAGCGTCTCTGTCATCCGGAGCGCAGCGAAGGATGACAGAGGGCGCTTAACGACCGACGATCCCCTTCACGAACTCGAGCAGGTTGCCGGCCGCGAATTTGTGGCCGGGCACGCCGCCGGCGAGGGCGGCCTCCACGTCGCTGTCTCGGTCGCCGACCATGAACGACCGGTCGAGCGCCACCGTCCAGTCGCGCTGCAGCTTGTGCAGCATGCCGGGCAGCGGCTTGCGGAACTCCGATTCGCGGGCGTAGCGCTCGACCTTGCCTTCGGGATGGAAGGGGCAGTGCTCGAAGGCATCGACATGGGCGCCTTCGGCCTGGAGCCGCTGCTGCATCCAGAGGTGCAGCTCGTGCACATGTTCCTCGGTGTAGTAACCGTGTGCCACGCCGCCCTGGTTGGTGACGACGAAGACGTAGAAGCCCTTGTCGTTCAGCCAGCGCACGGCCTCGATCGCGCCGGGCACCCAGACGATCTGGTCCGGGCGATGGACGTAGCCGTCGTCGCGGTTCAGCACGCCGTCGCGGTCGAGGAACGCCGCGGGCCGTCGCATATAGGCCGGCAGCAGATCCTGCGCGCGCGCGAAGTCGTCGGGAATGCCGATGTCGATGAACGAGCCTGCGACGGCGGTGCCCAGCAGCTCGCCGCGCGCGGCAAGGCCCGGCATCACCTCGCGCTCGAGCGAGCAGGGCGAGGTCTTGATGTCGCCCAGTACCGTCTTGCGCACGAGATAGATGCCGGCGTTGATCGGCTGGCCGCTCGGCCCCTCGGGCCTGAAGCCGCGGATGAACCCGTCGCCGAGATCGACACGGCCGTAGCGGCTGCCCTCGATGCCGGTGGCCAGCGCCGCATGCATCTTCCAGCCCGGCCGGTCGAGCGCGGGGGCGAGGCCGAGCCAGTTGAAGTCGAAGTACGAATCCCCGTTCAGCATGAAGAACGTGTCGTCCAGCCGGTCGGCGGCGTTGGCGAGGGCGCCCGCGGTGCCGGCGGGCTCCGGCTCGACCACCACATCGACCTCGAGCTGGCCGAAGCTCTTGCCGGCATAGCGCGCCTCGATCGCCTCGGAGCGGTAACCGGTCAGCAACAGGAGCTGCCGCAGGCCGAAGCGGCGGGCTTCATGCACGATGTAGTCGAGGAAGGGACGGCCCCCCACTTCGAGCAGGGGCTTGGGGGTCTGGTCCGTCAGCGGACCGAGCCTTGTTCCACGGCCGCCGACCAGGCAGACCGCTTGTGTGACGGTCATGGTGGCGTGGATATATAGGCCGCGGCGGCCGGGCACTAGCCGGTCGCGTCAGAGGGCCGCTTGACGGGCCGGGGGCAGGTACGTTAGCGGGTCCGTCCCGGGTCGCCGGAGTGTGCCCAGAAAGCCCATCCAACAAGCACCGATAATCTCAAAGGGGAACAGAGGGCATTGAGTAAGCCTAGTTTTTTGCTGTCGGCGTTGGCGGGCGTCGGCGGGTTGTGGCGCAAGAAGGCGGCGAACGCGCTCGACGAAGACCTGAAGAGCGCCGATCCGGAGCGCCGCGGCCAGGCCCTGTTCCGCGTCGGCCGCACGCACATGCGCCTGGGCGAGATCGAGCCGGCGATCTCTTATTTCGACCAGGCGCTGGAGCTCCTGCCCAATTTCGCCGAAGCGGCCGCCGCGCGCGCCGAATCGCTCGACATGCTGGGCCGCCTCGACGTCGCGCACAGCGACTACCAGCGTGCGCGCGAATTGTGGGCGCGGCAGCATCCGGGCGCCCCCGACCGCAGCTACGTCTTCCGCCAGCGCGGCCGCTTCACCTTCGAGGTCGAGTCCTACGAGCTGGCGCTCGCCCGCATCAAGACCGGTTCGTTCCCGCACCTCGGCTGGGGCAATGCATTGCTGGCCCAGGGTCGGCCGCAGGAAGCGCTCGCCTGCTACGAGCGCGCGCTCAAGATCAAGCAGAACGATCCCGACCTGACCGCGCTCAAGGGCGAAGCGCTGGCGATGATGGGCAAGTATCGCGACGCCATCAAAGCGTTCGACGTCGCTCTGGCCGCCAACCCGAAATCCGTCGAGACCATCAACGCCCACGGCATCGCCTGTGCGGCGCTGGGCGAGCTCGACATGGCCAACGGCGACTGGCGCCGGCAGCTCCAGCTTCTGCCCAAATGGCAGCCCGCCGCCCGCGCCTGCGTGGCGTTGCGCCTGGCCGACTACGAGGCGGCGCTGCCCGAGCTCGAGCAGGCGATCGCCAAGGACCCGCACGAGCCTTACTGGCAGCTCTATCGCCTCACGGCGCTTCGGCGCCTCGGCCATCCGGTGCCTGCCGTCGAGACGCCGGCCGGTGCGGCATGGCCTGCGGTGCTGATCGACCTGCAATGCGGCCGTGCCACGCCCGACGATGCCCGCCATCGCGCCGAGACCAAGGGCGAGGAGGCCGAGGCGCTGTTCCAGATCGGCGTGCTCGCCGTCGCCAGCAATCCGCAGGCGGCCCAAGGCTGCTGGCGCGAGGTCGTCGAACGGGCGCCGCCCGCGCTGGTCGAGTATGCGGCGGCGCGCAACGAATTGTCCCGGCCGGGACCGTAGGAGCGAGCGATGTTTTCCGTCATCATCTACGGACGCAACGACAGCCACGGCTACAATCTCCACAAGCGCGCGGCGATCAGCTTCAATGCGCTGGCCGAGGTCATGTCCGATCCGGACGACGAGATCCTGTTCGTCGACTACAACACGCCCGACGACCATCCGACCTTCCCCGAGGCGATCCACGACACGCTGACCGACAAGGCGCGCAAGGTCATGCGCATCTTCCGCGTGCGGCCCGAGCAGCACGTGCATCTCAAGTCGAAGACGCATCTCGTGGCACTCGAGGCGCAGTCGCGCAACGTGGCGCTGCGGCGCTCCAACCCGAACAATCGCTGGGTCCTCTACACCAATACCGACATGCTGCTGGTGTCGCGCGAGCCCGGCCAGTCGCTGAGCCAGATCCTGGGCGAGGTGCCGGACGGCTTCTATCAGATCCCGCGCTTCGAGATTCCCGAGATGTTGTGGGAGGCGGCCTTCGACCGCAAGGACCCGGCCGGCAACCTCGAGAAGCTGCGTGACTGGTCGGTGCGCTATCACCTGAACCAGATCGTCCACAACTTCATGCCCATGCGCTACGACGCGCTGGGCGACTTCCAGGCCGCGCTGCGCGACGACATGTTCACGATCCACGGCTTCGACGAGACCATGATCCTGGGCTGGCACTGCGATTCGAACCTGGCGGCGCGTCTCGCCCTCTATCGCGGCCGGGTCGACACCTTGATCGACAAGGTGTTCGGCTATCACTGCGACCACACCCGCGTGGCGGCGGCCAACAACAAGGGCCGCAAGACCACGATGAACAGCCACGACCAGTACATCTGGAACGTCTCGTCACCCTATGTGCCGGCGCAGGCCGATAGTTGGGGCTGGCCGGATGTCGAGATCGAGGAAGTGCATCTCGACCGCGACACGTCCTACCAGCGCTACACCGCGGGGCTCGACAAGGCAATCAAGCCCGCCACGACGCCGTTCATCAACACCAGCTGCGAATGGCACCTGTTCGACGACCTGACCTACGACCTGCCGCACACGCTGCCCTTCGTCTGCGACCAGGTGCTCACCTATCCGAAGGCGACCGCGCTGATGATCGTGGCCACGCGTGCCGACTTCGTGCGTGAGTTTGCCGTCGCCTGGCGCGGCATGGGCTTCACCGGGCCGATCCTGCTGCCGAAGGAATGCGCGCTCGACGTCGAGGATCCGGCGATCGAGTCCGGCCGCTTCGCCGATCTTCTGAAGCGAACGGAGCTCTTCCTCTTCGAGTTCGGCCTCAAGACCCAGAAGATCGACGATCCGGTCCGCACCGGCCGGGAGGAGTCGCCCGTCGACCGCAAGCAGCTCAAGCTCGTCGAGCGCCTGTTCCGCCAGGCCGCCTCGACCGAAGGCGAGACGCGACCGCCAAGCAAGCGCCTGCCGCGCCGCTTCATCGGCGTGAACGTGATCTACAACAAGTACTGGCCGATCTTCACCGACTATGTCGGCGCCAACATCAATCCCTTCTGCAGCCAGGTGCTGGCGGGCGTTCCGCTCGCCGTGCCGGTGACGGTGAAGGAGAAGATCCTGAAGTTCCGCAAGAAGAAGGCGGCCTGACCGCTCGCTTCCGGTCCATTGATCAAAATAGGGACCGCGAGCGTGTGCGATTAGTCTCCACGGCCTGGAGACCCGGATCCAAGGCTGATCGGTCGAAGCGCGGGGACCGCAGGAGACGCTGCACGCTGGGGCAGATCAAGCGCGGTGGCAGAGGTCGACTGCACATAGATTCTGGCTAGATTCAATATGTTTAACGGTAACCTTCGGGTAACCACCACTATATGTAGTTATGACCCCATCCCCCGTATGACGGGGCACTTCCCCAGATGACTGGGGAAAAAAGAGATCTATTAACGCCCGTAGCCGAGATAGATCAGGTCGGCGACGTCGCCGAACTTCTCGGACGGCAAGGTGCGCCAGAGGTCGAGGATCGTGAGCTTGGCCCCCGAGCGCTTGGCCCAGGACGGATCGATCTCCTTGTACTCGGGCCAGCCGGTGCCGACGATCAGGAGATCGCATTCCTTCACGGCCTGCTCGAGCGAGGCACTGATCACCTTGTCGCCGAGCTCGGCCAGGGCCGCGTCCTGCGCCAGCGGATCGTGCACGCTCACGACGTAGCCTGAGTCGGCGAGGCTGCGCGCGAGCTTCACGCTGTGGCTCTCCTCCACGACCGGAGTCTGCGGCTTGTAGGAGAGGCCGATGAGGGCGATCCTGGTGCCCGACTTGGCGAACTTGGCGACGAGGTCGCTCAGCCGCTTGACCTGATAGTTGTTGATGGCGTCGGTCGCCTCGGCGACGTCGGCCTTGGCGCCGAGCTTGCGGGCCAGCGCCGCGAACGCGACGTTGTCGCGCGGGAAGCACGGGCCGCCATAGCCCATCGCACCCTTGAGGTACTTGGCACCAATGCGCGTGTCGGCGCCCAGCGCCTTGGTGACGACATCGACGTCGGCGCCCGGCAGGCGGTC
The DNA here is from genome assembly GCA_035501235.1 of Reyranella sp. Lineage (GTDB taxonomy): Bacteria > Pseudomonadota > Alphaproteobacteria > Reyranellales > Reyranellaceae > Reyranella. Next base: position 5,970 of record DATJWN010000359.1, read on the forward strand.
GCAGATGTCGGCCAGCATGTTGGCGTAGGAGATCTTGGTCGTGACGTAGGTGTTGACCGAGATCTTGGTGAGCTCGGCGCTGATCCAGTTCATGCGCTGCACCGGCGGCTTCTTCTCGCACATCTGGAGGTAGATGCCTGCGAGCACGTCG
>DATJWN010000360.1:0-4219 GCA_035501235.1 Reyranella sp.
GCAGCGCCGCGGCCTGTTCCGCAAGGAATACCGGGGAAACACCTTGCGTGAACGCATGGGCCTGCCGCTGCCGGCCGATCCCTGGGCCGACAAGTCGCGCCTGGCGGCCGAGTGATGCGCTTCATCGGTCGTCGCCAGGCCCTCGCGGCCTTGGCACTTGCGCCGCTGGCCTCCCGCATCGTCCGCGCCGCCGAGCCCAGGCGCCTGATCGGCTGCATCGAGGAGGATCCGCCTTACTTCAATTCGGCGGCGAGCTCGGCCATCTCGAGCTTCGTCGCGGCCTCGCCGTGCTACAGCGCGCTCACGCGCATGGATCTCGACGGCAAGATCACCGGCGATCTCGCCAAGAACTGGGAGATTTCGCCGGACGGCCTGACCTACACGTTCCACCTGCATTCGGGCGTCGAATGGCATGACGGCCGGCCGTTCACGGCCGAAGACGCGGCCTTCTCCCTGGGGCAGGTGAATTCCAAGCTCCATCCCTATCGCGGCGCGATGGCGGCGATCGACAAGGTCGAGGCGCCGGACAAGGACACGGTCGTGCTGCGGCTCAGCCACCCGCAGGTCTCGCTGATCTTCTCGCTGGGCAACTTCGCGGGCGCGATCCTTCCCAAGCACATCTGGGAGGGGAAGGACGTCGCGCGCGATCCGCACAATCGCCAGCCGATCGGCACCGGCCCCTACAAGTTCGTCGAGTACGCGGCGGGCGATCACATTCTCTACAAGAAGAACGACAAGTACTTCCTGCCCGGCAAGCCCGTCTTCGACGAGCTGATGTTCCGCATCATCCCCGATCCGGGCTCGCGGGTCGCCGCGCTCCAGAAGGGCGAGGTCGACATGATCTACTCGAGCGCGGTGCCCGCGCCCGAGGTGCCGCGCATCAAGCGCTTCAAGAACATCGAGCTGCGCTTCGGCAGGATCCAGACCTCGGGCTACCAGGCCTACATCAACCTGCGCAACAAGCCGTTCGACGACCGGCGGGTGCGGCAGGCATTGGCTTATGCGATCGACAGAGCCTTCATCCGCAGCACGGTGTTCCCGGGCCTCTCGGACAACATGATCGGCCCCGTGCCGCCGACCTCGCCGCTGCACAACAAGAAGCTCGCCGACTATCCGCTCGATCCCGCCAAGGCGAACGCGCTGCTCGACGAGGCGGGCCTGGCGAAGAAGGCCGACGGCACGCGCTTCGAATTGCGCTTCCTGTTTGCCGCCCAGGACCTGCCGGCGGCCAAGATCTCCGACATCATGAGCCGCAACCTCGCGGTCGTCGGCATCAAGGTGGTCCCGCGGCCGCTCGATCGAGGCGCGTGGATCCAGGCCTCGTTCACCAATCCCGATTTCGACATGACCGCGGCCTCGTTCTCGCTGGGACCGGACCCGGACATCGGCATCGAGCGCTTCTACAATTCGAACAACATCAAGAACCTGGTCGGCGCCAACAACTCGGCCTACGTCAACAAGGACCTCGACAAGCTGTTCGACGAGCAGCGCGTGCAGGTCGACTTCGACAAGCGCAAGGCGATCTACGACAGGATCCAGGAGATCGTCTGGAACGACCTGCCGGTCTTCCCCTTCTGCACCTACACCCTGCCGGGCGTGTTCAACGGCGGCGTGGTGCGCCACATCTTCGACGGCGAAGCGAGCGCCCGCGAGGATTTCGTCTTCGCCGAGCTCGGCAAGAAGACCTGATTAGGCGAGATGGCAGGCGGCCTGATGGAAGCTGCCTCGATCGGTCAGTGAAGGCGCCGCGCCGCAGATCGGGAACGTGGCCTTCGGGCAACGCGCGGCGAAGGGACAGCCGCTGTCCGTCGCCTCCGTATTCACGACCTCGGCATCGATCGTATTGCGCCGCCGCTCGGCTTCGGCGCGCGGATCGGGCACGGGCACCGAGCGCAGCAGGAGCTGCGTGTAGGGATGGCGCGGCGAGTCGTAGAGCGTCGCGGCGGGCGCCGTCTCGACGAGCTTGCCGCGATACATGACGGCGACCCGGTCGGAGACGTGGCGGATCACGGCGAGATCGTGGGCGATGAACAGATAAGTGAGGCCGAACTCGCTCTTCAGGTCCTGCAGCAGGTTGATGATCTGCGCCTGGATCGAGACGTCGAGCGCCGAGACCGGCTCGTCGGCGACGATGAAGTCCGGCCGCACGATGAGAGCGCGGGCGATGCCGATGCGCTGGCGCTGGCCGCCCGAGAATTCCCGCGGATAGCGCGTCATCGCCGTGGTGGGCAGGCCGCAGGCGTCGAGTGTCTTGCGGATCCGCGCGTCCGCCTCGGGCCCGCGCGCGATGCCGAAGTTGCGCAGCGGCTCGGCCAGCGCATCGCGCACGGTCATGCGGGGATTGAGCGAGGAGTACGGGTCCTGGAAAACCATCTGCACATGCCGCCAGAGCTTGGCGCGCGAGCGGCCGTGCAGGGCGCCCACGCTCTCGCCGTCGATCGTGATCTCGCCGCCGGTCGCGGGCAGCAGGCCCACGATCACGCGGCCCAGGGTCGACTTGCCGGAGCCGGACTCGCCCACCAGGCCGACCGTCTCACCCGGCATGATGTCGAAGCTCACGCCATCCACCGCCCTGGTCTTGGGGAAGTGCTTGCTGACCCCCGAAACGCGGACGAGGGGCATCATAGCGTGGGCCGCACGACGCAACGCACGTGGTGGCCCGTGCCGACCTCGTCGAGCGACGGCTCGACGGTCTTGCAGCGTTCCTCGGCCCACGGGCAGCGCGGATGGAACTTGCAGCCGGAAAGCGGCGCTGCCGGATCGGGCGGCTGGCCCTGGATGGCGACCAGCCGGCCGGCCGCGCGATCGAGGCGCGGCACGGATTGCAGCAGCGACCAGGTGTAGGGATGGCGCGGCGCGGTCAGCACCTCGTCGGTCGGCCCGTCCTCGACCACGCGGCCGGCATACATCACGATCAGGCGTCGGCAGAGGCTCGCCACGACGGCGATATTGTGCGTGATCAGCAGGATCGCCGTGCCCGATCTTTCGTTCAGCGTCCGCATGAGCTGCAGGATCTGGTCCTGCACCGTGACGTCGAGCGCCGTCGTGGGCTCGTCGGCGATCAGCAACGCCGGGCCGTTGGCCACGGCCATCGCCGTCAGGGCACGTTGGCGCATGCCGCCGGAAAATTCGTGCGGGTAAGCCCTGGCGCGTTGGCTCGCGTTGGCGATGCCGACCGACGCGAGCAGGTCGGCGACGCGGGCGCGCAAGGTCCTGGCGTTCGTCTTGCCATGCAAGGTCACGGCCTCGGCGATCTGGTCGCCGATGCGCAAGACGGGATTGAACGAGGTCATCGGGTCCTGGAAGACCATCGAGACCAGCGCACCGCGCATCGCCCGGATCTGGGCGGGCGACATGGCGAGCACTTCTTCGCCCCGGAAGCGGATGCTGCCCTGCAGGCGCGCGGTCTTGGGCAGCAGCCGCAGCACGGAGCGCGCCGTCATCGACTTGCCCGATCCCGATTCGCCCACCACGCCCACGATCTCGCCCGGCATGACGTCGAAGCCTACGCCCTCGACGACGGTCGCCGTCGGGAAGGAGATGCGCAAGTCCTTGATCGACAGGACGGGTATCGCCATGGGCGTCATCGCAGGCCGTCGCCCAAGAGGTTGAGCCCGAGGATGGTCATGGCGAGCGCGATTCCCGGAAACGTGGTGAGCCACCAGGCTTCCTCGAGGAAGAGCTGGCCCTGCTGCAACAACAGGCCCCAGCTCGGATGATCGGGGTCGCCGAGGCCGAGGAAGGCCAGGAACGACTCCGACATGATGGCCGAGGCGACCTGCAGCGAGGCGCTCACCAGCAGGAAGGCCAGGACATTGGGCGCGATGTGGCGGACCAGCACGCGCAGCCACGACGCGCCGGACATCTCGGCCGCGGCGATGAACTCCTCGTGGCGGATCACCTGCACCCTGCCCCGGATGACGCGCGCCGTGGCGGGCCAGCTGAGCAGGCCGATCACCAGCACTTCGCGCGTGAGGCCGCTGCCGATCAAGGCGATCACGACGACGGCGACCAGGAGCTTGGGCAGGATCTGGAACGCCTCGGTGATGCGCATCAGCACCTCGTCGAGGGCGCCGCCGAAGAAGCCCGCCAGCATGCCGATGGTCATGCCCAGCACGACGCTGAGCGCCGCGCTGAACAGGCCGATCAGCAGCGAGACGCGGCCGCCGTAGAGCACGCGGGCGAAGGTGTCGCGCCCGAGATCGTCGGTGCCGAACGG